>NZ_JBWXVA010000010.1:0-1801 GCF_059901235.1 Fructilactobacillus sp. X3R2C1
GAGAGTAAAACTCTCAAAACTAAACAAGACTTCAATAATGTAAGGTTTCCGAATTTTTCCTTAGAAAGGAGGTGATCCAGCCGCAGGTTCTCCTACGGCTACCTTGTTACGACTTCACCCTAATCATCTGTCCCACCTTAGGCGGCAGGCTCCAAAAGGTTACCTAACCGACTTTGGGTGTTACAAACTCTCATGGTGTGACGGGCGGTGTGTACAAGACCCGGGAACGTATTCACCGTGGCATGCTGATCCACGATTACTAGCGATTCCAACTTCATGCAGGCGAGTTGCAGCCTGCAATCCGAACTGAGAACGGCTTTAAGAGATTAGCTTGACCTCGCGGTTTCGCAACTCGTTGTACCGTCCATTGTAGCACGTGTGTAGCCCAGGTCATAAGGGGCATGATGATTTGACGTCATCCCCACCTTCCTCCGGTTTGTCACCGGCAGTCTCATTAGAGTGCCCAACTGAATGCTGGCAACTAATGACAAGGGTTGCGCTCGTTGCGGGACTTAACCCAACATCTCACGACACGAGCTGACGACAACCATGCACCACCTGTCATTCTGCCCCCGAAGGGGACACCTAATCTCTTAGGTTAACAGAAGATGTCAAGACCTGGTAAGGTTCTTCGCGTAGCATCGAATTAAACCACATGCTCCACCGCTTGTGCGGGTCCCCGTCAATTCCTTTGAGTTTCAACCTTGCGGTCGTACTCCCCAGGCGGAGTGCTTAATGCGTTAGCTGCGGCACTGAAGGGCGGAAACCCTCCAACACCTAGCACTCATCGTTTACGGCATGGACTACCAGGGTATCTAATCCTGTTTGCTACCCATGCTTTCGAGCCTCAGCGTCAGTTACAGACTAGACAGCCGCCTTCGCCACTGGTGTTCCTCCATATATCTACGCATTTCACCGCTACACATGGAGTTCCACTGTCCTCTTCTGCACTCAAGTTTCCCAGTTTCCGATGCACTTCTCCGGTTAAGCCGGAGGCTTTCACATCAGACTTAGAAGACCGCCTGCGCTCGCTTTACGCCCAATAAATCCGGACAACGCTTGCCACCTACGTATTACCGCGGCTGCTGGCACGTAGTTAGCCGTGACTTTCTGGTTAGATACCGTCGCGACGTGAGCAGTTACTCTCACGCCCGTTCTTCTCTAACAACAGAGTTTTACGAGCCGAAACCCTTCTTCACTCACGCGGCATTGCTCCATCAGACTTTCGTCCATTGTGGAAGATTCCCTACTGCTGCCTCCCGTAGGAGTCTGGGCCGTGTCTCAGTCCCAATGTGGCCGATTACCCTCTCAGGTCGGCTACGCATCATCGCCTTGGTGAGCCTTTATCTCACCAACTAGCTAATGCGCCGCGGATCCATCCAAAAGCGATAGCACAAAGGCCATCTTTCAAACGAAAACCATGTGGTTTTCGTTGTTATACGGTATTAGCATCTGTTTCCAGGTGTTATCCCCTTCTTCTGGGCAGGTTATCCACGTGTTACTCACCAGTTCGCCACTCGCTGCTAACTTAAATCTAGTTAATGCAAGCATCAACTATCAATAAGCGCAGCTCGTTCGACTTGCATGTATTAGGCATGCCGCCAGCGTTCGTCCTGAGCCAGGATCAAACTCTCATTTTAGAAATGAGAAATTTTACTAGCTCATTATTATTTGTTGTTATTCTTTTTCAAAAGAATTAAAAAGCGAATTGACTTCGCAAATGTTTAATTTTAAGTTCTACAACTTAAAATTACCTTACACTTGTAATCAAAATCTTGTTCAGTTTTCAAAGATCTACTCT
>NZ_JBWXVA010000011.1:0-1160 GCF_059901235.1 Fructilactobacillus sp. X3R2C1
TTAAGCAAAAAAGCATTCATACTGTAAAATATGAATGCTTTTTTAAATTTTTAGCTATTTAATTTCACAATCTAGATCAAACTAGCCAAATGTTTCATGACTTTATCATTATCCTGATTTTCTAACTCCTGAATAATATGAAGATATGTTTGTTGTGTTGTCGTCATATTAGAATGTCCCAGTCTTCTTGCTACCGAAGCAACACTAACACCAGCATACAATAACAAAGATGCATGCGTATGACGTAATCCATGGACCGAAATAACTGGAATATTAACCTTTTTACACAGTCGTTCTAACTTATGATTAATCGTATCATTATAAACCTTGCCATGAACAAACACTGGCTTATCTTGCGGTAAATTTTTCGTTAACTGGGAAAATTGAATCACTGTTTGCCAATCTAAAGGTATCTTTCTAACTGAAGATCGATTCTTGGTTGGTGCATAGCCACCTTCAGATGATTTATAATTCCATGTTTTACTTATATTAAGTGTCTGATGAGCAAAATCAAAGTCCTCTGGAGTAACTCCTAGAGCCTCAGCAAACCTTAATCCCGTCTTAGTTATCAATAGAATAAAGTAATCCCAATTAACTTCAGACCCCAAATCTAATGAGTTTAGGAGTGCCTGTAACTCATATTGATGTAAATATTTAGTCTTGTGTTTCCGTTGTTTCACACCCTTAATAATTGCTTTTCTAGTTGGATCACGATCAATGAAATCCTCTTCTAATGCATCAATCAAAGATCCTTTTAAATGTCGATGAAAGTCCATCGTCGTTTGTCGTTCATGACTTTCAGCATAATCATTAAGAAGTTGTTGATATGACAATCTGCTTAGCTCTGATAGTAATAACTCTGGTGCCAATTTTACCAACTGTTTATGAGTCATAATGTACTTTTCATAAGTAACATCCCTTACCGCATCTAACTTATATAACCTCATCCATTGATAAAAATATTCGTGAAACTTTACATCCTGTGCCATTAAAGCACCTCCATAAAAAATAAGTCGTTAGAAAGCTAACGACTTATTTTATCCTAAAGGTTTCACTCATCAGGATCGTAATTTAAATTTCTTTGGCATTTATACGTATTTTTTAAACAAACATGTTTTGCATCAAATATTTCTTCAGATTTTTGAGTTCATCGATCCTAC
>NZ_JBWXVA010000012.1:0-1079 GCF_059901235.1 Fructilactobacillus sp. X3R2C1
CGATCATCGGAGGCTTTACTACCGTCAGCGTAGACGTAGTGCACCGTTCTCGTAATGTTCTTAGTCAAGTCATTTACACCAGTTCCATCTGGGTACTTCGGTCCAGTTGGGTTATTTGGATCAACTGGTTGTCCTGGTTGTCCCGGGTTATCTGGCGTAACCGTCTTGGTTTTGTGCTTAAAAACAACTTTGAAAGTTGGGTTGTCGGTATTAAATTCATAACCATTTGGATAGCCATCAGTGACTAATTCGTAACCTTGGGCCTCTAAGCTGGCAATTTCGTTCTTGGTTGAGTAATCAGACTTAGAACCAAACTTACCAGTTAGATTGTCAGTTGTAATAACTCGGTTGTTGTCATCTTGGTCAATGTACTGAACGTGAGCTTGCTCATCGTTAGCAGTGTATGTGACTTTAACGTCTGAATTTTTCGTATCAGCAGTGGCAGTTTCAGAACCAACAGTTGCTTGATCAGGGGTATAACCGGTAATGGATGGTGAATCAACCGAGCTAAAGACATCATTGTCAGATGTCCAAGCACCGTAAGTTATCTCACCAGTTACTTCATCAAAGGTGGCGGTTCTGTTGAACGTAACCGTTTCTACTTGGTCATCTGCGGCTTTACTGCCATCGGCGTAAACGTAGTGGATGGTTCTTGTAATGGACTTAGTCAAGTTGTCCTTGCTAGTGCCATCAGGATACTTCGGTCCAGTTGGGTTATTGGGATCAACTGGCTGACCTGGTTGTCCGGGGTTATCTGGCGTAACTTCTTTGGTCTTGTGCTTTAAGACAACTTGGAAGGTGGGATTATTGTCACCAAATTTGTAACCACTTGGGTATCCGTCGGATACCAATTCGTAGCCTTGTGCTTCGTAACCGGCAATCCGATCCGCAGTACTGTAATCAGATTGACTACCGAACTTTCCGTTTAAGTTATCAGTTACTAGAACTTTATTGCCATTATCTTGGTCAATGTATTCAACGTGAGCCTGTTCTTCATTGGCGGTGTAGACAACGGTATGAACATCGTCTTTTCCTTCAGCAGCATCACCCGTTACACTAGCTTGACTTGGTGTGTAACC
>NZ_JBWXVA010000013.1:0-883 GCF_059901235.1 Fructilactobacillus sp. X3R2C1
TAGTTGAGATACTTTGGCTACCACTCGTACTTATGGAGTCACTCTTAGTAGAATCGCTTTCGCTCATTGAGGTGCTATTTGATTCACTGTCACTTAATGAAGTACTGTTGCTCTTGCTAGTTGAGATACTTTGGCTACCACTCGTACTTATGGAGTCACTCTTAGTAGAATCGCTTTCGCTCATTGAGGTGCTAGTTGATTCACTGTCACTTAATGAAGTACTGCCGCTCTTACTAGTTGAAGCACTTAAGCTGTCGCTTGTACTTAATGAATCGCTCTTGGTGGAGTTACTTTCGCTCATCGAAGTACTGGTTGATTCACTATCACTTAATGAAGTGCTATCACTCTTACTAGTTGAAGCACTTAAGCTGTCGCTTGTACTTAATGAATCGCTCTTGGCGGAGTTACTTTCGCTCATTGAAGTGCTATTTGATTCGCTACCGCTTAATGAGGTACTGCCACTCTTGCTAGTAGATTCGCTTAAGCTATCACTGGTGCTTACAGATTCACTCTTAGTGGAGTTACTTTCACTCATTGAAGTGCTAGTAGACTCACTATCACTCAACGAAACAGAATCACTCTTACTTGTCGAGTTACTTAAGCTTTCACTCGTGCTTAATGAGTCACTCTTGGTTGAATCGCTTTCGCTCATTGAGGTGCTAGTTGACTCACTGCCACTTAATGAAACAGAGTTACTCTTGCTTGTCGAGTTACTCAAGCTATCGCTAGTACTTACGGAATCACTCTTGGTTGAGTCGCTTTCACTCACTGAAGTACTAGTTGATTCACTGTCACTTAATGAAGTGCTGCCACTCTTGCTTGTAGAAGTGCTCTGGCTGTCGCTTGTACTTAATGAATCGCTCTTGGTGGAGTTACTTTCGCT
>NZ_JBWXVA010000014.1:0-770 GCF_059901235.1 Fructilactobacillus sp. X3R2C1
CGATCATCGGAGGCTTTACTACCGTCAGCGTAGACGTAGTGCACCGTTCTCGTAATGTTCTTAGTCAAGTCATTTACGCCAGTTCCATCTGGGTACTTCGGTCCAGTTGGATTATTTGGATCAACTGGCTGACCTGGTTGTCCTGGATTGTCTGGTGTAACGGTCTTAGTCTTGTGCTTAAAGATAACCTTGAAAGTTGGATTATCGGTATTAAATTCGTAGCCATTTGGATAACCATCAGTGACTAATTCGTAGCCTTGAGCCTCTAACTTAGCGATCTCATCTTTGGTTGAGTAATCAGACTTAGAACCAAACTTACCAGTTAGATTGTCAGTAGTAATAACCCGGTTGTTGTCATCTTGGTCAATATACTGAACGTGAGCTTGCTCATCGTTAGCAGTGTATGTGACTTTAACATCTGAATTTTTAGTATCAGCGGTGGCAGTTAAAGCACCAACGGTCGCTTGATCAGGAGTGTATCCCGTAATGGCTGGTGAATCAACCGAACTAAAGACATCATTGTCAGATGTCCAAGCACCATAAGTTATCTCACCAGTTACTTCATCAAAGGTGGCCGTTCTGTTAAACGTAACCGTTTCTACTTGGTCATCTGCGGCCTTACTACCGTCAGCGTAGACGTAGTGGATGGTTCTCGTAATGTTCTTAGTCAGGTCATTTACACCAGTTCCATCTGGATACTTCGGTCCAGTTGGGTTATTGGGATCAACTGGCTGACCTGGTTGTCCGGGGTTATCTGGCGTAACTTCTTT
>NZ_JBWXVA010000015.1:0-677 GCF_059901235.1 Fructilactobacillus sp. X3R2C1
GTGTAGACAACGGTATGAACATCGTCTTTTCCTTCAGCAGCATCACCCGTTACACTAGCTTGACTTGGTGTGTAACCAGTAATTTTTGGAGAATTAATAACTGGGTTAGCGTTATCGGCTGGCTTCCAGTCACCCCAAGTAATTGAACCAGTTTTTTCGTTCTTAGTCCCCGTTCTCGTAAATGGAACGGTAACAACCTGGTCTTTTGCCATGGTCTTGCCGTTAGCATCAACATAGTGAACGGTCACGGTTCCTTTACCACTGTCATCAGTAACTGTACTCATGGTGTCACTGTAGATAACGGTATGAACATCATCTTTACCTTCAGTGGCATTTCCAGTCACCGTTGGCTGATCAGGAGTCATATTGGTAACGGTTGGTGAAGTGATTACTGGATGAGCATCTCCTGCTGGCTCCCAATCGCCCCAAGTAATGTTACCAGTCTCGTTATCTCTAGTCCCGGTTCTCGTAAACGGCACGGTCATCGTCTTATCAGGTGCAACGGTGTTGCCGTTAGCGTCCTTGTAGTGAACGGTAATGGTACCGTGACCACTATTATCAGTTACTTGACTAGTAGCGGGACCATAAGGAACTTTAGTGTCTGAACCTGGATCCGTAATTGGGTATGGATAAGTCCCATCTGGACCTGGTTTTAATGGTTGACTTGGATCATGGGG
>NZ_JBWXVA010000016.1:0-508 GCF_059901235.1 Fructilactobacillus sp. X3R2C1
GTTCATTGGCAGCGATAAGTGAGTCAAAGTTTTTGAAAAGAGTTCCAATTTTGTTTTGTTCATCTATTAATGGAAGTGCTAATTCAAAATTATTCAATGCTTTTTTTGTAATTGTTTTTATTGTTCCGCCCGGAGCTTTTTGTTTTTCTGTACGAAACAATTTTTGAAGTGAAATACTAAAAAAATATTTATCAATTGGATAATTAAATTTCTGAAATATTAATAAAGTTCGATCAACATACGCTGGATATTGTGTTATAGCAACTCTTCCAATGCTTCCTTGAATTGTAATTAAAATACTCCCGGTTTCTACAAATACACTTTTTGACTCAGCAACTTTTGAAATCTTTTGTTTAGTGTTCTTAACTAATTTTAAATTATTATTAACATCAACAACTTGCACAAATGGTTTACCATTTTCTTCGTCATACCATTCTTTTTTTCCATAAGGTTGGGGAAAAGATCCTCGTCTATACGTTGATATGTTTTTTAACTTACGCTGCTCCCA
>NZ_JBWXVA010000017.1:0-449 GCF_059901235.1 Fructilactobacillus sp. X3R2C1
GTAAATGACTTGACTAAGAACATTACGAGAACGGTGCACTACGTCTACGCTGACGGTAGTAAAGCCTCCGATGATCGTACTGAAACGGTTACTTACACTCGAACGGCAACCTTTGACCAGGTTACCGGCAAGATCATCAGTTATGGCGACTGGACTACTAAGAACGCGGTCTTCGGTTCAATCGATTCGCCCGAAATTACAGGATACACTCCTGACAAGGCAACCGTTGGTGCTCTAACTACTACTGCCGACTCAACCGACTCGACTGATACGGTTACCTACACTGCCAATGAAGAACAAGCTCATGTTCAATACATTGACCAAGATGATGGTAACCGGGTTATTAAAACTGACAATTTAAACGGTAAGTTCGGTTCTAAGTCTGATTACAGTACAAAGAACGAAATTGCCAGCTTAGAGGCCCAAGGTTACGAATTAGTCACTGACGG
>NZ_JBWXVA010000018.1:0-433 GCF_059901235.1 Fructilactobacillus sp. X3R2C1
TTGAGCCGTTAGCTCAGTTGGTAGAGCATCTGACTTTTAATCAGAGGGTCGGCGGTTCGAACCCGCCACGGCTCATTATTTATATAAATAGCATGTATGCCGACTTAGCTCAGTTGGCAGAGCACCTGTCTTGTAAACAGGGGGTCGGAGGTTCGAATCCTCTAGTCGGCATTTATGCGGAAGTAGTTCAGTGGTAGAACGCCACCTTGCCATGGTGGAGGTCGCGGGTTCGAATCCCGTCTTCCGCTTATGTCAATTTATAATGCCGGGGTGGCGGAATTGGCAGACGCACAGGACTTAAAATCCTGCGGTCAGTGATGACCGTACCGGTTCGATCCCGGTCCTCGGCATATTATTATGCACCTATAGCGCAATTGGATAGAGTGTCTGACTACGAATCAGAAGGTTGTAGGTTCGACTCCTACTAGGTGCA
>NZ_JBWXVA010000019.1:0-422 GCF_059901235.1 Fructilactobacillus sp. X3R2C1
TATGGAGGATACAGGGATCGAACCTGTGACCTCCTGCTTGTAAGGCAGATGCTCTCCCAGCTGAGCTAATCCTCCAAAATGACCCGTACGGGATTCGAACCCATGTTACTGCCGTGAAAGGGCAGTGTCTTAAACCACTTGACCAACGGGTCATACTACAAAAATATACGGAGAGTGAGGGATTCGAACCCTCGAAACAGACTTTAATCCGTTTACATCATTTCCAATGATGCTCCTTCGGCCAGCTCGGACAACTCTCCATAGTACTCCGGCAGGCGGGCTCGAACCGTCGACAACCTGATTAACAGTCAGGTGCTCTACCAACTGAGCTATGCCGGAATAATCGCGTGGCAACGTCCTACCCTTGCAGGGGGCGATCCCCCAACTACTCTTGGCGTGCTGAAGCTTAACTTCTGTGTTCG
>NZ_JBWXVA010000001.1:0-392874 GCF_059901235.1 Fructilactobacillus sp. X3R2C1
TTAATTTTAAGTTCTACAACTTAAAATTACCTTACACTTGTAATCAAAATCTTGTTCAGTTTTCAAAGATCTACTCTGACGCAACGTCGTCTTATTGTACCTCAACGCCGCATATAATAATATACCATGTGGTTAATTTATTGTCAATAGAAAAGTTTGACTAATTTTAACCAAATTGTTTTGGCGCACTTAACGACAAGAACTACTATACCAAGGAAACAAAATTACGTCAAGACTTTTTTACAAAAAAAGCACTTAGATCTTTATCTAAATGCTTTTTCTAATTATTTTAGTTCAGGAGCATCAGTATGATACATCGGAACCGTGGATTTGCCACCATTCTGATCAATTAGATCAGTTTTACGTTCTTTGTCAGCCTTATCCAACTGTTCCATTGCATTCTTCGGCTTATAATTATAGTCTTTTCGATCCACAGGCTTAAATCCTTTAGGATGATAGAAACGAAGTAAATCACCATAGATAACTCTATCAGAAAGAGACAAATCACTAGTTACATAGTTCTGAATTCCATCTACTTCCTGTTGTTGTTGCTTATTCGGCTTAATAACTTGACCAGTCTTAGAATCATAGATTGTTCCCCCAACCTTAGTGTATTTAGGAGTTACAAAATCTCCATCCCTAAATGGAACAATTTGATTAGGATTATTCCCCAACAAATCATGTCCAAACTGGATCATATCATCATTCTTAATTCCTAATAAATGAAGCAGCGTTGGTAAGACATCGATTTCTCCACCATAAGTATGATCAACGTGCCCATCCAAATTATCAGCATGGATCATAAACGGCACCTTCTGAAAGTTAGCCAAATCATAGTTATTAACCGACTTTTTACCTAACATCTTAGCAATTGCAGGACGATGATTATTAGAAATCCCATAATGGTCACCGTATAAAACAATGACACTATTCTTCATTAATCCCGTTGCTTTTAGATATGTTTCAAACTCACCAAAAGATTGATCTAAATAATGAGCCGTTTGGACATAAGGATCAACGGTACTATCCCCCGTTTTAAGAGCAGGAAAAGAAACATTTTGTTTATCTAATTCATAAGGATAATGATTAGTCAAAGTGATAATTTTGGCATAAAACGGCTGTGGTAGCTTTTCAAGATAAGGAACTGAATCTTTAAACATAATCTTATCTTTCATTCCATATCCAACATTATACGAAGGTTTCTTCTTATAGTAGTTGCTATCGAAGAAGTACTGATATCCCCAAGACTTATAAGTATTATCTCTATTCCAAAAGCTCGGAACATCTCCATGAAAGACAGCCGTCGAATAACCCTTTTGGTCTAAAATTGCTGGAGCCGCCTGGAAAGTATTCTGCGAACCATAAGTAACCATCGCAGATCCCTGGGGCAATCCATACAATGAATTTTCAAGCATCATTTCAGCATCTGAAGTCTTACCTTGAGCAACTTGATGGTAAAAGTTATCAAACGAAATCGTATGCTTATCACTATAAAACTTATTAATATTCGGAGTAACTTCCTGTCCATCAACTTTATAGTTGATTAAGAACTGTTGAAAACTCTCCAAATGAATAATAAAAACGTTTTTACCTTTTTCTTTCCCAAAATATTTAACGCTTGGATACGTCTGATGTTGATTAATAAATTTCTTGACACTATTCAAATCTGAAGCTTTCGCCTTCGCTCGAGTGGAACTCTCTTGGTGAGTTTGATATGCATTAAAGGCAGCATATTCATTTAAGCCTAAATACTTAACGATATAATTATTGTCAAACGTCCGAGTTAAAAGACCACTCCGATCCGAATTAGCAAGAGAATATTCTCCCCCCATAAGCAAAATCGAAAGTAAAGTAATTCCAATGGCGTAGCGATACTTAAAGGGACGGTAATCGATTTTAATAATCTTGAAGACTAATAGTAAGATTAAAACCACAACATCCAAATAAATCAAAAAATCCGTTGGATGAAGAATTTCCATCATACTCTTGCCCAAATTATTTTGGACGTCTCCGGTTCCTTTAATAATACCAATTGACAAGAAGTCAGAGAATTCTCGATAATATAAAACATTAGCAAACATCCAAGTCGACTGTAGAAAATCAATTATTAGCATCAGCCAATAAGAAAGCTTGCCCCGAAAGTACAGTGCAATCCCAAACAAGAGCAGTCCTGATGGAATTGGATTAACAATCATCAAAAAGGTTTGCATGCCACCCTTAACACCCAAACTAAAGTCGACGTTATAAACAACCAAAGTAGTTATCCAATATAAAACGACTACCAGCACGAAGAAACCGATAGTAGTATTAAAAAAATTACGAATGCTTTTTAATATTCGAGACATTCTAGTTTCCTCCAAAACTCTTATGACTTTCGCTTTTTAGTATTTTCCTATTCTTTTGCGCCTTTTTACTTGGCTTCATCACGAGGGCAAAGGCTCCCAAAATCAAACCTAAGTAATACGTAAGAATCCGCCACAGGATCATCGCAAGTACTAGCTTACTTCCATTAGTAATATAACTTCTAAAAATCATCTCAAAGCTATACTCAGCTCCACCTGCTCCTCCAGGAATGGGAAAAATCGAGATAATCATCACAATCAAAATGTGGAGACTGGTTACCATTACCACATTAGCATTGGTATAACCTAACGAAAGCATAATAAAGTAGGGAATTAAGTAATAAAAAAGCAACTGAAAAAAAGTGATTATGAATATTTTAGCCATCAACTTCCCTTGGTGACCAATTCTCACACTCTCTTTATAAAAGTTATCAATCTTCTTATTTAATGTATTTACTAACTTATAAAATGTAGCATCTTTTACGAACCATTTCACTGGTTTGATACAAATATTAACAAATTTTTTAGTAAATGAATGCCAATACATGATCATAAGTAGTGAGACGATCACAAACATGTGAATTCCAAATCCGAACACAACAAACCATGCCAGAGCGTGCATTTTATCAATAACGTAGTTAAAACCGATTATTAACGCAATAAAAAAATTAATTACTATCATGGCTTGGTAAACAACAAACTTCATAAGTAGTGCAGAACTAGCCCGACCACCATCAACTCCCGATTGAATTAAAACAAATAGTTGAGCCGGTTGACCACCAGATGAAAACGGAGTGATCCCATTAAAAAGTTGCTCCACTAAGGGTACCCGGATTGCATCCCGAAAAGTAAAATTAGGATCACTATTTCGAACTAACATGTAAGTAATCACGGATTCAAGAGCAAAATAAAGCAAAATACACCCTAAAGCAACTAATAACCACCATGGATTAATCTCAACAATATCTCTTATAAGAACGCTAAACTTAATGTCTCTAGCTGCATACCATGAAATAAGTAATCCAAGGGCAATCATGATAAGTAGTGAGACTTTATTTCTCCTGGACATTCAATTACCCCTTTTTCGCCTGGTCAAAATAAAAATCATGCCAAATCTTGGCTAGATGATCCTCGGAATAATAATCAGATGCTTTAAGTGATTTTTCAGCATATGCTTTCAGAAGCTTAGGATCATTTAACAACATCTTAAGTTTTTTATCCATTTCAGCCTCATTATTTGCTGAAATATAATACCCGTCAATAATTTTTTTATAAAGGGATAAATCCCGCAACATAACAGGAATTCCACACGAGAATGCCTCTAAAACAGACATCGGGAATAACTCATTATACGACGGTAAAAGAAATAAATCAGCCATATTATAATAATTTACTAATTCTTTACGATCAACGATTCCGGGAAAACTCAGATTTTGAGGTGGATTATCAACCAATTCTTTCAACTCAGAATATCCAGCTGTCATTTTTCCAAATGAAAATCCTCCTGCCCAAACAAATTGAACGTTTGGATTTTGCATTGCTAATTTACCAAAATCTAGAACGCCCTTTCTGGTCTGAACTTGACCGGTTCCGAGCACCGTAAACCGTTTTGTTTGATAACCATAACTACTTCTAAGAGCTTCTTTCTGGCTCTTTGAAACCGGATAAAACTCTTTTTTACTTACAAAATTTGGAATATATGTAATTTTCTTTTTATCAATCCCATATTTTTCAAGTTTGGGTATAAAAGTTGGATTTACAACGACAATATGATCCATCCGTTTATAAAAGGCAATTACATACTTATAAAAAATTTGTCGAAATGGAGTAGGAATTTTTAAACTCCCCTCAAGCGTTTCCGGCAAAAAATGAACGTATCCAATCTTTCGTCCCATTTTTTTTGAAAATGTAGACAAATAAAACGTTGGATTAATGGTGTGATAATGACTAATGTTCGCTTGATTAAATTTATTAATCTCAATGTCAAACTCGTTTGGAAAATGTTTCTTTAACATCTTAATTAACTCAATGTATGCACTACCAACTCCTTGACCTTTTACTTTGTCAGCAGTTGAAAACATATCGATCTTTAACATCAACAAAACTCCTCAGTCAGATGTGTTAGTTTGCTTAGCTTTAGTTTGATCAAACTCTTTGATTGTATCATCATAAAAGCTCAACATCTGATCCACAAAATACTCAGCTGAAATTTCGTGTAATTTCTCTTCACGGACATTTTCGGAATCGGGGTATTCACCTCGGTGTTGCAAATAATCCACCGTTTCAGAAACAAACCTTTCTTCTGACTCAAACGTCATTCCAATTGATTTATCATCAATTAAGTCATCGGTGTACGGACTTCTTGCAACGACAACTTTGGTGCCAGCAGCAACTGCTTCAATGTACGTTAACCCCTGAGACTCAGAATTAGACGTAGAAACAAAAACATCTGCCATTCGATAATAATCATTGACATGATTATTATTAATTTCTCCGGTGAAAATAACATGGTCGTTAAGTTTCATGTCAGACACTTGCTTCATTAAATCATCTTCGGCAGGTCCTTCACCCACAATTACAAGCATAGCATTTGGAATTTGATCCAAAATTTTAGGTAGTGCATCGATCATTTCGGAGATGTTTTTTTCATACGCAACTCGACTAACGGAAACCATCAATGGGGTCTCATCACTAATGCCTAATTTTTTTCTAATATCAACATGGTCATTTTCTTCATAATGCTTAACGTCAATCCCAGTTGGAATAATTCGAATGGGACTCTTAACCCCATAATCAGTAAGCTTGTCCAAGACACGCTTACTTGGTGCCACCACACCATCCATGTGATGGCAAAAAGCTAACATCATTTCTTTTACGTGTACTGGTTTTAATAATTTGCCGTTAGCAACATAGTGCAAATAATCTTCATACATTGTGTGATAAGTGTGAATACAAGGAATATTCAAATTTTTAGCAACGAACTTCCCGATAATTCCAAGTGAAAATTCAGTTTGGGTATGAACGATATCTAATTTTAATTGCTTAGCAATTTGATAAGCCTGAAATATTCCTCTGACGGCGATTCTTCTTTCGGTAAAAGAAATAAAGGGAACACTTGAAAAACGGTAAATGTCTTTTTCATCGTCATCATTTTTTTCAACGTTAGGATCAGTTGTAGTAAAAATATAGACATGATTTCCACGCCTTTCTAACTCATCTTTTAACGTTTTGATTGACGTAGCAACTCCGCTAACTTGTGGAAAATAAGTATCTGTAAACAAACCAATATTCACGTTGTTTTCCCCTCTCTCTTTAACGTTAAACAAATGTAATTATATGGGTTTCCCGCATGGTTTGCAACTTTGTGCCTAACTACTCAAACCTAAGTAAACCATCTACTCTGGCATCTTAGAGATAAAGTCATCAATCATCTTATTAACGTCACCAGTGGTATCTGCATTTTTAACGACACTATCAGCTAACTTACTTGCTGATTTCGAATTAATTTTACTAATATATGCTTTAGTTTTTAAAATTTGAGTTGGAGTGGCTGATAATTCATCCACTCCTAACCCAATCAAAAAAGGAATCACCTGTGGATCACACGCAACCTCACCACAAACACCCACGGTCTTAGAAGCGCTATGAACGATCCTAACGACCCTTTCAATTAAACGAAGCACGGCTGGATCACAAGCTTGGTACAAATAGGAGACACGCTCATTTAAACGATCAACAGCAACCGTGTACTGAACTAGATCATTAGTGCCAATACTTACAAAATCTACTCTTGAAATGATCTTATCAATCATAATTGCTGCCGCTGGAACTTCAATCATCGTTCCTAATTGAACATCTCCAAGTTTAACTCCTCTATCAATCAAATTCTGGCGTTCTTCAGTGTAAATCGAAAGAACCTGATCCAGCTCTGAGACCGTTGATATCATAGGAAACATGATCCGAATTGGTCCATAAGCTGAAGATCTAAGGAGTGCCCTAATTTGAGTGCGAAAAACCTTGCTTTCACCTAAACTATAACGAATGGCACGATAGCCAAGAAAGGGATTCGTCTCATTATGGGAAATATTAGGCAAATAATTAACTAGTTTATCTCCACCAACATCCATTGTCCTAAAAGTTAACTGCTTTCCTTTTACTTTTGAAACAATGTTTTTGTATATCAAAAATTGTTCGTCTTCGCTCGGGAGATGGTCAGAATCCATGTAAATGTATTCGGTACGAAATAATCCAATTGAATCAGCCCCAACTTCTAAAGCATTATCAACTTCATTTTCGTTACTAACATTAGCCCCCAATAGCAGAGGGTGCTCATCTAATGTCTTGGTCGATTGGCCCTTGAACTTTTCCCATGACCTTTTTTGTTTTCTAAATTTTTCAAGCTTTGTCTGGAATTCCTCGATTTCATCTGAATTGGGACTTTCAATAACGTTTCCACTACTTCCGTCAACAATCAATTGTTCATCATTTTTTAAATGATTTAGGCTGTCCTGCAATCCTAGTACAGCTGGAACGTCCATACTTCTAGATATAATGGCTGCATGAGAATTCTTGGTTCCAACAGCTGTAACAATCCCTTTAATATTTTTCTTTTGAACTTGTGCAATCTGAGTTGGAGAAATGGAATTAGCAACAATAATAACTGGCTGGTTAATAAGTGATAGATCGGGAGTATCGACGCCAAGTAAACGTCCCAAAAGCTGGTCTCTGATATCTTCAATATCATGAACCCGTTCCCTTAAATACGGATCATTCATATTCAAAAAAATAGCTGCATATTGATTGAATACACGATTCAATGCAAATGCAGCATTCTTTTTTTCTTCTGTTATGACTCTTTTAACCTCATTAATCAACTCTGGATCAGATAAAACTTCTAAATAAAAATCTAAAATATCAAGATATTTTTTAGCCATTTCAACTCTATTACTTTGTTTGATTTTTATAATAGTAGTTTTGGTATCTTGAAACGTTTTTTTAAGGCGTGCTTTTTCTTCGTCTATACCCAAAAAGGCTTCTTTATTAAAAGTTAAATCTGGTTTAGTTAAACAATAAGCTTTTCCAAATGCGATCCCATCACTAACACCAATACCCTTAAAGGTAGTCATATTAGTCGATCAATCCTTCATCTTTCATGGTTTTAGCAATTGCATCAAGGGCTTCTTTAGCATCGTCACCATCGGCTGAAATAGTAATATCAGCACCTTGGCCAACTCCTAATGACATAACACCCATGATTGATTTTAAGTTTACAGATTTATCACCATATTCAAGACTAATATTTGAATCAAATTTGCTAGCGGTCTGAACTAACAAAGTTGCTGGACGAGCATGAATGCCAGTTTCTGCCGTGATTTTGAATTGACGTTTCTCCATAATGAACGCACTCCTTTAATCGTTTATTTAACTCTATTTACAGTTTAAGAATATCAATTTATCATCTAAAAAACAAGTAATTATCATAAATCGCTTACATAATTGTTATGACGCTAATTTTCAGACGAATAATGATAGGTTAAAATGCCCTTTTCGCTGGCTTTCCCTACGATTCTTTTCCGTGTTGGAAAGCTCATAAAAGCCTGCTGAAATTTCGGAAAATCCTTTGGTTCAACCGTCAAATCTTTGATTTTTCCATCCTTTAATTGGTTTAAGAGTTCGGTAAAGTCATTTTCGTTTTTATCCATAATTATTGCCTCCTAATCGGTTTCAATGTTACCACATTAAAATAATTTCTAGATCAGTCAAAATACTTGATTGAATGTTATTAGTGCGTATAATATTCATGAATGGTCAATAAAGGTCAGACTTTTGTCTGACAATTTAGTTAAGCAAAAGGAGGCTTAAACTATGGAAGGACAAGGTTCATACGGATTTGGTAGTCTAGATGACTTTCTTCGTGCCATGCAAAATGGCCAAGTCAATGATTATCAAGTTCCACCACAAAGTGGACGCGGTAACGGCCGAAATGGTTCAAAATCAATTCTTTCAACTTACGGAACTGATTTAACTAAAAAAGCTAAAGCCGGAAAACTTGACCCAGTAATCGGTCGTGATAAAGAAACGGCTCGAGCAATCGAGGTTTTAAATCGTAGAGGCAAGAATAACCCAGTCTTGATTGGTGAAGCCGGAGTTGGAAAAACAGCAATCGTTGAGGGCCTCGCTCAAAAAATTGCTGATGGTACTGTTCCAGAAAAACTTCAAAACAAACAGGTAATTCAATTAGACATGGTTTCAATGGTTCAAGGCACAGGTATTCGTGGTCAATTTGAAAAGCGAATGCAACAATTAATTAAAGAGGTTCAGTCAAACCGTAACATCATCTTATTCATTGATGAAATTCATGAAATCATGGGTGCAGGTAATGCTGAAGGTGGTATGGACGCAGGTAACGTCTTAAAACCCGCTCTTGCTCGTGGGGACTTTCAATTAATTGGAGCAACCACTCTAAAAGAATACCGTGACATTGAAAAAGACTCTGCTCTTTCAAGACGACTTCAACCAATCATGGTCAAAGAACCAACGGTTGATCAGTCTATCAAGATCCTAAAGGGTCTACAAAATCGTTATGAAAACTATCATCTAGTCAAGTATACCGATCAAGCAGTGAAAGCGGCAGCTACCCTTTCCGATCGTTATATCAGTGATCGTTACCTTCCGGACAAGGCAATTGATTTACTTGATGAAACTGGTTCCAGAAAGAATTTAACTTTAAACATTGTTGATCCAAAAACAATTGACAAAGAGATTGACAGTGCTGAAAACGAAAAGAAGACGGCTTTAGATAAAGAAGACTACGAACAGGCCGCTTACTACCGTGATAAGATCAAACGACTTCATCAAAATAAGGATAAGGGCGCTACAAGTGAGAAACACAACACCGTTACCGAAAAGGATATGCAACAAGTTGTTGAAGAAATGACCAATATCCCAGTTGGAGAACTACAAACCAAAGAACAACAACAATTAAAGGACTTAGCTCCAAATTTAAAGCAACATGTGATCGGACAGGACAAGGCTGTTGATTCAGTTGCTAAAGCCATTAAACGAAATCGAATTGGTTTTAATGGTAGCGGTCGTCCGATTGGTTCATTCCTATTCGTTGGATCCACTGGGATTGGTAAGACTGAGATGGCTAAACAACTTGCCAAAGAATTATTTGGATCCGAAGATTCAATGATTCGATTTGACATGTCAGAGTATCGTGAACCACAATCAGTTGCTAAATTGATTGGTTCACCGCCTGGCTACATTGGATACGATGAAGCTGGCCAATTAACCGAAAAAGTCCGTCGTAATCCTTACAGCTTGATTCTGTTAGATGAAGTTGAAAAAGCTCATCCAGACGTTCTTCACACATTCTTACAAATCTTAGATGACGGTCGTTTGACTGACTCACAAGGCCGAACGGTTTCCTTTAAGGACACTGTCATCATTATGACTAGTAACGCCGGAAGCGATGCCGAAGCAAGCGTTGGGTTTACACCAGAAGCAACTGGTAAAACTCATTCTGTGATGGATAAATTAGGACTTTATTTCAAGCCTGAATTTCTTAATCGTTTTGATGACATCGTTGAATTCAATCAACTTTCTAAAGATAACTTAAACCAAATTGTCGATCTGATGATTAAAGATATGAATAACATGTTAGCGTCAAGAAACGTTCACATTGATGTTTCCAAATCGGCCAAAGCAAAAATTGTCGAACTCGGTTACAATCCGTCAATGGGTGCCCGTCCGCTTCGACGAGTAATTCAAGAACAGTTAGAAGACCAAACGGCCGACTACTTCTTGAATCATCCAGAAACTAACAATCTTGTTGCTGATACAGACAAGAACAACAATATCGTTATTAGTACTAAGTAGTGAAAGAGACTTAGATTAGAATTCTAATCCAGGTCTTTTTTTATTTCCAGAAATGGTAAAATCAATATAAACCATCTTTGGAGGAAAATTATGTTTAATTGGATGAAAAAAATCTTTTCAAAAAATAATCATAACTACAAGCATTCAAAACATCGGATGAAAAGACCAATCAGACAAAACAACGTTAAAAAGACGACAACCTCCATAGATCCATCCGAAATTTCTTTAAACAAGCCAAAATCAATTCATACCACCACTCCATTACCTGCCGAAAATCATCAATCAACTCCTAAAAAAGAGGTTATCAGAACCCCAAGTACAGTTTTTATGGAATTTGTCGATCAAAACGGGAATCAATTAAAATCAACTGAAATCATTAGTGGTTCAGTTGGCGATCCAATTAATTTCATCGTTCCCAAAATAAAAAACTACATATTAGTTAGTGTTGATGGAATGACTAAAAAAATGCAAGCAAAAAAACAACTAATCAAGTTTCATTACATCCCTAAGTTAGGCCAACCAGTTAGCGTTTACTGCTTTGATTTTGATTCATTTCGCTTGCTTCTCCCTCCCAAAATCGTGAATGGTCCATTAAACCAGCAGTTTACACTAAAGTCTCCTGTGATTCCTAACTACCAGCTTCACCTATCGGTTGGTGACTTAACCGGTCAATTCACAAATAAAACCAAAAATATCATCTTATATTACCGACGTTCTAACTGGAAAGTGGTTCAGTCAGTCAATTATTTAGTCAAAATGAAAATCCCCACTTCCGTTTATGATTCACCCGTGCGAAAGCAAAGATACGATCAAATTTTGCCAGCTGGATCAACTTGGCGTGTCTTTACAGAAATTCGAACTAATCAAGATGATTGGTTAAATCTCGGCGGATCACAATGGATCAAAAAGCAATCCACGATTCGTACCCATAACAATGACAAACGTCTAACCTAAAAAAATCCCACTCTTATTGAGTGGGATTTTTTACAAATTTTTATCCATGTTATACGTCAATTTAGAGAGTGTAAGACCCTTTTCCATCAATTCATGCATAAATTGATAGGTTCGACTCCTCATTTCTTTGACCAATTGCTGATTCTGATCTTTCAAAAATTCAGATGCGTCCTGATCATTCATATTAGCAGCTTGACCCATCGTATCTGATATATGCCCTAAAAATAACTCGTTAGCATGTTTCTTAAAATCACGATCCTGTTGAATAAAATTACTGTAATGAGATTCAACGATCATCGATAGTTTACGATACATCCAGTATGCGCTCTTATCATCCATCGTGAGAGGAGTAACCTCATAACTTGGATCAGTCTCGTCAACGTTAGCAAAAAAAGGAACATATGGACTAAAGGCGGGAATTCCAAAATTTAGCCACATAATTGCCGAACATTTATCACTTACATCATTTCTAATTTGCAGAACATGTGAATTTTGGGTTCGATTCATTGAAATTGGTCTAAATTGAGTATTCGATTCTTTTGGATCTTTAGCCAATGGATCATATTTGGTCTCGTTATAATGAGAACTCAAAATAAACTGAACGTCACTAACTTCAATTTTACGGCTTGCTTTTCTAATAAACGGGAGATCATTTGAGGTTGGCTCCTGCTCAATCTCGGGATTCAGCACCTTTTGCCCATACCAAACTCGAGGTGTGTTGTAATGGTGATCAAATTCATTATGAGTCCCAAAGATATGTCGAAAGTTAAATCCCTCTTTATCAGGATTTAACTGGTACTTTTCAACAAACTCTTGTAACCCATCGGAATACATAAAGTTCTCTGGATCATCAAAATCAACCTGTTGAATTGCAACTTCGTTTGCTACGACCGCATAACAATCGTCAGGAATTCGTTGTGCAACCCAGTGGTGACCAGTAACGATCTCCATATACCAGACTTCGTTCTTGTCACTAAAAAGGACCCCATTTCCCTCTGGTGAACCATACTTTTTGATTAAATTTCCCAGATAAGTAACTCCATCCCTTGCAGAATTAATGTAAGGGAGAACCATCGATTGTAAAGAATCTTCAGCCAGTCCGTGCTGAACAAGCGGATCATGAGCTAAAGCATGCTCGTTTCCATAAACACTTTCAGTGGCACTCATTGCAACATTCTTTTCATTAAATCCACTTTCAGCATAAACGCCTTCTTTTTTAACGTCAGCGTTCGGTGTCATCAAAATTCGGTAACCCGACTTTGGCATTGGAGCAGTAAAGCCGTTTTGGTTGGATTTCCAAACTTTGTCCTCGTTATGATATGCAGGTTGAACATAAAAACGTTGAGGAGTTAATGGTAAAAAGGTATCATCATTTCTAGAAATCATCGTTGACCCATCAACACTAGCGTCTTTACCAACCATCACACTGGTACAAGCACTTAACTTTTTCATAATTCATATCCACCTTTCACAAAAACTAGTTTATATCGAATATTACGTCAATTCAATCCTAAAGATTGGCAGTTAACTTGACATCAGGATATTTATCTTTAAACCAGCGTTCTGCAAACTCATTTTCAAAAAGGAATAACGGATCCCCCTTTTGATCCCGTACTAAAATATTTCTAGACGAAGACATCTTTTCGTCCAGCTGGTCAGGGTCAATCCACCGGGCAATTTTATGCCCCATTGGTTCCATCACAACATCTGAGTTATATTCATTTTTCATTCGAAACTGAAATACTTCAAACTGAAGCTGACCAACTGCTCCCAAGATATACTGTCCCGTGCTGTAATTAGTGTAGAGCTGAATGGCTCCCTCTTGTACTAATTGTTGAATGCCCTTATGAAACGACTTCTGCTTCATAACGTTTTTGGCTGAAACTCTCATAAATAGTTCTGGAGTGAACTGTGGCAGCTTTTCAAACGCAATCGGTTTTTTGCCGGTATAAATGGTGTCGCCAATCTGAAAATTACCAGTATCATAAAGACCAATAATATCTCCAGCAACCGCTGTTTGAACGTTTTCACGCGTATTAGCCATAAATTCAGTAACGTTTGATAAACGGATCGGCTTCTGGGTACGATCAAGGGTAACATCCATGCCCTTTTGAAATTCACCAGAGCAAATTCGTACAAAGGCAATTCGATCACGATGACGTGGATTCATATTAGCCTGAATCTTAAACACGAATCCAGAAAATTCTGGTGCCGTTGGTTCAATTTCATTTCCTTGAAGAGTTTTGTGAGGACCTGGAGCTGGTGAGAGCTTCAAATAAGCGTCTAAAAAAGTTTTAACCCCAAAGTTAACCAACGCTGAGCCAAAGAATACTGGTGTTTGATCACCCTTGGCAATTTTTTCTCTGCTAAATTGATTCCCAGCTTCAGAGATTAAATCCATTTCACTTCTAGCATCTTGATAAATGCTATCGTCTGCTAGTGAGTTATCTCCAATAAGATTGCCATCATCATCTAGTTTAATAAAGTTCTGACCATCCGCTTCTGGTTTATAAAGTTCAACTCGATGATCATAACGGTCGTACAGCCCCTTTAAAATTCGACCAGAGCCAATGGGCCAGTTCATCGGATAAGCCTCAATTCCCAGTACATCTTCCAATTGATCGATTAATTCCATGGGATCCTTGCTATCACGATCAAGCTTATTCATGAAAGTAAAAATTGGAATTCCACGCATTTTACAAATTTTAAATAACTTTTTAGTTTGCGGTTCAATTCCCTTAGCGGCGTCAATCACCATCACGGCAGAATCCACTGCCATAAGAGTCCGGTATGTGTCTTCTGAAAAATCTTCATGTCCCGGTGTATCAAGAATGTTAATCCTTTTTCCCTGATAATCGAACTGCATAACCGAACTAGTAACTGAAATTCCACGCTTCTGTTCAATTTCCATCCAATCTGACTTAGCAAAATTTCCACTTTTTTTAGCTTTAACGGTTCCAGCTTCCCGAACAATCCCACCAAAGAGGAGTAGCTGTTCGGTGATAGTGGTTTTCCCAGCATCAGGATGGGAAATAATGGCAAACGTTCTTCGTTTATCGACTTCTTTTTCTAGGTCTGCTTTTTTCATCTTTACTTCCTTTCTGTTATAGATTAATTGTATACCATCAAACAAACAAAAAATCCGGAAAACTCCGGATTATTTTTAACGAATTTGTTGCATCACATAATCAATCGTCTTAATCGAACTAAGTCCATCGTTAATCCGACAGAAGCGATTGTAAAATTGCATAAATTTAGGATCGTTTTCAACGTTTTCGTCTTTTAAATCAGTTGAGATTCCCTTCATTAACTCATCAGAATCATAGACGATCCTTCCAGGCAAATCTCGTTCATAATTCAAGTAAAAGCCACGCAACTCATCTTTATACACGTGATAGTCATAAGGATAGAACAAAATTGGCCGTTTAAGGTAGGCGTAGTCAAAAAAGACTGAGGAATAGTCGGTTACCAGCAAATCTGAAATTAAATATAAATCAGAAATGTTGGAATAATTCGATAGGTCATAGACGAACCCTTTGTAATCAGAGACGTCTAATGCATTCGAAATCAAGTAGTGCATCCGTAGAATTAGGACAGTATCACTTCCAAAGTGTTGTTTGAACTCTTCCAAACTAAACGGTAGCTTAAAAGTATATTTCCCCTTGCTTTCAAACTGATTATCTCGGTAAGTAGGAGCATATAGGACAACTTTCTTGTCCCGTGGGATTCCCAATCGATCCTTAATCTTATTAATCTCAGTAGGATTATTCCCGTTAATCAATTCATCATTTCTTGGATATCCCACCTTTAAAATCTTGTTTTCATACCCGAAGGCACTTCTAAAGACCTTGGTTGAAAAATCATTTGGTGAAATCAATGCATCCCAACGATTAGCTTCTTTAACAAAGTTATCATGGTACTTATTGGTTGTCGTACCAGGCATTGAAACTCGTTCAATATCTAACCCTAACTTCTTTAATGGTGTGCCATGCCAAGTTTGAACATACGTTACATAGTCTGGTTTAACGACCCAGGCAGGAAATCTAGCATTGCTAATCCATACCTTAGCCTTTCCCATGGTACGAACCCAACGTCCCGTATTTTTAATTACATAGTTAATGTTATGGTCTTTACAAAATTGCCTTTGTGACTTTTGAATGGACCACACAAAGTTAATCTTAGGATGTAATTTTTTAAACACCTGATAGATAGCATAAGGACTATCACTCACCTGACGTCCACCAAAGCTCTCAAACACGATCGTCGTAGTAGCAAATGGTGTATGCCCCCGTTTAAACAACTTTCGTAAGCGCAAACGATTAACTTTACTTAATAAGATTTTAAACGATTTCCACAAATGCTTAGCTTTTCCGTAAAACTTAGTAAGTCTTTTTGTAGGAGACGGCCGTCTTCTTTTAATAACACGAAGTTGACCTTGCTTTCCCGCTTTTAATACTAATTCACGATTATCACCTAAGTGAGAAACGGTTTTAAACGATGAAAGCGAAACATCCATCACCAATCTTTGCTGAAAATGCTTACCATGATAATTATACCTGATATACAAACGATATGTATCTTCATCCTTTAGCTCTTTAAGCGGAATGGTAATCGCAAAAATCCCTTGAAAAGGTGAATCGGTAATCGGATAAAGTCGTTTGCTTTGATCACTGGCTTGCTTAATCATAATTGCCATCTGATCAAGTTTTTTACCGTCAATGTGGTTAAACCCCGTTAATCGTAAATTACCGCCACCAAGCAAATTAACCGAGTTCATCACAAATTGCTTTTTAGATCGGTTCGTTCTGACATAAAAGACCGCCATGCCAGAAGGGTCAATCTCATATTGATAATAAGCATTTAACCCAATCCGCCGAACGGCACTCACGTATTCACTTTCAACTTGAATAAGGGTTCGACGGTCACTATTACCACACGAATAATAGAGTTGCCATTCAAATTCATCCTGTCCGACGGAGTCAAAGTGAAATTTATTTGGATCAATTATAATTGCTGCCTCATTGCCACTTACATCCCCTTTAAGAATAGGGACGGTGATTGAGGCTAAGCTTTCTTTTTCAATCAAAGTAACAGTTGCATCTTCATCAGCGTAACTAGGATTAATTAACTCAAATTCAATTTTCAACTTTGTTTGTTTTGGTATAACGTTAGAAAGTATTGCTCGCATTATTTCTCCTTAATAGTTGAAAATCACGTTTTGACCAAGATATTTAGAAAAGTTAACCATATCATCCAAATCGATAAAAATGGTAGTCTCCTTACCTTCAGCATACTTATTAACTAAAGCAACGTTAAATGCTGAAATATCACTATAACGGCTTGCATTGCCATAGTCTGAAATGACATATGATCGAGCATCTGAACCTTTAGACAAATACTTCAAATTACCAAGATTAACATCATAATCGATTAAATCACTAGTTGGTCTAGCAATCTTTAAACTTGTTTCTGGAGGTGAAACAACCGAGGTTTTACTAAGATAAAAAATCTGAGCTGCTCCACCGTTACTTTGATCCACCCGACATGCCACGTCACCACGTTGATTTAAAAATTTAATTACTTTATGTTCATCATTAATCCGTTTGAAAACAGCAGTAGCGTTATCATGATTGTCATAATAAATCGTTTTACTAACGTAGGGTCCATCATAAAAGATCACTTTGAATAAACCTGACCCAGCCAAAATTTCCTTTCGTTCAGCTCGAACCACCCCATTATGGTTACTGTATACTTGAACGGACTGACCCTTAACCACTCTGTCGTGAACGTCAAATTGGGTTAAATCGTTATTTAAATCATGATTTTGATCAAAAATTCCACGTTGTTTACTAAAAACGTCAAACAATTGGATGATTTCTAATTGCACTTGCTGATGAAAAGAATCAGATAACTTCCTAATCAAAGTGGCCACGTACTGTGATTGATCATAGTTTAAAATGGAAATTACAACTTTAACTGAATTCCCGTCATCGATCATTCTTTCCAATCGTTCTTTAAATCGGGGCTTTTCAGCTCCATGAACTGAAGTTACCAAAAAAAGTGCTTGTTTCATTTTGCTCCCCTTAAACTAAAACATTCTAAGAAATAAAACGAAGAATCCTTGGACTCAAACTAATCTTTCCAATCCTTTTGGCTCGTGACGCCTAAATCAGACTTGATCTTAGACGTTGAAATTCCTTGGGTTCGCGGCAAATAAATTACTTTACAATACTCTTTAAGAAAGTCAAACTTACCCTTCCAATCGTCACCCATCACAAAGATATCAATCTTATGATCTTTAATATCTTGAATCTTCTGGTTCCATCCCTTTTCAGGAATTACTTCGTCAACGTAGCGGATAGCGTCTAAAATGTACTTACGATCCTCATAAGAATTATAAGCACGTTTCCCCTTTACGGCATTAAACTCATCCGTCGAAAGACCTACCGTCAATGAATCACCTAATTCACGAGCACGTTTTAATAAACGCACATGACCCTTGTGAAGCAGATCAAATGTGCCATACGTAATTACTTTCGTCATAATATCTCCTGTCAGAAGACCATAATTAATACTCCTATTTATCAACAACTAAATGTTAGCATATCTTCCATTATCGTCAATAAAATTCACGATCCATAACTAAAGTTTAATTTGGTTCATTTTCAGATGAATTAGTTTTTGCTGAATTAGTGGAGTTCGAATCGTCATGTTGAACTAACCAAATATTGTAACAATATTCAATCACAACCTTCGCAATCGCATAAACTGGAATGGCTAGAATCATCCCAAACAACCCAGCAATGTGACCAGCTGCAAGTAAAATGATAATAATAGTTAGTGGATGAATCTTTAACGATTTCCCAATCACATTCGGGTACACCAAGTTTCCATCAATTTGTTGAACAATAATGACTACCACAATTACCCAGATAACTTGCATAATATTATCTGAAAAAGCAACAAAAAGTGATGGAATAATTCCAATGTAGGGACCAACGTATGGGATGATATTACATAATCCGGCAAAGACCCCGAGCAAAAGAGCATACTTTTGTCCGATCAGAAAGTATCCTAAAGTGGTAAACGTTCCAACAAACAGACACTCAATGACTTGGCCACCGATGTAACGTGAGAGGGTATGATTCATTTTTTTAAGTAGCGTTACCGTTTGTTTCCTGTGGTGTTTGGAAAGTCCGGGAGTTAACTTTTCAATGCTTGGAAGTAGTTTGTTTCCATCCTTTAACATGTAAAACAGAATGACGGGAACAGTAATTGCCGTGATAACCACGTTCGTTGCCATCGAAATAATCGTTCCCGCACTATTCGTCAAATTAGCCAGAACTGTTTTCAAATACGATGAATATGAGGACTGAATCTTGTCAACAATGGGACGCCAGTCCACTTTTTTTAAAAATCCATAACGTGTGATTTTAGTTAGTAATGTCTGCCCTTGTTTAGCAAATTCAGGCGCTGCCCCTACCATGTTAGCCACCTGAGTAATCAACCGTGGTACAAATGAAAACGCCATGTAAACAATAACCCCAATCACAATCAAAAATACGATGGCGGTGGCCCAGGTACGATTAATGTGTTTTGTTTTTGTGATTTTTATTTTCATTAGAAGGTTAACGATCGGATTCAACATGTAATACAAGAATCCCGCTAACAAGAGTGGAACGAAGATCGTTGACACAAAAATTACAATCGGCGAAAAAACAAAACTAATTTTGGAACATAAATAAACGATTCCAACTGCAATCAGAATCTCAACCGTCCAAAAAAATAAAGCCGAATTTTTAAATCTATTCATTTGATTCACTCCAATTAATTTTCTTTTGTGTCCAAGAATTGATCAATATCATCAAGATCAAAGCCCTTTCGATATAACGACTGCTTGACTTTCTGACGTCGACTCATATCATTATACTTTTTATACTTATTCCAAACCTTGTTACCCTCTTTAGCAAGTAACTCATTTTGATGATCAACATCACTTTGAAAGTCTAATTCACTAATGATTGTATCAATATCATCAAATGAGTATCCCTTTCGGTATAAAGCCGTCTTAGTTTTTTGCATCCGTTTGTTAAAGGGATATCGC
Source organism: Fructilactobacillus sp. X3R2C1 (assembly GCF_059901235.1). NCBI lineage: Bacteria > Bacillati > Bacillota > Bacilli > Lactobacillales > Lactobacillaceae > Fructilactobacillus > Fructilactobacillus sp. X3R2C1. The sequence goes on from NZ_JBWXVA010000001.1 coordinate 19,282, forward strand.
TGATTATGAGCAAAGATTTTTTGGGCCTGCTTTTTACCATTTTTAAGCGTCATTTCGCTCGAATAATTAACTAAAATTGCCTCATTTATGTATTCATCTGCAATTCCCTTTTGTTTTAAATACCTTGAAACAGCCATGGGACCCTTATTCTGTTGTTCAACAATTCCTTTGGCATAGGTGTCAGCATAATGTTCATCATTAAGTAGATTAATCTGTTCTAGTTTTTCAACCGCTTCATCGACTGCTTCAAGGTTGTCTGAATATGATTTTAACTTATCTCTAACCTCTTTTTTTGAACGAGTCTGATACGAAATAAAATCAATAGCCTTATTATATAACTTTGAAACATCGTCCGCCGCCTTAATTTTGTCAATCTCACTTTGGCTTAACTCAGATCCCTTAAAGATCCCAAACTGAATCATTACTTCTTCACTCACAGGAAAAGCATAATGATCATTGATGTATACGTTATATCTCCCCGGTCTTTTTTGCGAAACAACCTTAGTGACCCTTAATTTATTTGCATTTTGCTTATCCATCAGCGCTAACTCCCATCAAATTAACAATTTGAAACTATTCTGATATACTTATTTGAAAACACTACAAAGGAAGTGGTTTCACTCATGCCAAAAGCACACGTGATTTACGCCACCATTACTGGTAATAACGAAGACGTTGCTGATATCGTCACCGAGGGACTTGAGGACCTTGGCGTAGATGTCGAAGAATCTGAAATTTCTCAAACCGACGCGGACGAACTTAAAGATACCGATATTATTGTTATATGTCCATACACCTACGACGAAGGAGCTCTCCCTGAAGAAGGGATGGACTTTTTTGAAGATTTAGATTCACTGAACCTAAAAGGAAAAGTTTTTGGAGTGGCTGGTTCTGGAGACGTTTTTTATCAAGAATATTATAACGTTGCCGTCGACGCATTTACCAAAGTTTTAAGGAAAACTAACGCTACTCAAGGAGCTAAAAGCGTCAAAATCAATCTTGAACCTGATGAAGATGACATCAAAGTTCTTGACCAGTTTTCTCGTGAACTGGTGAAATCCAGCGAAAAATAATTTAGCAAAAAACATCACCACCTAATTCTGGGTGGTGTTTTTCTTTTTGGAACGAAATTTACGTGCACTAGAAATAATAGACCGAACGGATCCGTTTGTTGATTCAATGTTACCAGTAAAGTACTCTTGTATACTGGCATTAATAACGGCCCCAAACATCAGCACGAGTCCAATAAAATATAACCACAACATCACTACTATAAAAGTTCCTAACGTCTTATAAGCGGTAATATTTCTAAAAAAGTACTCAATGATTAGCGAAAAAGCTTGTGACAAAATCATTAAACCAAGCACAGATATCGCTGATCCTAGAATTGTATAACGAATCTTGGTCTTAACACTTGGCACAAAATAGTACAAAAGCATCACAACTATGAAAGACCCAGAAATAATAAATGGAATTCGAATGGATGCAACCACTTGCGTTGCAATGGTTGAAAGATGCAGAATTGGTCTCAAGTACGTGATAATTTCTTGACCAAACCCTTGCAAAATCATTAAAACAATCAATAAGAGTACCAGTAAAAGCATCCACACAAATGAAATTAAACGATTCGTGATGGCATTCTGAGTGTCAGCTACTCCGTAAGTTCGGTTAACCGTTCGTTGAAATGCTGCCATCGCCTGACTAGCTGACCAAATTACCAGCAACAACCCAATCGATAAGCTACCACCACTATTATTATTATCAAAAGCTGACTTAATCATGGGCAAAAGCATCGTATAAATCGATGACGGAACCGCGGTTCTGATATACATTAAGATATCATTAGGATCTCCATGTAAAAGTTTAATGATGCTACCAATCATAATTAAAATTGGAAACAGTGATAAGAGGGAATAATACGCCAAGACGATGGCAGAATCAGAAACGTTCCCCATCTTAAAATGTTTCATAACTAACTTAACAAATGAAATTACTTTTTGATTTGTTTTTAGTTCCACAAGCTAGGACTCTCCTTTAAAAGTTGCCTCAATTGCAGATAAAATTTGCTTAGCTGCCGTTCCATCCCCATAAGGATTATGAGCATCAGCCATCTTTCGGTATTCATCTGGATTATCAAGTAAGTCCTCCATCGCATCTTTAATGGCCTTAGGATCAGTCCCAACTAATCTCAAAGTGCCCGCTTTAACTCCTTCGGGGCGTTCAGTCGATTCTCTAAGAACCAAAACGGGCTTTCCAAGTGAAGGAGCTTCTTCTTGAACCCCACCAGAGTCAGACATAATAAAATAACTCCGAGCAGCCATATTATGAAAATCAACCACATCTAAAGGTGCAATCAAATGGATACGAGAATCGCCCTTAAAAATCTGTTGGGCCATCTTTTGAACCACTGGATTAAGATGAACCGGGTAAACCACGTCCACATCAGGATGTGAATCAACAACTTGTTTAATTGCCTGAAACGTTCGTTTCATTGGTTCACCTAGATTTTCGCGCCGATGCATTGTAAGTAAGATGATCCGCTGTCCATCATCAATGTTATCTAAGATCGAATGATGATAATCATCACTCACCGTTTGATGAAGAGCATCAATGGCAGTATTTCCTGTAACAAAGATGTTTGACCCCGGATGATTCTCTTTTATTAAATTTTGCTTACTTAACTCCGTGGGTGCAAAGTACAAGTCAGCTAAAACATCCGTTAATTGACGATTCATTTCCTCTGGATATGGGGAATATTTATTATGAGTACGCAGTCCTGCTTCAACGTGACCTAACATTTTTTTATGATAAAAAGCAACCACTGAAGCGGCAAACGTACTCGTAGTATCACCATGAACTAGAATAATATCTGGATTAGTTTTAGAAATAATTGGACCTAACTTAGTGATCACAGAAACAGTAATATCTCCAAGTGTTTGATCATTCTTCATAATGTTTAAATTATAATCGGGAGTGATTTTGAAAATATCGAGAACCTGCTGCAGCATTTCACGATGTTGACCCGTGACCACTGTGATTGGTTTAAACTTGTTTCGATTTCGCTTCATCTCTAAAATAATTGGAGCCATCTTAATGGCCTCCGGTCGAGTTCCAAAAACAGTCATAATTTTAATTGGTCTGGTCACATTTAATCCCTCCCATTTGCCTAGTACCTTAAGTATATCAAAAGATTTACCCAATTCCGATGCCAAACCACTTTAAATAATGATAAAATGATATTAAACAATCTGTAAATAATTGGTAATGTATTTTTGAATTTAAAAGTTTAATTGCCAAGTACTAAGGAGTAATTAATTTTGGAAAAAATTAGTCTGATTGTTCCTTGTTATAATGAACAGGAATCAATTGAACTTTTCTACAAAACTGTGGAAAAGGTTTTTGCACAAATGAATAAAGACGGTGAAAAGTATGAGCCTGATTACCTTTTTATAAATGATGGATCAAGTGACAATACCTTTAAGATCATTAAAAATCTTCACGAAAAACATCCTGACACCGTTCACTTCATCTCATTTTCAAGAAACTTCGGGAAAGAAGCTGGAATGGCTGCTGGGCTAAGAAATGCCAAAGGCAATTACATTGCATTAATGGACGTTGATCTCCAAGATCCGCCGGAACTCCTTCCTAAAATGCTCAAAATTATTCAGACCCAGGACTATGATTGCGTTGGGTGTGTCCAAACAAGCAGAAAGCAGAATCCAGTTCGAGCTTTCTGTTCTTCGATGTTTTATAAAGTCATCGATAAAATGTCAGACGTTAAAATTAAACCTAACGTTCGAGATTATCGTTTAATGTCTCGACGTTACGTCGATGCAGTAAATGAACTAACAGAATACAATCGATTCTCAAAAGGAATCTTTGCTTGGGTTGGTTTTAACACCAAATATTTAGAGTATCAGGGTGTCCCTCGGGCTGCTGGAGAAACTCATTGGTCTTTCTCACAATTGGTAGAATACTCGATGGAAGGAATTATTGATTTCTCTGATGCCCCACTAACCTTTGCCACTTACGTTGGGATAATCTCATTTTTACTCTCACTCGTTGGGATTGCTTTTGTCGTTATCAGGGCATTATTCTTTGGAGGAGCCGTATCTGGTTGGCCTTCTTTAGTATCAATTATTCTCCTAATCGGTGGAATCCAACTCTTCTGTGTGGGCATTCTAGGAAAATACATTGGAAAAATTTATTTAGAAACGAAACACCGTCCTCAGTACATCATTAAGGACGAAGCATAGTTTAACCGGTAGCCACCTATAAAATTATAGGTGGCTTTTTTATACAAAAAAGACTTCACATCATAAAGTGAAGTCTTTTTGAATTTATTAACTAACTTAGAACATTCCCAGAATTCCATTCAGAATCAAGACCATTATTAGCCCCACAACTGAAATCACAGTTTCTAACACCGTCCAAATTGAGAAAGTTTGTTTCATAGTTAAGTCAAAGTATTCTTTGAACATCCAGAATCCGGCATCGTTAACGTGTGATGCGGCAAGTGATCCAGCACCAATGGCTAATGCCATCATTACTGGGTTAACGTTCAATGAAGACATCAGTGGCATAACAAGCCCGGCAGCAGTCATTCCAGCCACCGTAGCTGAACCTAGCGATACACGAAGAATAACGGCAACTAACCATCCAAGGATGATTGGAGATAATGATGAGTGCATCATGATGTTCTTAACGGCATCACCAACACCACCATCAATCAAGACTTGCTTGAAAGCACCACCACCACCAATAACCAATAGAAGCATGGCAATTGATTTAACGGAGGCTTCAATACTCTTAGAAACGTCACTCATTTTCTTACCACGATGGAAGCCCATTGACCAGATGGCAAATACTAAAGCGATTACCATGGCAATCATTGGGTTACCTAACATCGAGATAATAGCATCAAATCCTGATGGCTTAGCAACTGCTTTCCCACCATGAAAAACTAACTGGTAAATGGTATTAACCGCCATGAAAATAGCTGGTAATAATGAAGTTAAAACCGAAAGACCAAAACTAGGAGTTTCATCTAACTTGTATTCTTTAACTTCACCAAAAGCTGGCAGGCTCTTCTTGACTACGAACGCGCTCGGAACAAACTTCTCAGCAAACTTCGTAAAGACAGGACCCGCAATTAAAACAGCTGGAATTGCAACAATGATACCAAAGAGCAATACCTCACCAATATTAGCGCCCAAGGCTGTGGCAACAGCAGTTGGAGCAGGTTGTGGTGGTAAGAATCCCTGGGTTGCTGACAATGCAGCCGCCATTGGAATTCCTAGATAAACAAATGGTACATCGGCTTCAAGGGCAACCGCGAAGACGATTGGAGTAAGTAATACCAATCCAACTTCGAAGAACAATGACATTCCGATAATGAACGAAGCAATTACGATTGCAATCTGTAATCGCTTCTTTCCAAATTTGTCGATCAGCGTCTTGGCGATTCGATACGAACCACCAGAATCAGAAACCAAACGACCGATCATGGCACCGAATCCGAAGACGATGGCCAATTCACCTAATGTACTACCAATACCAGTCTTAATGGCATCGGCAATTGATGCTGGGTTCATTCCTAATCCAAGCGCAACTAAAATAGCTGTGATGATCAAGGAAACAAAAGTATTTAGCTTAAGTTTGATGATCATGAAAAGGAGAAGTGCGATTCCTAAAATCAACACTATGAAGGGCATGTATGACATTTCTTTTCCTCTTTCCAATTATTAAATTAAAACAACGCTATAAATTAATTGTATACGGTTTCATGCCAGTTTTCAACACCATCTTTTAAAATTAAGCTTCAAAATAGCATTGGCCACCTCTTCTTTTACTTAATAAAACTAGTAATGACCCCGCCAATAATGACGAAAATCATTCCAATGGTAATATATAAAAGTTCTCTTTTAGTTTTGTGTTCGTGTAAAAAGATGATTCCACCAAAGGTTGATATGACAACACACATTTGCGAAATTGTAAATCCAGTTGCTACTCCATTTAATTCGGTTGAAATCAAATAGGTTAAAGCACCAAATCCAAACAAGAAACCACTGATAATATTTTTATAGGTAGCCACTTCTTTAAATGGATTAACCTTGGTTTTAAATATTATAAAGCAGGCAAAGATAGTTCCCATCACGACCATTCCAATGGTTTGAGGGAGAAACGCTGCCCATCCATTAGTATTAGCAACTTTTGGGAATGCCGAATAGCCAACATACCCAAAAGTTCCGATGATTAAAACTAAAACACCCTTTCTAATATTAACCTGTTGCTTTTCTTCCTCAGTTTTTGGTGCTAACGTTCTGTCTTTTTTGGTAGTTAGTAAAACACCCAAAATGATTAAAATAATCGATCCGAATCCAGCTAACTTTGGAATCAAACCCGCCCATTCACCAAAAACAATTACTCCAGTTAATGAATTGCCAATCAACTGAAGACCAGTTGACACTGGCATGGATAGCGAAACTCCCATCAGTGAAAATGCCGTGTACTGAGTATATTGTCCAATTGCCCATGCCATCCCAGACAGAAGACAAAGCCAAAAAACTTCTTTTGAAATCACTGGTTGCTTAATGAAATAGACAATAACAGCAATTAAAATGGCTCCATATGTAGAACCCATTAGTTGATTAATTGGCTTTCCACCTAGCAAACCGATTGAAATTGGTAAAATACCCCAAGCAATCGCTGGTAATAATGCAATTATAATATTCAAACTTAATCCCCCGAATTAAAATAATTTCTAACCATTCTCTTCAAGTTCAATATACTACCTTTTAAATCAAACCGATATTCAACTTCACAAAAAAAGGACACTAAATGTGTCCTTTTTTGAAAAGATAAAATTTTAAATAAAACTTGTAATGACACCACCAAGAATGACACAAATCATTCCAAGTGTGACAAATACTAGTTCTTTCTTTGTCTTGTGTTCGTGAAGAATTATAATTCCACCAAAGGTTGAAATGACAACACACATCTGTGAAATCGTAAATCCAGTGGCCACTCCGTTTAATTCAGTCGAGATTAGATAGAAGAAGGCACCAAATCCGAACAAAAATCCGGTAATAATGTTTTTATATGAAACAGCTTGTTTAAACGGATTAACCTTGGTTTTGTAAGCACTAATAATAACAAAGATCGTTCCCATGATGACCATCCCGATCGTCTGGGGCAGAAAGGCTGACCAACCATTGGTATTAGCAATCCTTGGAAAATCAGAGTAACCGATATATCCAAACATGCCAATTACTAACAGAATTAAACCATTCCGAGTATGCTGAGCGGCATTCTCTTCAGCCGTCTTGGGTTCATTACTGCCATTGTCTTTCAAAGTTGTTAGTAAGACCCCAATGATAATCAAAATAATTGATCCAAAACCAGCTAGCTTGGGAATTAAGCCAGCCCATTCACCAAAGAAGATTACTCCGGTAACTGAAGTACCAACTAACTGCAAACCAGTTGAAATTGGCATCGTTCGTGATACACCAATTTGAGTAAAGGCCATGTACTGAGTCATTTGACCAACTGCCCAAGCCATCCCTGAAAGTAAACACCACCAAAAGTCCTGCATGGTGATCACTGGCTGTTTAAAAATAAACACAAGGATGGCAATAATTAACGCTCCATATGTAGTTCCCATCAACTGATTAACTGGTTTACCACCGATTAACCCAGTTGCAATAGGAAGAAGACCCCAACCTAACGCTGGGAGTAAAGCAATTAAGATATTCAATATAATTTCCTCCTAAAATATAAATCCGTGTAGAACCTATTATAATCGCCCATAAGCCCAAAAATCAATTAATTAATTGTCATCACCAACATTTGCCCAAATAAAAAACACCTCATTTAAATGAAGTGTTTTAACGCTTATAGATGACCCCACTCAGACTCGAACTGAGATCGACCGCTTAGGAGGCGGTTGCCCTATCCAGTTGTGCTATGGGGCCAAAAACATTTTCTATTCTCTCACGAATAAAAAATTTAGTAAAGAACCAAACTAATGGTGATTTTTATGACTACTTGGTTTACCCTTATCTTTTTGTTTTCGTTTTCGGTGTTTATTCTTTTTTGGTTTAGCCTGGATAGCTTCGTGCACCTGTCTTTTTTTAGTCAGTGCCTGTTGTTTGATTTCTTTTTGATGTTCTAACTGTGAATCATCAATGTGATCAACGATCTCCCCATTGAAATAATAAATTGGTTTTAATTCATATTCACTATTATCTAAAACGTGCTTTAAATCGCGAAGATCATGGTCATCTCCAAAATTAATTACTAACCCTGGCTCACCCATTCGGCCCGTTCGACCAACACGATGAATGTAGGTATTCGATTCATTTGGCAAATCATAATTAATCACAGCTGGTAATTTTGCAATGTCAAGTCCCCTTGCAGCCACGTCAGTCGTTAATAATAATTTAATTCTTCCCAAACGAAAATCATCCAGCGCCTTTTTGCGGCTCTGTTTACTTTCACCTGCGGCTAATTTTTGTACCTTGCCATTTCCCTCGTGTTTGAAGAAATTAAAAGCCCGATTAAGCGTATCAGTCTGATTAAAAAATACTAATGCTTTAAATCCTTGAATTTTAGATAACCGGTTTAACATCTCATTTCGTTTGGCACGCGAAATTTGAAAGAGGCCATGGGTTACCTTACCCCTGGTTTGATCAACATCCCTAACGTCAATTATGTCGGCACTTTTACCCATTTTTTCCTTTAGATGATACAAAACATCAGTGTCTGTAGCAGAAAAGTAGGCAGCCTGAGCATCTCTAGGAACTGCAGCAATAATATTTTTAACCTGATCTAAAGAAGTATCGTTGAGCAAATCATCAGCTTCGTCAATGACCACTGTTTCAACGTCATTAACCTTTAATTTTCGTTCATTAATCAAGCTAAGAATTCTTCCGGGAGTTCCCACAACAATCTCTGGATGTTTTTTTAACTGTTCCTGTTGCCGTTTAACATTTGCTCCACCAATCAATGGCAAAATTTTCACTTTAAAAGGAACCGCCCAATCTCTAATCACACCTGCCACTTGCATCGCCAGTTCTTGAGTAGGTTCGATCACAATGACCTGTGTGCCAACCCCTGGCATCGAATTAGCCAAAATCGGCATTGTAAACGCCACGGTCTTGCCAGAACCAGTTGGTGATAGTGCGACAATGTCATTTTCACCCTCAATCATTGGTGCATAGACAGCTTTTTGGATGGGCGTCTGGTCCTTATATCCTAATTTTTCAAAACGTTTAACAAATTGTTCGAGCACACTATTCTCCTATTTGTAAATAATGAATTCCAGCACTATCAGCAAGACGTCCCATTAAAGCATTAACTTTCTGCATTAAATTCAGTCCTCCAACGTATCGATTCTCGTAAACAGGATTCCCTGGATGATTTATGACTTCAGCAAAATCATTTGCTTCTGGAATCATCGGATTGTCGGTATAAAGAGGAGAAATCTCACTTTCTTTACCCTCATTCATTAATTTAGCTGCCGTAAACTCACCAGCATTATCAATTAAGACCGTTTGCTTTCCACAGTAGATCTCTGATTGTTGATACGAAGTAATCACCTTACTAAAGTTTAAAGTAACATCAAAAGTACCATAGTTTAAAACAGCGACTCCACCACCATCAGCTCCGGTTTCAATGAATTTAGGATAGTACATCTGTGTTCTTGGTAATCCAAATAGAGCAACGGCATCATACACAGGATAAACTCCGAGGTCTTCCAAGGCTCCGCCACCAAATTTAAGGTTAAAGACATTCGGAACTTCACCCTTAAGAACCTTATCGTATCGAGAAGAATATTTGCTAAAAGTAAATTCTGCCCCATCAATTTTAATATCATCAATTTGATCTTGAACCGCTTTAAAAGCGGGCATGTGAATGTTCCGTGCTGCTTCCATTAAGCGAGCTTTGGGATGTTGCTTTAACGTGTCGATGGCAGACTGGAATTGATATGGTCCAATAAAAGCAGGCTTTTCAACAATGACATTCTTGTCATGCTTAAGTGCTTCAATGACTTGTTGATAGTGAATGGCATTTGGTGAAGCAATATAAACGGTGTCGAATTTGTCAGATTCAAAGAAAACCTGTAAATCATCAAAAATGTTGTCACAATCATTTGGCTGAGCAAATTTCCGCGCCGTATCTAATTTTCTTGAATAAACAGCGTTCAACTTATACTTGCCAGTACTAACAGCAGCATCAACAAACTTTTGTGTGATCCAGTTAGTTCCAATTATTCCTAATTTAATCATTATAATTCTCCCATTGTACTTCTTCATTATTCACAATATTTACCTGACCTAGATACTGATTCCACTGCTTCTGGTTCCCATTAAAAGCTACGGAATCAAAGCTTCCCTTCTGCCCATCAATGTTTAAATGATCGGAAGAATTCATGTTGATAAAGCGCACGTGCGGTTTCTTTGCATCGCTTTCACTATTTAACCAAAAAGCGGCGTGTGGAATTGATCTAAATTCTCGGTACATCTTCTCGTTAGTATTAATAATAACAGGTCGATCGTATCTCTGGTACAAAAACTGAACGAATTCATTAATCCGTTTCTTTTGTTGCTTTAAATTCACGTTGTTTTCATCATACGGATAGTAATATTGAACTTGAATGACGATTGGAAGCGTCCCGGTATTATCTTTGACTTGAGTTATAAAATTACTCTCCTGGTCCTCAATACTACTCTTAAATCCATAGGTATGATAAACCCCAATCTTTAACCCAGATCCCTGACTGCGATTGTAATTATTGTCAAAATTATCGTCAGCAAAGCTTGCTCCTTGAGTAGAACGAATGTACACGAACTTTTGGCCTTTCTGTTTAAGTGCCGTAAAATCGATGTACCCATCGTCTTGATTTACCGTCACACCCTGAACTGGATACTTTTTCAAAAGCAATTCGCGATCACGATTTTTATGGGCAAAGTACATCCAAACGGAAATAACGATAACTAGTAGCAGTACACTAGCCAGTCCAATTAATGCCCACCTAGTTAATTTTTCTTTTCTTGCTTTTTTTCGAAGGTTGGACCGGTTAATCTCAGTCATTTGGACCTCCTCAATCATTTCTTATAATTAGTATAATTATAAATCAATATTATCACTATTTATTGATATTCGCTTGAATTCAAACGTTGATTTCAATATAATGAAAGCGTTATAAGTAGTATAATTTTTTTACTCGATCACTTAATAAAGTTGGCATGAAATCTGTCATAGAGTGCATCAACTAGCATGGAAGGGAAAGATTATAATGGAAAACGTAATTGGGGTCGACATCGGAACTACAAGTGTCAAAACCGTTTTATACGATGACAAAGGTGAAGTTAAAGGTTATTCAAACGATGGATATACTTTGTATCAAGACACTGCCGACATGGCAGAAGAAGATCCAGAGGAGATTTTCTCAGCGATGATTCAAGGTCTACAAAATGTTCTTAAAAAAGTAGACCCTAAAAAAGACACCATCAAGGGAGTTTCATATTCGTGTGCGATGCACAGTTTGATCCTCTTGGATGAGAACCACAAGCCACTCACCCGCGCAATCACTTGGGCAGATAATCGTGCCGTTGAATACGCAGATAAATTAAAAGAAAACGGCATTGGAATGGAACTTTACAAAAAGACTGGTGTTCCAACTCATCCAATGACACCACTTGTAAAGGCCATGTGGCTCAGAAATGAAAAGCCTGAATTGTTTAAAAAAGCCCGTTATTTTGTTGGTGTTAAAGAATACATCAACTATAAATTATTTGGGGTTCTAAAAGAAGACTATTCGATCGCTAATGCAACTGGCCTATTCAATATTTTTGACATGGACTGGGACGATGAAGCATTAAAAGTTGCTGGCATCAAGCGTGATCAACTGCCTGAATTAGTAGACACCACTTATCAATTAAAGGGCTTAAACGAAGAATACGCCAATAAAATTGGAATTGATAAAGATACACCATTTATCATTGGTGCTTCTGACGGTCCTCTGGCTAACTTAGGGGTAGACGCCATTAAACCAGGTGTAGTAGCTGTCACAATTGGAACTTCTGGTGCCGTTCGTGTCGTTAACGACAAGCCAACGATTGATCCTAAGGGTCGTGTATTCTGTTACTACCTAGCTAAGAATATGTGGGTTGTCGGTGGACCCGTTAATAACGGTGGAATTGTCTTCCGTTGGGTTCGTGATCAACTTTGCTTGCCAGAAAAAGTCACTGCCGAACAGATGAATATTGATGCTTACGATCTTCTAACTGAAATTGCTTCTAAGATTCCAGCAGGATCCGAAGGGTTAATCTTCTTACCGTTCTTGGGTGGTGAAAGAGCTCCAATCTGGGATGCCGACGCTCGTGGAACATACTTCGGTTTGACCAGAAAACACACTCGTGCTCACATGATTCGATCTGCTCTTGAAGGAATCGTGTATAACCTCTACACCGTTATGTTAGCCCTTGAAGAAGTTGTTGGCGAACCAAAGAGTATTCAAGCAACTGGTGGTTTTGCTCGTTCAGAACTTTGGCGCCAAATGTTAGCCGACATCTTTGAACAAGACGTCAACATTCCAGAAAGCTTCGAAGGTACGGCTCTTGGAGCTGCTACCCTTGGAATGTACAGTTTAGGCATGATTGACAGCCTTTACGACGTCAGCAAGTTTGTTGGGGTTACCAATACTCATAAACCAAATCCAAAGAATTACCAAGCTTATCGTGAATTGATCCCAATTTACATTCGTCTAAGTCGTCATCTTCAACCAGAATACAAGAACATTGCTAATTACCAACGTGAACATGAAAATGATTGGAAAACCGGTCCAAAAGACGAAGACTAAATCAATATCACTAAAAAGCATCCAATTGGATGCTTTTTTATTTTATGTACTGACTTCGATTTGGCCCCATGCTATAATTAACCATTACGCAAAAAGGAGTGGATCAAATGCCTCAAAGCAACTTAAAGAAAAACATTGGAATCGGTGCTGCCCTGTCAACTGTCATGGGAACCGTGATCGGTGCTGGAGTCTTTTTCAAAACTGCCAGTGTCGTATCTAATACTCATTCTGTCACTCTCACCATCCTAGCATGGATCATTGGTGGCCTTTTAACAATTTGTGGTGGACTAACGGTTTCAGAATTGGCTGCGGCCATTCCTAAAACTGGAGGAACCATTCAATACTTAAAGTATACTTATGGACCGCTAACTGGATTCCTACTGGGATGGGCCGAAATCCTTGTGTATTTTCCGGCCAACTTAGCGGCTCTCTCAATTGTTTTCTCCACTCAACTAATTAATTTGTTTCACTTATCAACATCACTCTCAATTACCATTGCAATTATTTGTGCATTAAGTGTTACGTTAATTAACCTTTTAGGATCAAAAGTGGCCGGAAGAGTCCAATCTTTGACACTAATTGTCAAATTAATTCCTATCTTTATCATTGTAATTGCTGGAATATTACTCCCGGGTCACGTTGATGTATCTTTTTGGCCTCCAATCCAGAACCATGGCTCCACTAAACTATTAACTGCTTTTGGTGGCGGATTACTGGCCACAATGTTTGCCTATGATGGATGGATCAACATCGGAAGCATCGCCGGCGAAATGAAAAATCCCCAAAAGGACCTGCCTAAGGCCATTATTTTGGGTTTAACTTTTATTATGATCATCTACGTTTTGGTAAACTGGGTTTTCTTAAAAAATATGCCACTTGACCAAATTGCAGGAAATCAAAACACCGCCTATGAAGTTGCCATGAAACTATTTGGTGGCATTGGCGGAAAACTAGTGACCATTGGCATCTTAATTTCCGTTTATGGCGCTATGAATGGTTACATCTTAACCGGGATCAGAGTTCCGTATGCAATGGGTAAAGACGATCAATTACCATTTAGTAAATACTTTGCAAAACTTTCTAAACACACTGCTACCCCCTATATTTCGGGATTATTTATGTTTATGATCGCTGTCGTTATGATTTTCATGGGTAGTTTTGATATGCTAACTGATATGTTAGTTTTCGTGATGTGGATATTTAATTGCCTTTTGTTCGTTGCTTTATTCATCTTAAGAAAGCGTGAACCGGAGTTGGTTCGCCCATACAAAGTACCTTGGTATCCAATTGTCCCAATTCTCGCACTAGTCGGGGGGATCTTTATCTTAGTTTCAACGATCCTGACCCAAACCGTTTTGGCTATCATTGGTATCATAGCCACTTTAATAGGAATTCCAGTTTATTACTGGCATAAAATGATGAAAAACAAAACTTCAACTGAAAAATAAAAAGAATCTAGCTAGCTAGATTCTTTTTATTTACTCTTTTCCAACACCGTTACACTTTCAACATGCGGTGTTTGCGGAAATTGATCCACTGGTTGAACGGGTTGTTTAATTTCATAGCCACCATCAATTAAAGCCTGACAATCCCGTACAAGAGTAGCAGGATTACATGAAACATATACTAATCGTTCTGGCTTCATCTCTAAGACACTAGCAATAAAGGTTGGATCAAGGCCCTTTCTTGGCGGATCAACTACCACGACATCTGGTCGAATGTCCTGCTCTACCCACTTCTTCATCTGGTCCTCAGCCTTTGCAACCACAAAGCTAACATTATCAATATGATTTAATTTAGCGTTCTTTCGGGCATCTTCAATTGCCTCAGCAACTACATCAACTCCGTACACATGCTTAACTTTTGGTGCCATTGCCAGTGAAATTGTCCCAATCCCGCAATACGCATCAACCACCACATCATTTTTCGATAATTGCGCCTTATCGATGGCCAAAGAATAAAGTTTTTCAGTCTGAACCGGATTAACCTGGTAAAACGACATTGGTGAAATCAAAAACTTGGTGTTTAAGAGTTCATCCTTGATGTAAGCTTTACCTGATAACAGGATGTTCGTGTCCCCCATCAGTCGATTCCCGTGAGAATCATTAACATTTTGAATTAAACTATCTAAATCAGGCAACTGATCATTAATGGATTTAATAATTTCATCTTTATGTGGCAAGTTTTTACCATTGGTAACCAAAACTACCATCATCTCGCCGGTTGCTTTTCCATAACGGACCATAATATTCCTGATACAACCCTTGTGAGTTCCCTCATTGTAAGCACTAACATGATAATCTCGTAAAACATCCCTAACTTTAATAATGGCTTCATCGATGTGAGGATCTTGAATGTAAAAATCTTCAATTGGAATTAAATCATGACTGTGGCGCCGATAAAAACCCGTTTCCAATTGACCATTCATCTTCCTAACCGGAATCTGAGCCTTATTTCGGTATTTTGATGGATTATCCATTCCAATTGTTTGAGCAACAGCAACGTTTAAATGAGCCTTCTTAAACAATTCCTCAATCTGATGTTGTTTAAACTCTAATTGTTTTGGATATGCAAGGTGTTGTAATGGAGCAATCCCAGACTGCGTATACCGTCGATCAATTGCTTGAACTCGATTGGGACTTGGTTCGATAATCTTTTCTAATTTTCCAAAGGCGAAGTTCTTTTTAACTTTAATCACCCTGATCTGGACTTTCTCACCTGGAAGAGCATCCTCAATGAAAATCGGAAAATCGGAAACCTTACCAACCCCCATTCCCTGGTAAGTCAAATCAATCACGTTTACCGTGAGGTCTTGGTTTTTCTGTACTGGAGCTTCTTTTTTAGCGCTCATTTGTTCTCCTTACTAAAAAGTTTTGCCGTTACACGGCAAAACTTATTTTTTACTATCAGATGGAAGTTCATCGACTTTTCTGACAAACTTCTTTTCAACATTTTTGACCTGAGGAGCGACACTAGCCGACTCACTGATATCATCAGTCTTAAGGTTGGAATAAATACTAATTCGCTGCTTTAGATCGACAAACTTCATCGGAGCATCACCACCGTATTCGCCATCAAGATTAATCTGTAAGCGACTATCATCCCCAGGAAAAGCCTCAAATGTATTGGTCTTTTTGTATATAATCCTAGGATCATCAATGTGCCGACCGCCATTAAACGCTTTAGCAATTAATTGCAACATTTCAACTAAATTACCGGTTTTAACAATAATCATGGTAAATTTACCATCATCCATGGTTGCGTTTGGAACAATTTGTTCAAAACCACCCACTGAATTAGTCATGGCTAAAAAAAACATTGAAGCCTTCCCACGATATTCTCCACCATCATACTTTAATAACATCGGAACTGGCTTCACATTTGGCAACATTTCTGCTCCTTTTACCAGGTATGCAAGATACCCAAAAATAGTCTTTAAATCAGAAGGAACATTGTAAGTTAATTCTGTCATAAACCCACCAGCCGCAATATTAATGAAATAATTAGTCACTTCATCATTGTATGCCTTACCAACGTCCATCTTTGAAACATTGCCCTTAGTGATCACTTTAGCAGCTTCAACGTAATCATCTCGAGGAATGTGCAATGCACGCGCAAAATCATTGGTAGTTCCAGCGGGAATGATTCCTAATTGTGGTCGATAATCACGTGGAGCAATGCCATTAATTACTTCATTGATGGTCCCATCTCCACCTGCCGCAATGATGAGATCAAATCCCTCTTCAGATGCACGGGCGGCTTCATCACGTGCTGAATGTGGTTTGGGAGTGGTCGCAAAAGCACTGGCTTCATATCCATCATTCTCCAAAACATCCAAAATATTAACCAACTGCGGTTTTAACATTTCACGTCCAGACGTTGGATTGTAAATTACTCGTGCTTTTTTGACCATTCTTACATCACCCTATTTATCTAAAGAACCTTTCAATAATTTGTTTACAACTTGCGGATTAGCTTGTCCATGAGTTTGTTTCATAATTTGTCCAACCAAATACCCAACAGCTCGATCTTTACCATTATGATAATCATCAACTGACTGTTGATTATCTTTTAAGACCCCATCAATAATTGGTTGCAGTTTTTTAGGATCAGATAATTGGACCAGTCCTTTTTCTTCAACGAATTTCTTTGGATCTTGCCCCTTAGTAACTGCCTTAAATACTTTTTTAGCCATTTTACTTGAGATGGTATCGTCCATAATCATTTTAATCATGGTAGCCATCGCTTCAGGCGTGATTTTGGTGTCTTCCAAGTTAGCTTGATTATCGTTCAAGTACGCATTGACGTTATCTTGAAGGTAGTTAGCGGCTAATTTAGGATCAGCACCTAATTTAACCATTTTATCATAAAAATCAGACATTTCTTTGGTCTGAGTGATAACCATTGCATCATAATCAGTGATCCCTAATTCATTAACGTAACGATTACGACGTTTGATAGGCATCTCAGGCATGGATTCTTTTAATTCATTAATCCATTCATCAGAAATACTCAAAGTTGGAAGATCTGGTTCTGGGAAGTAACGATAATCATCTTTTCCCTCTTTGACACGCATTAACTCAGTTTTACCAGTAGATTCATCAAAACGACGACTCTCAGAATTAATCTGACCGCCGGACATCAACACCTGTTGTTGACGTTGTTCTTCGTACTCAAGTGATTTTCTGACATGATTAAATGAATTTAAGTTCTTTAATTCAATCTTTTGACCTAATTCTTTGCTACCAATGGGTCGAACTGAGATATTAACATCAACCCGCATTGACCCTTCTTCCATCTTGACATCAGAAATTCCGGTAAATTGAATCCGTTGTCTTAATCCTTCCAGATAATCATATGCCTGTTGCGGAGTTGTCATCTCAGGCTTAGAGACAATTTCAATAAGCGGAGTCCCCTGACGGTTTAAGTCAACGTAAGAATATTTTTGTTCATGGGTATTCTTACCAGCGTCTTCTTCAATATGCATCTCTTCGATTCCAATTTTTTTCTTACCATTTTCGGTCTCGACTTCAATCCATCCGTTTCTAGCAGTGGGTCTCTCGTTTTGAGTAATCTGATACCCCTTCGGATTATCCGGGTAGAAATAATTTTTACGATCAAAATGAGGGTGCTTTTCAATATGAGCATGTAAAGCTAGAGCCGCGGTGATACCATCCGCAACGACCTGCTTGTTAACGACTGGGAGCGTTCCAGGATAACCCCAGTCAATCACGTTAGTATTACTATTGGGCTTGTCCCCAAACTGTGCAGCAGATGGACTGTAAATTTTTGAATTAGTTTTAAGCTCAACGTGGACTTCTAGACCAATGGTCGTTTCAAAATTCATGACTATTTACCTCCCATCTTTGGTGTTTGCTTGTGAAAATCAGTATTCTGTTCAAAAGCGTATCCTGCTTTATAAATGGTACTCTCATCAAACGGTTTCCCCATTAATTGCATTCCGATTGGCAAACCGTTACTGGATCCAGCAATTTGTGACATAGCAGGAACTCCAGCCATATTGGCTGGAATCGTCAAAATATCATTCATATACATTTCAATGGGATCTTGATCTTCTACTCCAATTGTAAAGGCAGTAACTCGAGATGTTGGACTCAAAATTAAATCATGGTCAGCAAAAACCTTTTTAAAATCATTGATGATTAAAGTCCGAATTTTAGCAGCCTGTTTGTAATATTTATCAACATTATCGTAAGAAAGCGATAAGGTACCTAGCATAATCCGTCGCTTAACCTCATCCCCAAACCCTTCTGATCGTGATTTAACGTACAATTCATCAAGTGTTTGAGCATCTGATGCTCGATATCCATAACGAATTCCATCGAATCTTTCTAGGTTAGAAGATGCTTCAGCGGTTTGAAGCGCATTATAAGCAATAACACCATATTTAGAATTAGGCATCGAAACCCAGTCAACCTTTGCACCTAATTTTTTAAACGTTTCTGCGGCATTTTTGATTGCTTTTGAAACATCAGGAGATAACTTATTAACGTATTCCTTGGGAATGCCAATTCTCATCCCCTCGACCCCATCTTTAATGTGTTCGGTGAAATCAGGAACTTCCCGTTTTGAACTAGTTGAATCGTGTTCGTCATGACCTGAAATTGCGTTTAAAACCAGAGCATTGTCAAAGACACTTCTAGTAAGAGGTCCAATTTGATCAAAACTTGAAGCCATCGCAATAAGTCCAAAACGTGATACTCGACCATAGGTTGGCTTCATTCCAACAATTCCCGTGAATGAAGCTGGTTGTCTAATTGAACCTCCGGTATCTGATCCAAGTGCAACTGGAACTTCACCGGAAGCAACTGCGGCAGCCGAACCACCGGACGAACCGCCAGGAACTTTGCTATAATCCCACGGATTGTGAGTGGTTTTAAGGGCTGAATTTTCAGTTGAACTTCCCATTGCAAATTCATCCATGTTGGTTTTACCAACGTTAATGGTACCAGCATTAGAAAGTTTCTTGGCCACCGTTGCATCATAAATTGAAGTGAAATTTTCTAGCATTTTTGAAGATGCAGTAGTTGGTAATTCTTTAGTAATGATATTATCTTTCAAAGCCAACGGAATCCCATCTAAAATATTATTAGGATCAATCCCACGTTCATCAATGGCTTTAGCATTTTCAAGCGCTTTATCATTTAGATTATTAAAAGCATCAATGTTTTGGTCAGTAGTTTTGATGTTGTCCATGGTCTCTTTTACTAAGTCAACGGCCGAAATTTCCTTATTTACCAACATCTGGTGAAGTGAACGCAAATCCTTATCTAAATAGTTCATTATTATTCATCCTCACTTTCGTCAATAATTACTGGAACTTTAATTAAGTCATCTTGAATATCAGGAGCATTCTTTAACAAAGCATCTTGTTCGTGCCAATCTTCTGCCACGTCTTTTCTAGTAACGTCAATTCGATCCGTTACCGTATAAGTGGGCTCAACACCCGATGTATCAACTTTTTCAAGTGTATCCAACATTTTCAACAAATCATTTAATTGTTGGGTGAATTCAGGTAATTCATCTTTTTTTAATTCAAGCTTAGCTAACCCAGCAATATGTTGGGTTTGTTCTTCCGTAATCTTATCAGCCATTTTATCCCCTCTTTTACTAAATCACTAAATCTTAATAGCTATTAAACACATGCGAACTGAAGGACTTTCCTCCCGCATTTCGGTTCAAATAACTTTGAATTCCATCAGTTGATTTTACGGTAATATCAATTGGTACACTGCCAGGAAGATATTTTTGAGCAGCATTCTGTAGGTATTGAGTAAAACTGATGATTTCAGTTTGACTATAAAATTGAGTTGTAATGTTAATGTGCATTCCTTGAAGTTGCTTACCCTTGTATTGAGCCTGTGCAGTAATCCCACTCAAGTTAGGGAAGAAATTTTGAACCTGTGACTTAAATTGATTAAACGCAGATAAATCATTCGTATTAGGTCCCTTAGAACCATTGGCAATCGGGAACACATATGATTTTTCATTAATTGGTTTCCATGAGTTTACAGACGTCGTGCCCGGATTGTTAACCGATGAGGCAAAGAAATTACCACCAGTCAAACTATCGTTTGGAGCTTGCTTGTACAATGCAATCACGATTGGAATATTCTTTAATTCTTTATTCTGTCTCAATCGTTTAAGGATCGTGTTAGCCATCTCCTTACCTTGTTTCTCAACCACATCATCGGGGATCTTCTGTTGATACTGGCTCCCATACTTCTGTTTAGTGTAGTAGTACACTGAATTGATCCCAAGGCCAATGGTCATACCCTTCATGGTCATTTTATTACCATTTGGAACTAAGAAGTCTTGTTCATCCATTTGTTGCAAGTACATTGGGGTTACTTTTCCCTTTTGTTGCGATGGATTTAGTCCCTCCGGGTTTTGCTTTGACTTACGATCAAGCCACTTCTCGGCAGTGTCAGTAGAGATGTATTGTCCCTCCTGAAAAACATACTTATCAGTCGAAAAATTCTGCTTGGAAATTCCAAGCAAACCGTTCTGAAATCCTTTCAAGTTAAACTGATTATCATTTTGTTGAATGTCAACTCCACGCGATTTACTGGTTTGATAATGTCCATCCTTAATAACACTCTGATAATTCTTACCACCAGTTTCCCCGGTTAATTGTGTATTCTTATTATTTGTATTAGTGGTACTCTTGTTAGTACTCCCACAAGCTACTAACATTAATGCGCTAGCCGCCACCATTAAAATTACTTTTAAGCGTCTCAACTTAAATTCCTCCGACTTCTTATCATTCTTTTTGCATTTCATTTTTAAAATGATCTTCATCCCAAACCGGAACCGAAAGAGATTGAGCTTTGGTTAGCTTACTACCTGCATCCTCTCCCGCAATTACTAGGTCGGTATTTTTAGAAACACTACTTGTGACATCCGCTCCATGGTTTTCAAGCCATTCACTGGCTTGACCCCTAGTTAAATCAACCAACTTTCCGGTCAATACAACTCGTTTACCATTGAAAAAGTTATCTGGTTGTACTATCTCTTCATTATTTACATAGTCCATATTAACACCAACATCAACGAGTTCGCCAATTAATTCTCTACTATCAGCGTTTTCAAAATAAGTATGAACACTATCAGCAATAACTTGACCAATGGTGTCAATTGAGGCGATTTCTTCGACACTTGATTTCATGAGAGCATCCATGGTTTTAAAGTGGGCAGCAATTAATCGCGCTGCTTTAGCACCGACGTGTCTGATGCCTAAGCCAAAAAGCAATCTTTCAAGTGAATTGCTCCGACTACTATCAATGGCAGAAAGTAAATTGTTAGCAGACTTGTCACCAAACTTATCAAGAGTGAGTAGTTCATCATAACTAAGGTGATACAAGCTGGCCACCTCCGAGACCATTTTTTTATCAAACAACTGCTTCACAATCTTAGGACCCAAACCATCAATATCCATTGCATTTCTAGAAGCAAAATGATTAATTTGTTCCACCAGCTGTGCTGGACACTTCGGATTAATACAACGTAAGGCAACCTCACCATCTAAGTGGACTAATTTAGCACCACATGAAGGACATCGATCTGGGATAACATATGGCTTAGAATCTTTTGGCCTTAAATCAGGAAGATACCTTTCAACCTCCGGAATAATGTCGCCAGCTTTATACAAAACCACTGTATCATCGACACGGATATCTTTTTTCTCAATATAATCAGGATTATGAAGTGACGCTCTTGAAACGGTAGTACCGGCCAATTGCACTGGATCCATGATTGCGGTAGGAGTTACCACTCCCGTTCTTCCAACGGTCCACTCAATCTTTTTAATTTTAGTATGAACTTCTTCTGGCGGAAACTTGTAAGCGATCGCCCACTTCGGGACTTTAACCGTATGCCCAATTTCCATTTGTAAAGGAAGCGAATTGGTCTTAATCACAATGCCATCGATACCAAAGGTGAGATTATCTCTTGCTGCTGAATACTTTTTAATGTAAGCATCAATCTGATCCATATTGTCAGCCACTTGATAATGCTCATTGATGGTAAAGCCTAATTCTTTTAGTTCCTCTAAAAGTCCACTTTGAGTGGTAGCCTTTAAATCGTCATAATTAGCAACATTATACATAAAAGTACTTAAGTGGCGATCCTTAGTAACTTTTGGATCCAATTGTCGAAGACTCCCGGCAGCAGCATTTCTCGGATTAGCAAACGTTGGTTTTCCGTCATCTTGTCGTCGTTCATTTAACTTTAAAAAGGCTTCTTTTCCCATATAACATTCGCCACGTACTTCAATATCAATGGGTCGACTTAATTTTTTAGGGATTGATGGGATGGTTTTTAAATTTTCAGTGATATCCTCACCAATTTGTCCATTTCCCCTAGTCGATCCCTGCACGAACACCCCATGCTCATAACGAAGTGAAATAGCTAGTCCATCGATCTTCAACTCACAATTATACTCAGTATCTTGAGGATAGTTGTGCTTGAGTCGAACCACAAAATCCTTAAGCTCTTGGGGTGAAAATACGTCACCTAGTGAAAGCATTGGAATCTCGTGATTGACCTTTGTAAATTCATTCGAAGTTGCCCCACCAACGTGCTGAGTCGGTGAATCAGGAGTGATAATTGCTGGAAACTTGGCTTCCAGATCCTGCAAGCGAGCATAGTTTCGATCATATTCCGCATCTTCTACGGTTGGCTGATCCTGTTCATAGTACTGTTTTCCCCACTTAATTAACTTTGGTCTTAGTTCTGAGGCCTCTTTTTTTGCTTCACTTTCATTAACCTGATCCATTGGAATCTTAAACAATCTTACCACTCCCTTACTTAATCGATTGAATTTTTGTTATGGGTGCAAATGCAGCTAATAGACGTTTAATTCCTTTTTCTGGAAAGGCAATGTCAAGTTCCATATCTTCACCGGTTCCATTAATTTTAACAACAGTTCCAGTTCCCCACGCCTTGTGTTTGACTTTATCACCAATATTCCATGACTTCTTGTCAGCACCAGTTCCTTGGGGTTTTTCGGCTCGTTTGTTAGGGCGATGATATGGTTTACTAAAGGCTCGATTGGTTCGTTTATTATACTCACTACTGGTGTCAAATGGAGTCTTAGGTCCCGTTGGAATTGAACTCTCATTATCCAATACATCCGAATTAATTTCATCCATAAATCGTGACTCGGGATTATTTTGCATTCTACCATATAACATTCGTGAATATGCATTTGTCATATAGAGTTTGGTCTGAGCCCGCGTAATTCCTACATAGGCTAACCGTCGTTCTTCTTCTAACTCACTTTCCTTTTCAGTAGCTCGACTAAGAGGAAAAATTCCTTCTTCCATCCCAACCATAAAGACGACTGGAAATTCAAGTCCCTTAGCAGCATGCAAAGTCATTAAAGTCACCTGTTTAGCCGATTCATCAACATCGTCTTGAGCCGATACAAGGGCCAGATCCGCCAAAAAATCTGTCAAACGACTATCACTACTACCAGTCTGTTCATCATACTTTAAATCAGAATCTTTTGTGACAGAAAGAAATTCTTCAATATTCTCAATCCGTGTCTGTGACTCCAGTGAATTGGTTTTCTTTAGATCAGCCATATATCCAGATTGATCCAAAAGGGCTTCGGTAATTTCCGTAACGGTCATATCCTTTTGCTTTTTTTGAACGTTTGATATGACATTAGCAAAATTAGCAATGGCATTTCGAGCACGACTGGAGATATTATTGGCCAAGTCAACATTTTGAGCTGCTTCTAGTAGATTCCATCCATTATCTGCTGCAAACATTCTCAACTTTTCCACACTTGAACTACCAATTCCGCGCTTAGGAACGTTAACAACCCGTTCAAAACTTAATGAATCACTAGGATTAGCAATGAGGGTTAAATACGAAAGAATGTCCCGGATTTCCTTACGGTCGTAGAATTTATGCCCACCAACCATCGTGTACGGAATATTTGATTTTAAGAAGGTCTCTTCGATTACACGCGACTGGGCATTCGTCCGGTACAAGACCGCAAAATCATTATAAGAATAATGATGTTTACTGACCTCATCTTTAATCTTAGACACCACGTAATGGGCCTCACTAGCCTCACTTTGAGCACGATAGTACGTTACCTTTTCGCCAGTATCATTTTCCGTCCACAAATTCTTATCTTTTCTCTCGGCATTGTTTTGAATAACGTCGTTTGCGGCACTTAAAATATTCTTAGTTGAACGATAATTCTGTTCCAGTTTCACAACGTGTGCATTTTTATAGTCATTTTCAAAATCCAAGATATTATTCATGTTAGCACCACGCCAACCATAAATGCTCTGATCAGCGTCACCCACTACACATAAATTCTGATACTTTTTGGCAAGCATTGATACTAATTTATACTGTGCTTCATTGGTATCCTGATATTCATCGACATGGATGTAATGAAACTTATCTTGATAATAATTCAAAACCTCTGGATACTGTTTAAACAATCTAATCGTAAGCATAATCAAATCATCAAAATCGACAGCTTGATTTTCTTGAAGTCGCTTTTGATATTCGAAATATACCTGTGAAACCACTTCTTCAAATGGACTGTTAGCTGAATGTGACTTTTGATAATCTCGTGGAGTCTGTAAATTATTCTTAGCGTTTGAAATGGCATTTAAAATAGCCCTTGGATCATTCTTTTTCGGGTCTAGATCTAAGTCTTTTAAAATTCGTTTTACAAGGGTCTTTTGTTCTCCTGAATCAGTGATAGAAAAAGCACGATTATAACCTAATTTATCAATGTCACGTCTCAAGATTCTCACGCCAAGTGCGTGAAAAGTTGATACCCAAACATCGTCACCACCAACGCCAAGTAATTTACTAACACGTTCCTTCATTTCGCGAGCAGCTTTGTTGGTAAATGTAATCGCCAAAATATTCCATGGCATCACACCTTTTTTCTCAATTAGATAAGCAATTCGATGAGTGAGCACCCTGGTCTTACCACTTCCAGCACCAGCCATAATCAAAAGTGGACCTTCAGTTTGTTCTACCGCCTCTTGTTGCTTATCGTTCATTGTCTTTAGTAGGTCTGTCTTTGACACGTTAACCAATCCTCTCGCTTTGTAAATCCATCATTAATTATAGCAAAATAGAGCCGACAAATTGCCGACTCTTCAATTTTAATAACATTTAATTTTTGGTCCAAATTCCTGTATTCACAATTCGATTAAACGTCTCTTCGACCGAATTGGTTGGAATTAAAATCACTCCAACCACATCATCATCACGTGCATTACTGTGATAATTAAAATAAAATTGCCAGTTTGGTTGAAGGATTCGTTGTCTAAGAACCTGTTCATATTGCTTTTTCGTAAACAAGCGAGCAACCACATCACTAATCTTATTAATCTTAGCTAATGGCAACCCTGAAATGGCCCGAAGATGTTGATCATACTCGCTGATATCAGTAGCTAAATTAAACAAAAAACCGGCATTATTAACGGTTGGATCAATGTTTGTAACGTAAATGTTTTGATCAGCCGTTACACCGAACGATACCTCAAATGAACCAACGTATTTAACATTTTTGCCGATTTGATTAACAATTCTAATCATTTCGTTAATAACGTTAGAATCTGTTTTGGAAGTATCAGTACTTACCGTTTGGAGCATGTTCCCTAAATAACTGGTTTTAACGGCGGGAAATTGTTGTAAATCTTCTTTTACTGATTTAGTAGCAATAATTGCGTATTCGGAACGATAGGGAACGTAAGACTCAAGGATATAAGGCCCTCTTTTTAACATGTCGGACGCAAGTGCAATATCATTTGATTCATTAATAACAAGTTGTTGGTTATTAGTCATATGTCGTTGAATTGGTTTTAAAATCGCAGGATACCCAATTGAATCGATTGCTTGGTAGATATCTTCCAAATTAATAATAGTGACGTATGGTGACGTATTGACGTTAATTTGATCAAAAAAGGCTCTCTCCATCACACGGTCCTGACTAATCTCTAAAAGGGATTCGCCTTGAGGAACATAAGTATACTTTTCGATTTCACTAATAACCTGAGGATCAATGTCATTTGAAACGTATGTAACTAAATCACACTTCTCAGAAAATTCCCTTAAAGTATCAACATCATTAACGTCACCTGTAAATGCGTAATCAGATTGTCTAGCGATCTCGCTATCTGAATTAGAACTATAGGTGGCAATTTTCAATCCCGCGTCGCGGGCCACGTTAACTAGTTGCGTACTACTAAAATAGTCACCAATAATTCCAATTGTGCTTCCTGGGTAGAGTAATACTGAATCCATAGTTTAACCTCCAATAAATCTTTTGCTACATCATTGTTTATCGTATTGATTAAGATGATACTTTTTAATGATTTTAATTATTTTGTCTGCATAAGCCGGGTCTGTTGCATATCCATCGGTACTGAGAGCCTTGGCAGAATCAACGTAATTGTCCGCCGACACAACTTCTTTATATTGCATGGGGTTCCAGTCTGTTCCATGAGCTAGTAAAACAGCATGATCTTCAATTGACTCATCCCAATTATCGTAAACGCGAAAACTTCCGTGAACCATTGCGGGTGATCCACTCGTATATTCAGTCGTGTCCAAAGTGACACTCTTTTGTCCAGCACCCGCTTTAACACCAAAAAGATTATTATACTTTGAAGCCAAAGTACTCTGGCCCCAATCTGATTCTAAAATAGCCTGAGCAAGGGTAATGCTAGTCAAAATTTTATACTTCCGTTGCATCTCAACTGACTTCGGTAAAATCTTGTTGATAAATTCCTTATGTTGAACACTAACATTATTTTGTTCATACCGCGGATTAAAATGAGAATTGCCTAAAATCATCACAGCACCAACGAACATGACTAACAGGATTAGCACGGTCAGGACATAAGCAACTAACTTATTTTGCTTTTGCTTCTTTTTCCTAGCCAAACTAACCCTCCTTACAAATAAATTTACTGTTTAAATTGTACTACAAAAATGTTAAAAATTGACAAATGTTAATTATTCGTTTATATTTCATTAGTTGAATACAATTGGAGGTGGTCAGTTTGGCAAAGAAACACGATGAACAAACGGAGACCGAAAAATCACCCTTTGAAGTTGGCGATGAAGTATCGTTTAAACTTGAAAAGAATGATTTTACCGGTTATATCGATAAAGCTTACAATAATGCCTTTTTGATTACATTTGAATCTGATGATCCAGAAATAATTGATAAGTATCATAACAAGACCGTTATTAATCACAAAGATCTTAAAATGATTAAGCAAGCTCCACGAATTCAAAAAGATCCTGATGAGGGACCAGATGACGATTCAAAACAAGATGGTGACAAAAAATCATCGGACGCATCAAAGTAACAAAAAGCAGATCGTAATGATCTGCTTTTTATTTTTGGATTACTTTATCTAACGAAATAATGATAATTGGACAAACAATTGCTGTAATAATCATTTCTATCAGACCATTGGTTCCAACTACCCCTAATAAGGCATAGATAATTTTGTCAACACTCACATGGTATAGGATTGGGGCTTGCTTTCGATTAAAAATATAAATAAATAACAGCACTAAAATTGTATTGGTCATGGAACCCAAAGCGCATGCAATCACAAGTGAAAGCTTATTATTAAGTAATTTTTTTAACCATTTGTAGGAAAAGTAAGCAACTACCGGGATTAGGGCCCGCGGTAAAATGGCCGTAATCGGATTCTCAAAGACAAGTGGAGCAATTGGACTAGTAGGCCACGTAAAGGCCCTGACAAACACAATTACACCCCAGAGCGTGCCAAGAATAAAGCCATCCTTTAAACCAAGCACTAAAGTCGCTACAATCACGGTAATGGGAATTAACGTAATGCTTAGTGGACCAACCGGAATATATCCTAAAATAGGAACAAAGTTTTGAATCAAAATAATGGCAATAAAAACTGACAAAATTGCAATATGATAATTTCGTGTCTTTTTCATTTTAAATTCACCCATTTAATAAAAAAGCGCTCATGCGGACATGAGCGACAAAATATAATCTTCTGATTAACGTTTTGAGAATTGACCAGCCTTACGAGCTTTCTTAAGGCCGGGTTTCTTACGTTCCTTCATACGAGGGTCACGTGTTAATAAACCAGCCTTCTTGAGGGCTTCTCTAAAGTCTGGATCAACTTCAAGTAAAGCACGTGCAATTCCTAAACGAACAGCACCAGCTTGTCCTGAATATCCACCACCATTAACGTTAGCTAATGTGTCATAGTTACCAAGTGTCTCAGTAACATTGTATGGTTGTAAAATGATTTCTCTTAAATTAGGAAATGGAATGTAATCTTCAACATCTTTGTCATTGATTACAACTTTTCCAGTACCTGGTACTAAGCGTACACGAGCAACTGAATCTTTACGGCGACCTGTGCCGGTATATTGTACTTTAGCCAATTGTGTTTCCTCCTTAAATTAGGTTCTTAATATCAAGAACTTCTGGTTTTTGAGCTTCATGAGTGTGATCTTCACCTGCATAAACGTGAAGTTTCTTAGCGATTTGACGACCTAATGTACCGTGAGGAAGCATACCTTTAACTGAAGTTTCGATAAGTCGATCAGGCTTCTCTGCTCTCATTTGACCAGCAGTAATTGACTTAAGTCCACCAATGTAAGATGTGTGGTGATAATAAATCTTGCCACTAGCTTTCTTACCAGACAATGCAACTTTAGATGCATTGATTACAATAACATTGTCACCTGTATCTACGTTTGGCGTAAATGTAGGTTTGTTTTTTCCGCGTAGAATAGAAGCAACGACACTTGAGAGACGACCTAATTCAACGCCATCTGCGTCAATAACGTACCACTTGCGATCTACTTCGCCGGGTTTAGCCATATATGTTGTATGCACTTTTAATTCCTCCATGTTTCCGTGTTTGTTCGACACCTAATAAGTTTCCGGGGCTTATCGTGGGGCAAACAATACCAGTTACAATAGTACTAACATTTCTTCTGAAAGTCAAATTCATTTTAATCATCTGGATGATGTTTTCGTTTCGAATGTTTTGGATCATCTCCTGGATAATAAACCCTTTTTAAGTACAAGCCATTAGCTGGCATTGTTAAACGTGCTTCGTTTCGATCCTTCACTTTGAACAATCGTTGGATATCATGAACTGGCCGCTTTCCCCGTCCAATCTCCATCAGCACCCCAACCATAATCCGAATTTGATTATACATAAAACCATCACCATAAAACTCGAACTGCATCTCATTAGTAACTTTATCTAAGTTAGCATCAACCGAGAAAATTGTACGAACCCGACTTCCTTCCTTTGCACCAGAAGCAACAAAAGACGAAAAGTCATGTTTGCCAACGTAATCATGAATGGCCTCTTCGATCCAATTGAAATTAACGGGAAAACGCCAATGAGCAGTATAATTTCTTTTAAATGGATTGGTAAAGCGCCCCAAATCCAACCGATACAAGTACTTTTTCCCCGTTACATCATAACGAGCATGAAAGTCAGCATTAACCTTTTGCACACTTATTATTTCAATATCCAAGGGACACATACTGTTTAACCCCTTTAACATACTTTCCTCACCTAAATCATAGGGAAAGTCAAAATGGGCAACCTGACCTAGGGCATGAACACCTGCGTCAGTTCTGCCAGATCCATAAAGTAAAACATGCTTGCCACTTTTTTGGGCCATTTTGTTAATAATATTAGTTAAAGTTCCCTCCACCGTTCGCTGCTTGGGCTGCGTTTGAAAGCCAGCAAATTTAGTCCCATCATATGCAAATGTAATTTTATACCGAGTTTTCATCTAATTCCTCACTAAAATAATTACAACCGTTAAAACCATCATGACCCCTAAGGCAACCCAATCAAGGACCGTCCAAGAGACGAGCTGATAATGAGTTCGCTTGACCTCATCAGAATATCCACGAGCTTCCATGGCATCTGCAAGGTGTTCAGCATGACGAAAAGAAGAAACAAACAAAGGAATAATCAGCGATATTAGGCTTTTAGCCCTTTTCATTAATTTACCCTTACCAAAATCGACGCCCCGTGCTCTCTGAGCGTTCATAATGTCATTTAACTCATCAATGAGGGTGGGGATGAATTGCAGTGCAATTGAAACCATCATCCCAATCGTTTCAGTGGGAACCTTAACCCACTTAAGCGGTCTCAGAATCGTCTCAACTCCAAGTGCAATCATCGATGGACTGGTTGTGATGGTCAAAATAGTAGCAATCGTGATAATGAGGACCAATCGAATAAATATCATGACCGCATTAATAATTCCTGACGAAGTGATGGAAATAAACCATAAATGAAAATAAACCGTTCCGCCATGACCAAAAAACACTTGAATCAAGACCGTAAAAATAATTAGCCACAGAATGGGTTTGATCCCCTTTAGAAGCATCTTAATTCGAGAATGAGATAAGTATATCAGTACCAATGTAAAAAGCGTCATACATCCATAACTTACCCAATTATTGCACATCAAAATAAGCGTAATAATGATAACGGAGCCTAAGATCTTAAAAGCTGGATTTAAACGATGAATGAATGAATTTCCAGGAAAGTATTTTCCAAACACAAATTGATCGATTCTACTTCACTCCACTTCGTTTTTGCGTAATTTCGTTAACAACTTCATCCGCTGTTAACGGAATCTTTTTTAATCTGATGCCTCGATTAATTAAATCATAGTATATCTGAACAGAATCAGGAAGCGCTAATGAATTTTGATCGATTAACTTGTAATTGCTGAATAATTCCCTAGGAGTTGAATCAGAACACACTTTTCCATCATTCATAACCACAACACGGGTAGCATTTTGTGCCACCACATCCATATCGTGAGTAACCATGATGATGGTTACTCCATTTTTGTTTAGTTGCTTGATAATCTTTAATATCTCAGTCTTGCCACTAGGATCCAATCCCACCGTTGGTTCATCTAAAATGAGAACGGTTGGATCACATGCAATCGTTCCAGCAATTGCGACCCGACGCATTTGACCGCCAGACAACTCAAAGGGTGAACGAGAATACAGTTCTTTATTAATGCCAACAATCGAAAGCGCCTGAATGGCTCTCTTTTTTGCAACTGCTTCATTTTCGCCAAAATTAAGTGGACCAAAAGATACATCTTTTAGAACATTATCTTCAAACAGTTGTTTTTCCGGAAACTGGAAAATCATCCCGACTTTTTTTCTGAGCTCACTTAGGTTATGGTTGTTAGTTTCACTGTTAATTTTGATTTTGCCAACGGTAACACTCCCTGAAGTCGGTTTCAATAATCCGTTAATCATCTGAACTAACGTTGACTTTCCGCTACCAGTTTTTCCAACAACACCCAAAAATTCACCCTTATTAATCTTTAAACTGACATTACTTAAAGCCTGTCTTTCTGATGGCAGACCGGGTTGATAGACAAAATCAACGTTACTTAAAATAATGTGCTTATCCATTGGCTCATCCCCTCCTCATCCATGTACTTGTCAGTAATGTCATATCCTGCATCAAGGAATTTCTGCCTTAACTTCTCACTAAAAGGAAGATCTAGATCCATATCAGCAATTAATTGATGCTTCTGAAAGAAAGCACTTGGTTTTCCGTCAAATACAATTTTATTATTATTAAGTGCTAATATCCGATCGGATTTAGCCGTCACATTGATATCATGCGTAATGGAGAGAATTGTCATATTTTGTTTTTGATTTAATTTGTTGACAACTTGATGAATTTGTCTAGTAGCTAAAGGATCTAGCATACTTGTCGCTTCATCTAGAATTAAAATTTTAGGATCAAGCACAATTGCTCCTGCAATTGCGACCCGTTGCTTCTGTCCACCAGAAAGACTACTAGGAATCTCGTCTCGATATTCCCACATTCCTACCTTTTCTAACGCCGATTTAACTTTTGGCTTCATCGCTTCTCTTGGAACCGCCCGATTTTCAAGTCCAAACGCAACGTCACTTGCTACCGTGGCACCAACAAATTGATCATCTGGATTTTGAAAAACTAAGCCAATTGCTTTTCTTGTTTCGCGGTCATTACCATGAGAGTCCAACCTGATCCCATCTACCACAATTTCTCCCTCACTAGGAGTTAGAAGACCATCAACCAGTTTGGCAATGGTACTTTTACCACTCCCGTTCCGACCGATTAATGAAATATATTCACCCCTTTCGCACTGAAAAGAGACATCATCTAATACCTTATGATCATCTTCATTATTATACCTAAAAGAAAGATTGGAAACATTAATGATTGGATTCATGGAATCAGCTCTCCTATTATTAAAATTATGTATAAAAAAATCACTAAAAGATTAAGGCGCATGGAGTTAACCACATTCAAGCTAGACTTGGAAAATCCATCATCGTAACACTTTATACCTTTAACCTTAGTGATTCCTATAGTGAAATATTTATTATTCTTAACAAATATCGAAATTATTCGACAAATTGCAAGATTACCATTGGTGCACCGTCACCACGACGAGGCATTGTTTTAAGAATACGTGTGTAACCACCGTTTCGGTCCGCATACTTTGGTGCTACTTCGTCAAATAACTTTTGTAATGCACTAGTTACTTTGATACTATCTCCGTCTTCTTTTACATCAGCAATGGTGTTTTGCAAGTAAGCTGCAGCTTGACGACGAGCATTCAAGTCACCCTTCTTGCCCAAGGTAACCATCTTGTCGGCTAATGATCTAACATCCTTAGCGCGAGCTTCTGTTGTTTTGATTTGACCGTTAACAATTAAGTCAGTAGTCAAATTACGAAGCAAAGCACGACGTTGAGCACTCGTACGTTGTAATTTGCGATAACTCATAACCGGATATCCTCCTTTTTAGTCTTCTTTACGTAAAGATAGTCCTAATGCTGCTAATTTTTCTTTAACTTCATCGAGTGACTTACGGCCAAGATTTCTAACCTTCATCATGTCAGCTTCAGACTTATCAGTTAATTCTTGAACAGTATTAATTCCAGCACGTTTCAAACAATTGTAAGAACGAACTGAAAGATCCAATTCTTCAATTGACATTTCAAGCATTTTTTCTTTATGGCTTTCTTCCTTCTCAACCATAACATTAGCATTCTTTGCTCTGTCAGTTAAATCAATAAATAATTGGAAATGTTGATTTAAGATCTTAGCTGCCAAACTAATTGCATCAGAAGGTGTAATTGAACCATTAGTCCAAACGTCTAACGTCAATTTGTCGTAATCATCACGTTGACCAACACGTGCATCTTCTACTTGATAATTAACACGTTCGATTGGGGTATAAATAGAATCAACTGGTAGAACACCAATTGGCATACCATCGTTTTTGGCTTTGTTTTCTTCAGCAGAAACGTAGCCGCGACCTTTGTTGGCAGTCATGTTCATGTGGAATGTAGTTCCGTCAGCAACCGTTGCAATGTGCAAATCCGGATTTAAAATTTCAACATCACTATCAGTTACGATATCACCTGCGGTTACATCGGCTGGTCCAGTTACATTAATACTCATTGACTTTGTTTCATTGTCATCTGAGTTAATTTTCAAATTAATCTTTTTAACGTTTAAGATAATTTGAGTAACATCTTCAACTACACCCTTTACAGTTGAAAATTCGTGTAGAACACCATCAATTTGGATGCTAGTAACCGCAGCTCCTGGTAATGAAGCCAACAAGACACGTCTAAGTGAATTGCCTAAAGTGGTACCATATCCTCTTTCGAGTGGTTCTACAACTATTTCACCATAGTTGTCTGTTTCTTCAATTTTGTGAATGTTTGGCTTTTCAAATTCAATCATTGTAGTCTCTACCCCTTTCAAAACGCATTGAGTAATTTAAAACTTTAACGTTCATTAAATATTAAACTCTACGACGTTTTGGAGGACGAGAACCATTGTGTGGAACTGGAGTTACATCACGAATTGCAGCAACTTCCAAACCAGTACTTTGTAAAGCACGAATAGCTGACTCACGACCAGATCCAGGACCCTTAACAGCAACTTCTACTGATTTCATTCCATGTTCCATTGCAGTCTTAGCAGCTGCTTCAGCAGCCATTTGAGCAGCAAATGGGGTAGACTTACGACTTCCACGGAATCCCAATGCACCAGCTGATGACCAAGCAATAGCATTCCCTTGAACATCGGTAATCATAACCAAAGTGTTATTAAAGGTTGAGTGAATGTGTGCTACACCAGACTCAACGTTTTTTCTTGCTTTACGCTTACGAGTATTTTTAGTTTTAGCCATAGAAACTGATAGCCTCCTTCTTTATTATTTTTTACCAGCGATTGTGGTTTTCTTACCTTTTCTTGTACGTGCGTTATTTTTCGTGTGTTGACCTCTAACAGGTAAACCGCGACGATGACGCATCCCACGATATGAACCGATTTCTTGAAGAGTCTTGATACTCATAGTAACTTCTCTACGTAAGTCACCTTCGATTGTGTAACCATCAAGAGCTTCTCTGATCTTATCTTCTTGATCAGGTGTTAAATCACGTACACGAACGTCTTCTGATACCCCAGCTTTTTTCAAAACTTGCTGAGCAGTTGTGTTTCCAACACCATAAATGTATGTTAACGCAATAACAATTCGCTTATCACGTGGTAAATCAACTCCGGCAATACGAGCCATTAAAGTCCACCTCCTATAATTTTAATTTATTTATTTTCCTTGTCTTTGCTTGTGCTTAGGGTTTACAGGGCAAACCACCATCACACGGCCTTTTCTCTTAATAATCTTACAATGTTCACACATTTTTTTTACTGATGGACGTACTTTCATTTTTTATAACCTCCTATATGAAGGGTTTACTTAAATCGATAAGTAATTCGACCCTTTGTTAAATCATACGGTGACATTTCAACGGTTACACGATCTCCTGGTAGGATCCGAATGTAATGCATTCTGATCTTGCCAGAAACGTGTGCCAAAATTTCATGACCATTTTCAAGCTCGACCTTAAACATTGCATTAGGTAAAGTCTCTGAAACCTTACCCTCAACTTCAATTACATTATTTTTAGACACGAATAATCCTCCAAAATTACTAAACTCGTAAGTATCACTTACAAATAGACATACAAACTATAATATACCACATCACTGACATTCCAGCAATCAAACGACAATTTACTAATTTAAATTGCTTAGAATTTTTTCAATGTCGTTACTAACGTCTGCAATATCTCGATCACCCTTAACTGAATGCAAAATGCCGCGATCCTTGTAAAAGTCAATTAAAGGAGCATTACTCTTTTCATTGATTTTCAAACGATTCTTGACAGTTTCAGGTTTATCATCACTTCTTTGATAGAAGACGTGAGCACCGCAAACATCACAAGTACCATCAACTATAGGTTTTTTATATAATTTATGATAAGTTGCGCCACAGTTTTTGCAGATGAAACGACCCGATAAACGTTTGATTAAAACACTTGGATCGACTTCAATATTAATAACTGCATTCAACTCTTTGCTCATTTTCCTAGTCATTTCCTCAAGGCTTTTAGCCTGATCAATGTTTCTAGGAAAACCATCTAACAAATAACCTTTGTCAGTATCAGGTTGTTTAAGACGATCCTCAACAATCCCACAGGTAACATCATTAGGAACTAATTCACCCTTATCGATGTATTGTTGAGCCTTAATTCCCATGGGAGTTTTGTTTTTCATTGCTGCCCTAAATATGTCTCCAGTTGAAATATGTGGAATCCCATATTTTTCAACAATGAATTCAGCTTGAGTACCTTTTCCAGCTCCTGGAAGACCCATTAGTAATAAATTCATTGACATTTAAATTCCTCCACTACTTGTTATCATCCGGAGTACTTTGAATAAATCCAACGTACTCTTTTCTCATCATTAATCCTCTAATTTGTTGAATGGTTTCAATAGCAACTCCAACGATAATCAAGAGGTTAGTACCACCTAGTCCAATTGATTCGTTTAAGTTCCAAACATTTTGTGCAATCAATGGGATTAGAGAAACAACACCCAAGAACAAAGCACCAACGGTACTAAGTCTCATCAACAATCGAGAAATATATAACTGAGTTTCACGACCAGGCCATACTCCTGGAATGTAGCTACCTTGTTTTTGTAAGTTTTCCGACAATTTCTGTGGATTAACTTGAACAAACGCATAGAAGAAAGTAAATACAACAATTAAGAGGGTGTAAAACGCAGCTCCAAGTGGGGTCTGCATGTTAAACAACTTACTTAAAAATTCATACCATCCGGATCCTTGAAAGTTTTTGGTGAAAAACATCAAAATCGTTTGAGGAGTGGAAATAAATGCACTTGCGAAAATAACTGGAATAACTCCAGCGACGTTAACCTTCAAGGGAAGGTAACTGCTGTCTGGTGAACCTGATGTTCTTCTAGTATATTGAATTGGAATTCTACGTTCAGCTTGTTGTACCCAAGTAACAAAGGTAACAATAATCAAAATTACAATAATCAAGGCAATAATGAAAAGAGCTGGCTTCCAAATTTCATTCATTGGTGTACCTTCAACGTATTGACGATAAACACTCATAATTCCACTTGGCATTTCAGCAACAATTCCAGCAAAGATGATCATTGAAACTCCCTGACCAATTCCTTTGTCAGTAATCATGTCGCCCATCCACGTAGTGAGCATTGTACCAGCAGTCAAAATTAAACCAATACTAATGTAAGTTCCCATTCCAGGGTTCTTAACTAAATGAAGACTACTCAAAGCATTAAATCCAGCCGTAATACCAATTGACTGGACAAATGCTAAAACAATCGTTAACCATCTTGTTACCTGATCCAGTTTTTGCCTTCCAACTTCACCTTGTTTCCCCCATTCAACGAATCGAGGAACGATATCCATCTGAAGTAACTGAACAACAATTTGTGCAGTAATGTATGGTGAAACTCCCATTGCAAACAATGAGTAATTAGTTAATCCACCACCACTAAACATATTCAATACATTAACTAAACCTGAAGATGCAACACTTTGCAAAGCTTCCGCATTGATTCCAGGCACAGTAATGTAAGCACCTAAACGGAAAACTGCCAATATAAAAAGGGTAAATAAAATCCTTTTTCTAATATCTTTTTCTTCAAAGGCATTCTTTAAGGTAGTGAACATTAAATCACCTCAGCTTTACCGCCGGCATCTTCAATTGCTTTTTCAGCACTCTTTGAGAATTTGTTAGCTTTAACAGTGAGCTTCTTAGTTAACTTGCCATCTGCAAGAACTTTAACGCCATCATTTGAGCCCTTAATCATTCCAGCTTGAATCAATACATCTGGAGTTACCTCTGAGCCATCATCAAAATTATCTAAATCAGCTAAGTTAACGATCGCTAAAACTTTTCTGTTGAAGTTGGTAAATCCACGTTTTGGAATTTGACGGTATAAAGGCATTTGGCCACCTTCAAAACCAACACGAGTTTTGCCACGAGCCTTTTGACCCTTCTGGCCACGACCTGAAGTCTTACCTTTACTACCAAGACCACGACCTAAACGAGTTCTTGATGAACGTGAACCGTTAGCAGCTTTTAATTCATTTAACTTCATTGAATTGCACCTCCCTATCTTTTAAAGAATATTAATCAACTTGTTCAACCTTAATTAAATGAGCAATCTTGAATAGAGCTCCACGAGTTGCTTCATTATCAGGTTTAATAACACTACTATTTACTCGTCCCAATCCAAGGGCCTTAACAATCTTACGTTGTTTAGGGAGACGGTGAGCAGCACTATGAACTAAAGTAATCTTTAATTGAGCCATCTTCTAACCCCTCCTTATTATTCGGTTAAGTGATCTGATGAGACACCACGTAATGATGAAATTTCTTCAGCATTCTTAAGTTCCTTAAGACCTTCAAATGTTGCACGAATTACGTTTACTGGTGTATCAGAGCCTAAACGCTTACTAGTAACATCGTTTACACCAGCTAATTCCATAACTGAGCGAACGGCCCCACCGGCAGCAACTCCGGAACCTTCTTCAGCAGGCTTCAACATAATCTTTCCACCGCCGAAACGACCGATAACTTCGTGAGGGATAGTAGTTCCAACGATTGGAACTTCAATTAAGTTCTTTTGGGCACTATCAACGGCTTTTCTGATCGCTTCAGGAACTTCTTGAGCTTTACCAGTACCAAAGCCAACGTGGCCATTCTTGTCACCAACAACAACTAATGCAGCAAAACGTAGTCGACGACCACCCTTAACAACCTTAGTAATTCGATTGATAGCAACAACGTTATCTTCTAAGTCCAGTTTGTCTGGATTAATAAACTTTGCCATGTGCGTTATATTCCTCCTTTTTTAAAATTCAAGTCCATTTTCACGTGCTGCATCTGCAAGGGCTTGTACACGTCCGTGATATAAGTATCCACCACGATCAAAAACAACATTCTTAACATTCTTTTCAACTGCACGCTTAGCAACTAAAGCACCAACGCTTGCGGCTTGTTCTGATTTGTTGTCTCCGGAAACTTCCTTGTCAACAGTTGAGGCACTAGCTAGCGTTACACCCTTTACGTCATCAATAACTTGAGCGTAAATGTTTTTATTAGAACGGAAAACGTTCAAACGTGGGCACTCAGCAGTACCAGAAATTTTACTTCTAACACGATTATGACGAACTTTACGTGTTTTATTCTTGTCTGGTTTGGAAATCAAAATAGTCACCTCTTATTTTTTATATTGTTAAATTACTTACCAGTCTTACCTTCCTTGAGGGTAATATGTTCATTTTCATATCTAATTCCTTTACCCTTGTAAGGTTCTGGTGAACGGTATGAACGAACTTCGGCAGCAAAATCACCAACATGTTGCTTGTTGATCCCACTAATGTTAATAGTAGTGTTATCTGGAACAGCTACGGTAAGATCTTCTGGAACTTGAACTTCAACGGGGTTTGAGTAACCAACGTTTAGAGTCAAAGTACTACCTTTTAATTGAGCACGATATCCAACTCCAACTAGCTTAAGTGTCTTGTGGAATCCATTTGTAACACCTTCAACCATGTTATTGAAGTTAGCACGTGTTGTACCGTGTAGGGCACGTTCTTTGTTGTCATACTTACCAGTTGGAGTAAAGTTCACTTCGTTACCTTTAACTTGCATTTTAATTTCTGGTGAAATTGTAGCATTTAAAGTACCCTTTGGTCCTTTAACAGTTACGTTAGTACCTCTATGATTTACTTCAACACCGTCTGGAAGATCAACAGTTTTATAACCAATTCTACTCATATTAACACCTCCAATTCTTTTTTAATTTTTACCAAACGTATGCTAATACTTCGCCACCGACTTTTTTGTCTCTAGCTTCTTTATCAGTAATAACACCATCTGAAGTTGAAATGATAGCAATTCCTAAACCGTTTAAAACTTTAGGAACATCATCTGATTTAACATATGAACGTAATCCTGGCTTTGAAATTCGCTTCAAACCAGTGATTACACGTTGATTATCTTTTCCATACTTAAGGTATACACGGATAACACCTTGTTTATCGTCATCGATGTATTCCACATCGCGTACAAAGCCTTCACGCTTCAAAATTTCGGCAATGTTTCTTTTGATTTTTGATGCAGGAACGTCAACTGAATCGTGTCTTGCCATATTGGCATTACGAATTCGAGTTAAAAAGTCTGCAATTGGATCTGTCATGGACATAAACGTGAAACCTCCTTTTCAGTTTTATTATTTTACCAACTAGCTTTTTTCATGCCAGGAATTTGACCCTTATGGGCAAGTTGTCTTAAACAAATTCGGCATAAGTGAAACTTTTGGTAAACCGCACGAGGTCGACCACAACGTTCACAACGAGTGTAATTCTGTGTTGAGAACTTAGCTGGACGTTCACTTTTTTTAATTAATGATTTTTTAGCCAATATTAAACCTCCTATTTAGCGAATGGCATTCCGAATTGAGCTAACAATTCATGTGATTCTTCATCCGTATTAGCGGTTGTTACAAGTACGATATCTAAACCTCTAACACGGTTAACATCATCGTAATTAATTTCTGGGAAAATTAGTTGTTCTTTGATACCCAATGTGTAATTTCCACGACCATCAAATGATTTGTTGCTTACACCGTGGAAATCTCGAACACGTGGCAATGAAACGTTAACTAACTTATCCAAGAAGTCATACATTCTTTCTCCTCTTAATGTAACTTTGGCACCAATTGGCATTCCTTCTCTAAGACGGAAACCGGCAATTGATTTTTTAGCCTTAGTTACGATAGGCTTTTGTCCAGAAATTAAACTTAATTCATGAACCGCCTCATCAAGGTTTTTAGAATTTGTTACAGCATCACCAACACCCATGTTTAAAACGATCTTGTCAAGTTTTGGGGCTTCCATAACTGATGAGTAATCAAATTTCTTAACGAGCGTTGGGAGAATATCTTCTTTGTATCTTTCTTCTAAGCGAGCTGCCATGCGATTAATTTCCTCCTTTCAGTTCCAATCTAATCGATTGGTTTTTGTGATTTCTTTGAAATACGAACTTTTTTACCATCTTTAACCACGAAACTTACTTTTGTAGGTTCGTTAGTAGATGGATCAATTAACATTACATTTGAAGCATCAATTGGAGCATCAACGTCAGCAATTCCACCTTGGGGATTGTCTTGTGAAGCTTTTTGATGTTTCTTGATCTTGTTGATTCCTTCAACAACTACACGGTTCTTAGCAGCAATGGTTTTAACGACTTTGCCGTCTTTACCCTTGTCTTTACCACTAATAACACGAACTTTGTCACCAGTTTTCAAGAACATAATCCTGGCACCTCCTTGTTTTCCAATAGTATTAAAGTACTTCAGGCGCTAATGAAACGATCTTCATAAAATTATTACTACGTAATTCACGAGCTACCGGACCGAAAATACGGGTACCTTTAGGACTCTTATCATCGTTAATCAAAACAGCGGCATTTTCGTCGAAACGAATATATGAACCGTCAGTTCTATGTGCAGCAGATTTAGTTCTAACTACAACAGCCTTAACGACGTCTCCCTTTTTGACAACGCCACCTGGTGTTGCTTGTTTAACAGTAGCAACAATCACATCACCGATACCTGCATATCTAACTCTTGAACCACCTAGGACTTTGATAGTCAAAAGTTCACGTGCTCCAGAGTTGTCAGCAACCTTTAAACGACTCTCTTGTTGGATCATGGTTAGTGTCCTCCCTTCAACTTAAAATCAGAATACGATAGATAAAAAAGCTAGATAATAACTGCCTTTTCAACAACGTCTACTAGACGGAAGCGCTTAGTCTTAGACAATGGACGAGTTTCCATGATGTCAACAATATCGTTAACTTTTGCTTCGTTATTTTCATCTTGAACTTTATATTTCTTAGAATATTTAATACGTTTCCCGTAAGTTGGATGAGTCTTGTAAGTTTCAACGACAACAGTAATGGTTTTGTCCATCTTATCTGAAACCACACGACCTCTGTAACTTTTACGTTCGTTACGTTCTTCGCTCATAAAGTATTAACCTTCCTTTCTATCGTATTCTATTTCTTCAGTTCTTGTTGTCTAAGTGCTGTCTTGATTCTAGCGATTGTCTTTCTGACAGTCTTCAATCTAGCAGTATTTTCCAATTGACCAGTGGCTAATTGAAAACGAAGATTAAACAATTCTTTCTTGTAATCTTGTTCCTTAGCCCGCATTTCATCAGTGGTTAATTCATTAATTTCTTTAGCCTTCATTTGATTCGCCACCTACTTCCTCACGTTTAATAACTCGGGTTCTAACAGGTAACTTCATTGAAGCTAAACGTAAAGCTTCTTCAGCAGTTTCTTTGGAAACACCACCAACTTCGAAAAGAACCTTTCCGCGCTTGACAGTTGAAACCCAACCAGCTGGGGTACCTTTACCTTTACCCATTCGAACACCGATACCTTTTTCAGTATATGATTTTTGAGGGAAAATTTTGATCCAAACTTTTCCACCACGTTTCATATAACGAGTCATGGCAACACGGCAAGCTTCGATTTGTCGGTTACTGATCCAATGTGAATCAAGTGCTTGCAAACCATAATCACCAAAAGTAACAGTGTTTCCACCCTTTGAGTGACCACGCAACTTACCTCTGTGCTGTCTTCTGAACTTAACACGTTTAGGTACTAGCATGCTTATTTCCCTCCTTTTTCAGTTTTTTCCTCCGGTTTATCGGGCAAAACTTCACCACGGTTGATCCAAGTCTTAACACCGATTTTACCGTAAGTAGTATCTGCTTCATTCCATGAATAGTCAATATCAGCTCTAAGTGTATGAAGTGGAACACTTCCGTCTGAATATCTTTCAATTCGTGTCATATCAGCACCATTTAAACGACCTGAAGATTGAACTTTAACACCCTTAGCTCCAGAACGCATAACTCTTTGCATTGCCTGACGCATTGCACGACGGAATGCTACCCGACCTTCAAGCTGACTTGCAACGTTTTCACCAACAAGATCAGCTTCTAAATCAGGTTTTTTAACTTCAACAATATTGACATGAACCCGACGTCCCGTCAATTTGTTTAATTCTTTACGAAGACTTTCAACTTCTGCTCCACCTTTACCGATAA
Organism: Fructilactobacillus sp. X3R2C1; assembly: GCF_059901235.1. Classification (NCBI taxonomy): domain Bacteria; kingdom Bacillati; phylum Bacillota; class Bacilli; order Lactobacillales; family Lactobacillaceae; genus Fructilactobacillus; species Fructilactobacillus sp. X3R2C1. The sequence goes on from NZ_JBWXVA010000001.1 coordinate 62,266, forward strand.
CCATTCCTGGTTTGGCAGTATGGATAGAAACATTAACACGTTTTGCAGCACGCTCAATGTCAACACTTGATACAGAAGCATCAGCGAGTCTCTTTGCTAGATAGTTACGAATTTTTAAATCTTCGTTTAAGTATGAAGCGAATTTATCGTCGTTAGCATACCATTTAGCTTGCCAACCACGGTTAACGCCAATTCGTAAACCATTTGGATTAATTTTTTGACCCACGTTTATCCCTCCTACTTTTCTGACACTACAATTGTAATGTGACTAGTTCTTTTGTTGATTGGTGAAGCAGAACCCTTAGCACGGGGACGGAAACGTTTTAAAGTTGGTCCTTCGTTAACATATGCTTCACTAACAACTAGATCTTGACGATCTAAATCAAAATTATTTTCTGCATTTGCTACAGCTGACATCAAAACCTTTTCTACAACTGGTGAAGCACCTCTAGGGGTGAATTTCAAAATTGCAGTAGCTTCTGATACGCTTTTACCTCTAATAAGATCTACAACAAGGCGAACCTTACGAGCGGCGATACGAACAGTCTTTGCAGTAGCTTTTGCTGATGTAACTTGTTGTTCAGCCATTGGTTATCCTCCTTGCTTAAACTGTTTTTTTATCTGCGTCGCCATTTCCATGTCCATGGAAAGTACGCGTAGGTACGAATTCTCCGAGCTTGTGGCCCACCATGTCTTCTTGAATATAAACTGGGACATGTTTTCTACCATTGTAAACAGCAATGGTGTATCCAATAAAACTTGGGAAAATGGTTGAACGACGTGACCATGTTTTAATTACCGATTTTTTATCTTGATCTTTTTGTGCATCGATCTTTTTTAATAATGATTGATCGGCAAAAGGTCCCTTTTTTAAACTTCGACTCATTATGAAACCTCCTCTGCGATTACTCAATAAATAAATAATTCAGACTACATCTTTGAACCTTTACGGTGTCTAACAATAAACTTGTTTGAACGTGCTTTCTTTGATCTAGTCTTCTTACCAGTTGTCTTCTTATGCCATGGAGACAATGGACTTGGGTAACCAACTGGAGCCTTACCTTCACCACCACCATGTGGGTGATCGTTAGGGTTCATAACAGATCCACGTACGTGAGGTCTTTGACCACGGTAACGAGTTCTACCAGCTTTACCCCATACAACTAATCCATGTTCATCATTACCAACACTACCAATAGTAGCTCGGCAAACTGAAAGTACCATTCTAACTTCACCAGATGGTAATTTAACTAATGCATACTTTCCTTCGTTACCAAGTAACTGTGCTGAAGCTCCAGCAGAACGAACAAGTTGTCCACCTTTGCCAGGTTTCAATTCAATGTTAAAGATGGTTGAACCGACAGGAATATCAGCTAATTGAAGGGTGTTACCAGCCTTAATATCAGCATCCTTACCAGATTCAACAACGTCTCCGACTTTTAATCCTTTAGGTGCAATGATGTATGATTTAATTCCGTCTTCATAAACGATTAAAGCAATATTTGCAGTTCTATTTGGATCATATTCGATGGTTTTAACGGTTGCAGGAACACCATCATGATCACGTTTGAAATCGATAAGACGGTATCGATGCTTGTTTCCGCCACCACGATGTCTAACAGTCATCTTACCTTGACTATTACGACCACCGCTGTGAGCATTTGACTCAACTAAACTTTTTTCTGGCACGTTAGTAGTAATTTCACTATAGTCAATACTAGTCATATTACGACGGCCATTAGTAGTTGGTTTGTACTTTTTTAGAGCCACGTTATTTCCCTCCTATTCAAAGATTATTCTTCTGAGAAAATTTTAATTTCGTCAGAATCGTTGGACAAAGTAACAATAGCCTTACGACGTTTCTTAGTACGTCCAACATATTGACCTTGTCGCTTTTTCTTACCTTTTACATTCATAATATTAACTTTAACAACTTTAACGTTAAAAATCTCTTCAACAGCATTTTTAACTTGAGTCTTAGTTGCTCGTACATCAACATCAAAAGTATATTTTTTGTCGTCCATTACATCAGTTGAAGCTTCAGTAACTACCGGACGTAAAATGATATCTCGTGCTTCCATTATGCGAGCACCTCCTCTACTTGAGAAAGAGCAGCCTTTGTAATAACAACCTTGTTGTTGTTTAATACATCAAGTGTGTTAACACCTTTAGCATTAATAACTTGCACATTTTCGATGTTTCTTGCAGAACGTGCAGCATTTTCATTGTTATCTTCCAAAACTACTAATGTTTTAGTTGATGCGTCAAGTTTCTTCAAAAGATCTGATAAATCTTTAGTTTTTGGAGCCTTGTAGTCTAATGAATCTACTACTACTAAATCACCATTAGCAACTTTTTCAGAAAGAACTGACTTAACAGCTAATCTAGTAACCTTCTTTGGAAGGTGATATGCATATGAACGAGTAGTTGGTCCGAAAACAACTCCACCGCCAACCCATTGTGGGGCACGGATAGAACCTTGACGAGCACGACCAGTACCCTTTTGACGCCATGGTTTCTTACCACCACCACGCACTTTACCTCTAGATTTAACACCATTAGTACCTTGGCGTTGTGATGCTCTTTGCATTACGACAGTATCGTAAACAACGTTTTCATTTGGTTCAACGGCAAAAACAGCATCGTTTAAATCAACTGTTCCTTGTTTACTACCATCTTGTTTGTATAATGTTACGCTTGCCATCTACGGTTCCTCCTTTCTTATTTTCTTGATTCGATAACAGAAGTCTTAACTGTTACTAATGATTTATTTGCACCAGGAACGTTACCCTTGATCAATAATACGTTGTTATCAACATCAGCATTAACGATTTTAAGGTCTTGAATGGTAACGCGATTGTTACCCATTCGTCCTGGTAATTTCATTCCTTTAACAACTCGGTTAATAATGACACCTAATGAACCGGGACGACGGTGATATCTTGATCCGTGGGTTTCAGGTCCACGACGTTGTCCATTTTTGTGGATGTTACCTTGGTAACCATGACCTTTAGTAGTACCCGTTACGTCAACGACGTCACCTGGTTGAAATACGTCAGCTTTAACTTCGTCTCCAACTTTGTAATCTCCCAAGTCAACATCTCTGATTTCACGAATGAAGCGCTTAGGAGTAGTTTTTGCTTTTTTAACATGACCTTGTTCAGGTTTGTTGCTTAATACTGGACGCTTGTCATCGAATCCAAGTTGAATTGCATCGTAACCATCTGATTTGCTGTTCTTAACCTGTAAGACAACATTAGGAGTTACATCAACAACAGTAACTGGAACGAGTTCTCCGTTATCAGTAAAAACTTGAGTCATTCCGACTTTTTTACCTAAGATTCCTTTTTTAGCCATGAGTACACCTCCGATATTCTGTAATTATTATAGTTTGATCTCGATGTCAACACCACTTGGCAAGTCTAACTTCATTAATGAATCAACAGTTTTAGGTGTTGGATTCAAAATATCAATCAAACGCTTGTGAGTTAACATTTCAAATTGTTCTTGAGCTTTACTGTACTTAAATGGTGATGCCAATACGGTATATAGAGTTCTGTCCGTTGGTAATGGAATTGGACCAGAAATAGTAGCACCAGTACGTTGTGCGGTTGCCACAATCTTGTCAGCAGCTTGATCTAAAATACGGTGTTCATAAGCTTTCAAACGAATACGAATCTTCTCTTTTGCCATGTTTTTCCCTCCTTCGTCTATTTTCAAAATAAGACTAGCTCCGTGGAAATTACCGGCACATCCTCGCATGGCAAAGCGGCCGGGTGTGTCGCAACCTCCCACATCAAAGCTAAATGTTGTACTAATTTTGGACAGTCTATCCCCCCAAAACCGAGTACTTAACTATCATACCCGATATTCTCTTATTTTTCAAGGCTTCTCATCACATTAAGTATAAAAAAAGTTCCAGAAACTTTTTCAATTTCTAGAACTTTTACAAAAAATTACTTTTCTTCTTTACTATTTCCACCATTTTTCTTAATGATGTCTTCTTGGATGCTCTTAGGAACAGCACTGTAATGATCAAAACTCATAACAAATGTTCCACGTCCCTGAGAAGCAGAACGTAAATCGGTAGCATAACCAAACATTTCTGATAGTGGAACCATTGCATGAATGTTTTGTGCCTTGTCTTGAGCTTCCATACCTTCAACGTTTCCACGTCGTGCGGTAACTTGTCCCATGACGTCACCCATGTATTCTTCTGGAACACGAATATCAACTTTCATGATTGGTTCAAGAATAACTGGATCAGCCTTCTTAGCAGCTTCCCTCAAAGCAATGGAAGCAGCGATCTTAAAGGCAGCTTCACTTGAATCGACTTCATGATAACTACCATCATATAATTTAGCTTTCAAATCAATCAATGGATATCCGGCTAATACACCATTTTCCATGGCTTCTTTTAGACCTTGTTCAACTGAAGGAATGAATTCTCTTGGAACAACTCCACCAACGATGGCGTCTTCAAATTCGAATCCTTTTCCTTCGTCATTTGGTGTAAATTCAATCCAAACATCACCATATTGACCTTTACCACCAGACTGACGAATAAACTTACCTTCGGCCTTAACTGGTTTAGTAAATGCTTCACGGTAGGCAACTTGGGGAGCACCAATGTTAGCTTCAACATTAAATTCACGTCTCATCCGTTCAATCAAAATGTTTAACTGAAGTTCACCCATTCCGGCAATCAAAGTTTGGCCAGTTTCTGGATTAGTTTCAGCTCTAAAAGTTGGATCTTCTTCAGATAACTTTTGCAAAGCATCATTCATCTTATCCTGATCAGCCTTAGTCTTAGGTTCAACGGCAACTTGGATAACTGGTTCTGGGAATTCCATTGATTCAAGACGTAATGGATGGTCTGGATCGGTTAAAGAATCACCAGTAGTGGTATTCTTCAAACCAATTGCAGCTGCAATATCACCTGAGAATACTTCTGGAATTTCTTGACGATTATTTGAGTGCATTTGTAGTAAACGACCAACACGTTCACGTTTGCTATTCGTAGCATTCAAAACGTATGAACCAGCCTTTAAGGTACCACGATAGACACGGATATAAGTTAAACGACCAACGTATGGATCGGTAGCAATCTTAAATGCTAATGAAGCAAATGGTTCCTTATCGTTAGCACGGATGTCAACTTGTTTGTCGTCATCATCTGGGTCAGTAGCAGTGTAAGGACGAACATCAAGTGGTGATGGTAAGTAGTCAACCACTCCATCCATCAACATCTGAACACCCTTGTTCTTGAAAGCTGAACCAGCAAAGACTGGGTAGAAATCAAGATTTAAAGTGGCACGACGAATTCCAGCTTTAAGATCTTCTTGTGAAATTTCTTTACCATCAAGGAACTTCTCCATTACGGCGTCATCAACGTCTGCAACGGCTTCAATCAAAGCATCATGACGCTTTTGAGCTTCCTCTTGCATGTCAGCTGGAATCTCATCAACATCCCATTCTGAACCTTCTTTATCTTCATCATAAACATAGGCTTGCATGGTAATTAAATCAATTACACCAGCAAAGTCAGCTTCAGCACCAATTGGCATCTGAACGGCCTGGGCGTTAGCACCTAAACGGTCATGCAAACTTTTAACTGACATATCAAAGTCAGCACCAACTTTATCCATCTTATTAATGAAGACAATTCGTGGAACAGCAAAGTCTGATGACTGACGCCATACGGTTTCAGTCTGTGGTTCAACACCGGCTTGACCATCCAAAACAACAATACCGCCATCTAGCACACGTAATGAACGTTCAACTTCGGCAGTAAAATCAACGTGTCCTGGGGTATCAATGATGTTAACACGGTAACCCTTCCATTCAGCAGTGGTAGCAGCTGAAGTAATAGTAATTCCACGTTCTTTTTCTTCTTCCATCCAGTCCATTTGTGAATCCCCTTCATGGGTTTCACCAATTTTGTGGATACGACCGGTATAGTACAAGATACGTTCAGTAGTAGTAGTTTTACCGGCATCAATATGGGCAACAATACCAATATTACGAGTTTTGTCTAACGGAAATTCTCGCTTGTTAGCCATTATTTAACTCCTCTCAATCATTCACAATTTCATTATTTTAAAAAAGTGGCTAAATCGCTTTAGCCACCCACTTACAGTTAAAAACTAAAAGCTGATTACCAACGATAATGCGCAAAGGCACGGTTAGCTTCGGCCATTTTGTGAGTATCCTCACGCTTCTTAACTGCTGCACCGGTGTTATTTGAAGCATCGATGATTTCTTTTGCAAGACGTTCAGTCATGGTGTGTTCACCACGAAGTCTTGCATAGTTAACAATCCAACGTAAGCCTAAAGTAGTTCTTCGATCAGGACGAACTTCAATTGGAACTTGGTAGTTAGATCCACCAACACGACGGGCCTTAACTTCAAGAACTGGCATAACATTTTTCATTGCTTCTTCAAATACATCAACTGGATCGTTACCAGTTTGTTCTTTGATCATATCAAAGGCACCATATAAAATTTCTGATGCAGTCCCTCTTTTACCATCTAACATCAAATGGTTAATTAATTTAGAAACCAATTTTGAGTTGTAGATTGGATCAGGAAGGATTTCTCTTTTTTGCACTTTTCCTTTTCTAGGCATGTAAAAGTCCTCCTCAATAATAACTTAATTAATTGTCTATTCCTTAGGTTTCTTAGTACCGTATTTAGAACGACCTTGGCGACGATCACTTACACCCGCAGTATCTAATGCACCACGAACAACATGATATCTAACACCAGGCAAATCCTTAACACGTCCACCACGAATTAAAACAACACTATGTTCTTGCAAGTTATGTCCAATTCCGGGAATGTATGCAGTAACTTCAATCAAGTTAGAAAGTCTAACACGAGCATACTTACGTAAAGCTGAGTTAGGCTTTTTAGGAGTCATAGTACCAACACGAGTTGCAACTCCACGTTTCTGAGGTGCAGGGTTCTGTGTGTTTTTCTTTTTGTAACTGTTATATCCGAAGCCTAAAGCTGGGGATTTTGATTTAGAAGTTCTAGATTTACGACCTTTACGAACCAATTGGTTAATTGTAGGCATCTAAAAAGTCCTCCCTTTCCTAATATAATATATTTTTTAAGTCCACACATCCAGGCGGTTCTTTTTTGAAGTTAAAAAAATCGCTTAGTTGTTTATAAGCACAATAAGTAGAATACCACGTAGAAAAAGACGTGTCAACAAGACTTCAATTAATTTCCGTACTTTTTGGTGGAGGTTTTGTTGATGATCATTTATTGGTTTATTGTAGGTAGCATTGTTGGATCTTTTATAAACGTTATGGTTGATCGAACCATTACGCACGAAAACTTTGTCTTCGGTCATTCTAAGTGTAGTAACTGTGGCAAGTTTCTAAAGTGGTACGAACTCATCCCGATTGTGAGTTACATGATTCAATTCGGAAGGTGTCGGATATGTTCAACTCGATTACCACTTTATTTACTGTATTTTGAAGTAACCGGAGCCACCGCTTTTACTATATTTCCACCTGTTTGTTTGGATAACATCGAAAATTTATTGCTACTTTTAGTCATGCAGGTTATGGCAGCTTTTGATTTGTTAACCTACCATTTTCCTACGGCATATTCACTGATTGCAGTAATGATAGCTCTTATAATTTCTAATCCTCCAACAAAGATGACTGGAATTTATATTATTGGATATTTAATATTGATAATAATAAATCATTACTTCCATTTCATTGGCAACGGAGATTTGGATCTCTTCTTAATCCTTTTAATTGCATACGGAATTACGGTTACCAATCTAGTCGTTTTAACCGGGTCAATCATAGCGATCATTTATGCCATCTTATTTAAAAAACGTGCGATTGCTTTTATTCCATTCATTTACATTGCCACTCTAATTATATTAATTTGGTTTGCTTAAAGTTAGAAATTAAATTATGATTAACGTAATAAGTGAAGCTCTAATATATAGTCGTAATGGGTCGACAGTCTCTACTTGGAACCATAATTCCAAACTATTAGGAAAAAAGACCCTAAACTTCTATATTAGGGTCTTTTTAAATGGGAGAGTAATCATGAAAGAATTAGAAGAAGCAATCAAAAATAAAGGCCAAGTCCTTCCTGGAAATATTTTAAAGGTCAACTCGTTTTTAAATCATCAAATTGATCCTAATTTGATGTACGAAGTTGGCAAAGAATTCGTCAAACGCTTCTCAAACGATAATATTACTAAAGTCATCACGGTTGAATCATCGGGAATTGCTCCAGCCGTTATGACTGGCTTAGTATTGGGTGTTCCCGTCGTTTTTGCGCGAAAGAAAAAGCCATCAACTTTAAACGATGCAGCCTATTCGGCTGACGTATATTCATACACCAAACAAAAAACTAACCGCATTTTTATTGAGAAAAAATTCCTTTCACCTGACGATAACGTCTTAATCATTGATGATTTCTTAGCAAATGGCGAAGCCACTAAAGGGATGATTAAGATCGTTGAAGCAGCTCAAGCCAATCTAGTTGGAGTCGGCATTGTAATTGAAAAATCATTTCAACCGGGCGCTAAGTGGATCAAGGATCATGGAATCCACTTAGAATCGCTTGCTCGTATTTCATCCCTTGATAATAATGAAGTAAGTTTTAAAAAAGATTGATTAATATGTATCAAAAAGGGAGTTCATCAATGATGAACTCCCTTTTTAGTTTAATAACTAGTTTTTACTTGAATCTTTTTGTTGCATTTCTTTTTCGACATCACTTAATGAAGTAACACCCTTGGTATCAGTCTTACCCTCTTCTTCTGGTTCAATGTTTTCATATTTCCCAACACCAGTACCAGCAGGTAATAACTTACCAATGATAACATTTTCCTTCAAACCAACTAATGGATCAACTTTACCACGAATTGCGGCATCAGTAAGAACACGAGTGGTTTCCTGGAATGATGCAGCAGACAAGAAACTGTTAGTCTCAAGTGCAGCCTTAGTAATTCCAAGTAATACCGGACGGGCCGTTGCGGGTGTTTTACCACTAATCACAGCATCCTTATTACGATCCTTGAAATCATCAATATCCATCAAAGTACCAGGGAGGATGTCAGTGTCACCTGGGTCCATAACACGAACCTTACGCAACATCTGTCTTACCATGATCTCGGCATGCTTATCGTTAACTTCAACACCCTGTCTTCTATAAACTTCTTGAACCGCAGTTAACAAGTAAGTTTCAGTTGACAAAACATCTCGAACTTTAAGCAATTCCTTAGGATCAATTGAACCTTCGTTCAAAGCATCACCACGACGAACCTGATCGCCTTCTGAAACCTTCATTCGGGCCTTAATTGGAACCTTATATTTACGAGTATCGGACTTCCCTTTAATGGTAACTTCCTTGATACCTTCAGCAGGATCTTCTTCAATTAATTCAACCGTACCAGTAACTTCACTGATGATTGCCTTACCTTTAGGATTACGTGCTTCCATAATTTCCTGAACACGAGGAAGTCCTTGGGTAATATCTGAACTACTTGCAACACCACCGGTATGGAAAGTACGAAGAGTTAACTGAGTACCTGGTTCACCAATTGATTGGGCCGCAATGGTACCAACAGCTTCACCAACCTCAACTTCGTCACCAGTAGCAAGGTTTCGACCATAACACTTCTCACAAACACCATGAGCAGTATTACATGTGAAGGCGGAACGAATTTCAACTGAATCAATTCCAGCGTCCACAATTTCTTGAGCAACGTCTTCATCGATCATTTCATTCTTTTTAACAATCACTTTACCAGTCTTAGGGTTCTTAACGGTCTTCATTGCGTTACGACCAAGGATTCGATCATACAATGGTTCGATCATTTCGTCCCCTTCGGTAATGGCACGAACAACAAGACCACGGTCAGTTCCACAGTCTTCTTCTCTAACAATGACATCTTGGGCAACATCAACAAGTCGACGAGTCAAGTAACCAGAGTTAGCAGTCTTAAGTGCCGTATCGGTCATACCCTTACGAGCACCGTGGGTTGAAATGAACATTTCCAAGACTGAAAGTCCTTCTTTAAAGTTAGAGGTAATTGGAAGTTCCATGATTTCACCATTAGGTGAAGCCATCAAACCACGCATCCCAGCTAACTGAGTAAAGTTCGAAATGTTACCACGAGCACCAGAATCACTCATCATAAAGATTGGGTTCTGAGGATCGAAGTTTTTCATTAATTTGTTTTGAATTTCGTCTTTGGCATCATTCCAAACACTAACAACTCGTTCATAACGTTCTTGGTTAGTAATTAAACCACGACGGAATTGTTTAGTGATGGTATCAACTTTCTTATGAGCGTTAGCAACAATTTCTGGCTTTTCCTTCAAATCAGTAATGTCAGAAATACCAACCGTCAAACCAGATTTAGTTGATTTATCATTACCTAAATCTTTGATTCGATCAAGAAGTTCTGAAGTTTCAGTAACTTGGTATTGACTGTAAACTTCAGCAATGATGTCACTTAAAAAGCCCTTCTTAAACGGTTTAACCAATTCAGCGTTCTTCAAGTGTTCATGAATGTCTTCACCAGGCTTCAAGAAATACTTGTCAGGAACGTATCCGTGCAAGTTAGTTGAAGTTGGTTCGTTCAAATAGGTAAATTTCTTTGGAAGAATCCCATTGAAAATAACCTTTCCAACCGTCGTTACTAAAATCTTATCTTTTTGATCGTCAGTAAACGGTTTGTCTGGGAAGGCGCTCGCTGGAATACCAATTCTGGTATGCCAATGAACCTTTCCATCACGGTAAGCTAATTCAACTTCATCAGGATCGTTGAATACCATTCCTTCACCTTCAGCCCCTGCTTCTTCAAGGGTTAAATAGTAGTTACCAATAACCATATCCTGTGAAGGAGTAACAACTGGTTTACCATCTTTAGGAGCCAAAATGTGTCCAGCAGCAGCCATCAATAATCTTGATTCAGCTTGAGCCTCATCAGATAGTGGAACGTGAATGGCCATTTGGTCACCATCAAAGTCAGCGTTATACGCAGCACAAACTAATGGATGCAAACGCATTGATTTCCCACTAACCAGAACTGGTTCAAAAGCCTGAATTCCAAGTCGATGCAAAGTAGGAGCACGGTTCAAAAGAACCGGATGTTCCTTAATGACATCAGGGAGAACCTCAAAGACAGCGTCGTCTTGACGTTCGATCTGCCGTTTAGCATTTTTAATGTTAGAAGCTAGACCACGTTTTACTAGCGCATGCATAATGAAGGGTTTAAATAATTCCAATGCCATTGATACTGGAAGCCCCATCTGACTTAGTTTTAAATTAGGACCAACGTCAATAACTGAACGACCAGAATAATCAACACGCTTACCTAACAAGTTCTGTCTGAATCGACCTTGTTTACCCTTTAATAGGTGAGAAAGTGATTTAAGGGGACGGTTACCAGGTCCTGCAACAGGACGACCACGACGACCATTATCAATCAAAGCGTCGACAGCTTCCTGGAGCATTCTCTTTTCGTTTTGAACAATAATGCCAGGAGCGTTCAAGTCTAACAATCGTTTTAATCGGTTATTTCGGTTAATAACCCGACGATATAAATCATTTAAATCAGAAGTAGCAAAACGACCACCTTCAAGTTGAACCATTGGTCGTAAGTCAGGCGGCATAACTGGAATCGCATCCATTACCATCCATGACAACTGATTGCCAGAAGTAGCAAAGGCCTCAAGAATATCTAGACGACGAACGGCACGAGTTCGCTTTTGTCCCGTTGCTTTCTTAAGCGTATCTTTTAACTCTTTGACTTCTTTATCGATGTCAACGTCGTTTAATAAAGTTCTGATGGCTTCCGCACCAATTTCAGCGTGGAAACGATTGCCGTATTCACGCTTTTTGTCACGGTATTCTTGTTCTGAAAGCAACTGCTTCTTCTCCATTGGTGTGTTACCTGGATCGGTAACAACGTATGAAGCAAAGTAGATGATTTCTTCAAGAGCCCGTGGACTCATGTCAAGAACTAGTCCCATTCGACTAGGGATTCCCTTGAAATACCAAATGTGGGTTACAGGAGCTGCTAATTCGATGTGTCCCATTCGTTCACGTCTAACTTTTGAACGAGTGACTTCAACACCACAGCGATCACAAACGATGCCCTTATATCTGACACCCTTGTATTTTCCACAGGCACATTTCCAGTCCTTAGTTGGACCAAAAATTCTTTCATCAAACAATCCATCCTTTTCAGGCTTTAAAGTTCGATAGTTAATCGTTTCTGGTTTTTTAACTTCTCCATATGACCAACTACGAATGGTCTCAGGTGAAGCTAAACCAATTTGCATACTTTTGAATTTATTAACATCAACCATTGGCGTACCCTCCTTTATTATTTATTGTCGTCATTTGTATCATTTTTTGAGTCGGCATCAGATGAAGTTGGAGTTTGTTTCTCATTTTCATCTTTCTTTTCTTTATCCTTCTCATTTTTATCATCTTGTTTTTGAGCAAACTTACTCAATGCGTTCACGTTAACAACGTCTTCGTCATCGTCCATGTCACGCAAATCAATTTGTTTGTTTTCGGCATCGAGAACCTTCATGTCCAGTCCCAATGCTTGTAATTCTTTAACTAATACTCGGAATGACTCAGGAACACCTGGTTTAGGAATTGGATCACCTTTGACAATTGCTTCGTAGGTCTTAACCCGTCCGACAACATCATCTGACTTGTAAGTCAAGATTTCTTGGAGGGTGTGTGCGGCACCATAAGCTTCAAGAGCCCAAACTTCCATTTCACCAAAACGCTGTCCACCAAATTGAGCTTTACCACCAAGTGGTTGTTGCGTAACTAGTGAGTAAGGTCCAATGGCTCTTGCATGAATCTTGTCTTCAGCCATATGGTTAAGTTTCAAGTAACCCATAACTCCAACAGCAATTCGTTTGTCAAATGGTTCACCGGTTCTACCATCATACAGAACCGTCTTACCATCAGCTGGCATACCAGCTTCCTTTAAAGCGTCGGTAATATCTTCACTACGAGCACCATCAAAGACTGGGGTGGCAACGTGAATTCCAAGCTTCTTAGCAGCCATTCCAAGATGCAATTCAAGCACCTGTCCAATGTTCATCCGTGATGGAACACCCATGGGGCTCAATAAGATGTCGATTGGGGTACCATCTGGCATATATGGCATGTCTTCTTCAGGAATAATGACGGAAACAGTACCTTTATTACCATGTTTTCCAGCCATCTTATCTCCAACTTGAAGTTTACGTTTCTGGGCAATGTAAACTCGAACCATCTTATTTACACCAGGCTTTAATTCATCGCCGTTTTCCCTAGTAAAGACTTTAACGTCTTGAACAATTCCACCGGCACCATGAGGTACTCGAAGTGACGTGTCACGAACTTCTCGAGCCTTTTCACCAAAGATAGCGTGAAGTAGTCGCTCTTCAGAAGATAATTCAGTAACACCCTTAGGGGTTACCTTGCCAACCAAAATATCGTTGTCATGAACTTCGGCACCGACTCTAATAATTCCATCTTCGTCAAGATCCTTTAGAGCATCTTCACCAACGTTAGGAATTTCTCTAGTCATTTCTTCAGGTCCCAGTTTGGTATCTCTAGTTTCTGACTCATACTCTTCAATATGAATTGAAGTGTAAGCATCATCTTTAACTAGTCGTTCGGAAATAGCAATGGCATCTTCAAAGTTATAACCCTGCCATGTCATAAAGGCAACGGTTGGGTTTTGACCTAAGGCCAATTCACCATTTTCCATTGCTGGGCCATCAGCGATAATTTCATCAGCATCAACATGATCTCCAATTTTTACAATTGGAGTTTGGTTATAGTTTTTACCACCGTTAGAACGCATAAACTTCATCAATTTGTACGTATCTAAAGTGCCATTATCACGTCTTACCCGAATTTCTCTTGCATCAACATACTCAACGGTTCCAGGATACTTAGCAATCTTAGCAACTCCAGAATCATGAGCAGCTTGATATTCCATCCCAGTTCCAACAAGTGGTGCGTGTGGTCTGATCAAAGGAACAGCCTGACGCTGCATGTTAGCACCCATTAGGGCCCGGTTTGAGTCATCATTTTCTAGGAACGGAATACATGCCGTTGCCACCGCAACAACTTGCTTTGGTGAAACGTCCATGTAGTCAACGTTCTTTGAATTAGTTTCAACGTATTGGGACTTATCACGTGCCATAACTTGATCGTCTTGAAAGGTTGCGTCTTCATTTAATGGAGAGTTCGCCTGTGCAATCACGTATTTATCTTCATCATTAGCAGTTAGGTAATCAATCTTGTCGGTAACCTTATGAGTAGTCCAATCAACACGACGGTATGGGGTTTCGATAAATCCATACTTGTTAACCCGAGCATAACTTGAAAGTGAGTTAATCAATCCAATGTTAGGACCTTCGGGAGTTTCAATTGGACAAATTCGACCATAGTGAGTGTAGTTAACATCACGAACTTCATATCCAGCACGGTCTCTAGTAATACCGCCAGGTCCTAAAGCAGATAATCGACGTTTATGGGTCAATTCACCTAACGGGTTCGTTTGATCCATGAATTGTGAAAGCTGTGATGAACCAAAGAATTCTTTAACAGAGGCCACCACTGGTCTAATATTAATTAGTTGTTGCGGCGTTACCGTTGAAGCATCCTGAATGGACATTCTTTCTCTAACAACTCGTTCCATCCGTGAAAGACCAATTCGGAATTGGTTTTGAAGTAATTCACCAACTGATCGAACACGACGGTTCCCCAAGTGGTCAATATCATCAACAGATCCAATTCCCTCTTGAAGATCCAAGAAGTAATTGATTTCAGCCAAGATGTCCGCTGGGGTAATGTGTTTATAGTCCAGATCAATATTGTCATTACCAATTACAGGAACGACTTTGTCTGGATCTGTATTTGAATATACTTTAATTACTTGAACAGTAACTGGATCAGTTACGACAGCTTGATCGGAAGGATTAAAGGTGTAAGCCTTAAAATCTTTGTTAGCCAAGTACGGCTTCAACTTTTCCATCAATTCTTTGTCAATCACATCACCTTTGTTAGCGATGATTTCACCAGTATCTGGGTCAGCTAGGGTTTCGGCCAAAGCTAATCCCATTAAACGAGTCTTCATGCTCAATTTTTGGTTTGTTTTGTAACGACCAACCGGTGCCATGTCGTAACGTTTTGGATCAAAGAATCTTTGGGTTAACAAGTTTCTTGCTGACTCAGCTGTCTTTGGTTCACCAGGACGCAAGCGTTCGTAAATATCCTTTAATGATTCCTCAACACGAGAATCATCGGCATCCTTATGAACGTCTTTTTCAAGGGTAAGTGAGAGACTATCATTAGTATTTCCAAAAATCTCAGTAATTTCATCATCTGATCCAAAACCAAGGGCACGAACTAATTCAGTCAAAGGAATCTTTCTAGTACGATCAATTCGAACGTATGAAATATTCTTCGCATCAGTTTCAAATTCCATCCAAGCACCACGGTTGGGGATCACAGTTGAACTGTAAATTTCACGACCATTTTTGTCGAGATCTTTATGGTAATAAACACCTGGTGATCGCACTAATTGAGAAACGATAACACGCTCTGCACCGTTAATGATGAAAGTTCCTTGGTCAGTCATAAGTGGAAAGTCACCAAAGAAAACATCTTGAGTCTTAATCTCACCGGTTTCATGGTTGGTTAACTTGAGAGTAACGTGTAATGGGGCTGAATAATTTGCCTCATGAGCACGTGCTTCATCAACCGTGTACTTAGGTTCCAATAGTTTATAATCAACGAAATCTAGTGAAAGCTTTCCCTGAAAATCCTCAATTGGCATAATATCTTTAAACATTTGACGCAAACCTTCGTCTAAGAACCAGTTATAAGAATTTGTTTGAATCTCAATCAAATTTGGAAGATCCAATACCTTCTTAATTCTGGAATAACTTCTACGGGTCCTGTGTTTTCCATACTTTACAATGTGTCCTGCCAAGTTATTCACCTCTCCCTAAAATTCCACGAAAAAGAAATGTTACGTTTTTGTTACAAAAAGCCATATTGCTGGTTTTTGAGCAAAAAAAATCCAAAAATAAGATCTAAATCTTACTTTTGGTTCTTATAAACGCCATCACGGACAATAGATCGCAACGACTCATTTCAATTCCCAGTTGCATACTCTACACATAATACAAAGAATCAAAGTAAAAGTCAATTAATATGCACAAAAACTCTCAGTAAAAATTTACTGAGAGTTTTAACGTTATTTACTTAGAATTTCTTCTTTGGGATTCTTAACTTCACGTCTATTGATCGTAATCTTGTTTTTATGCGCACCGATCGTAATCTGATCACCGGGTTTGAACTTGCCCGCTAATAAGTCTTCACTCAATGGATCTTCAACTTTATCCTGCAAAGCTCTTCGAATTGGTCGAGCACCATAGGTTGGATTGTAGCCAACTTCAGCAACTAAATCAATGGCAGCTGGAGTCATTCTAACTTTGTAACCCAATCCATTGGCACGATCAATCAGTTCTTGAGACATTAACTTAACGATCCGATGTAATTCCGACTTAGTCAAGGAATGGAAGATCACCGTATCATCAATTCGGTTCAAGAATTCTGGTTTAAAGAATTTCTTCAACTGTTCTTGAATCGTGGCCTTCATAGCATCGTAATTATCATCATTACCCGATTTTTCAGCGGCAAATCCAACGGTGTTCTTGTATTGAAGCTCGGTGGCACCAATGTTGGAAGTCATAATGATAACCGTGTTTCGAAAGTCTACCTTTCGGCCCTTGGCATCGGTTAAGTACCCATCATCTAGAACCTGAAGTAGCAAGTTAAAGACGTCAGGATGAGCCTTTTCAACCTCATCAAGTAGAACAACTGAGTAGGGATGCTTTCGAACTTTTTCGGTAAGTTGACCACCCTCATCATAGCCAACGTAACCAGGAGCGGATCCAACCATCCGACTAGTCGAATATTTTTCCATGAATTCACTCATGTCAACTCTGATCATGTCATCTTCTGAGCCAAACATTGCTTTTGCCAAATCCTTGGCAAGTTCAGTTTTACCAACTCCGGTTGGTCCAAGAAACATGAATGACCCAATGGGACGGTTTGGATCTTTAAGTCCACTTCGTGCCCGACGAATTGCTCTTGCAACTGCCGAAACAGCTTCATCTTGTCCCACAACTCGTTCGTGTAAAATCTTTTCCAAGTTTACCAAACGCTTCTTGTCAGACTGTTTCAAATGAGTAACGGGAATCCCGGTCCATTCAGAAACAATTTGAGCAATATCTTCAGCATTTTCTTTTAATTGATAATTATGGGTCTTGTTAGCGTCATTTTCTTTAATGCGCTGTTTTTGGGTTAAATCAGCAATCTCTTTTTGTAACTTTTGTTCTTGCTTACGAATTGAAACCGCATCTTCAAAGCGCTGTTCCTCAATGGCTTTGTCCTTATCATTTTTAACGGAACTAAGTTTTGATTCAGCGCTTGCTAACTTGTCATCTTTTCCAGTTGAATCCAGTCTAACTTTAGCTGCACCTTCATCCATCAAGTCAATTGCTTTGTCAGGAAGGTAACGATCACTAATGTAACGACTAGATAAATCAACGGCTGCATTAATGGCATCATCGGTGATTTGAACGTGATGGTGTTCTTCGTATTTGGGACGTAATCCCTTAAGAATCTTACGTGATTCATCCTTACTTGGTTCTTCAACTTCAACCGTTGCAAAACGACGTTCTAATGCTTCATCAGATTCAATGTACTTCTGATATTCATCTAAGGTAGTAGCACCAATAACTTGAACCTGACCACGAGCAAGAGATGGCTTTAAAATATTTGAAGCATCAACTGATCCCTCAGTTCCACCAGCACCAATCAAGGTATGCAACTCATCAATAAAGAGAATGACATTGCCACTATCTTCGACTTCCTTTAAGACCTTCTTTAAACGATCTTCAAATTGGCCACGATACTTAGTGCCAGCAACCAGTGATCCCATGTCTAATTCCATTACCCGCTTATTTTGCATATCCGCAGGAACAGATTTATTCACAATTTTTTCCGCTAAACCTTCAGCAATGGCAGTCTTACCAACACCGGGTTCACCAATTAAAACTGGATTATTTTTAGTTCTTCGGCTTAAAACCTGGATGACACGACGAACTTCAGCGGTGCGTCCAACCACTGGATCGAGCTGATTATCTCGAGCAGCTTTAGTCAAATCACGTGCCAGTGAATCTAAAGTTGGAGTTTCACTTTGTTCTGACTCACCATTCGAATTATTTTCAGAAGCCATATTAGTATCTGCAACCCCCATCTTTCGGATCGTTACTTTTCGGACTTGTTCTGGGCTAACTCCCAAGTTAGTCAAAATTCTTGAAGAGAGCATCGCATCATCACTAGTTAAAGCTAGCAAAATGTGCTCAGTACCCACTTTAGTTGATCCATACTGCTTGGCAATCTTTCCAGCTAAAGCTAAAATTTCTTTCATCTTTGGAGAATACGGCAGATACGTGTTTCCATCGACCTTTAAATTACCGTATCCAGCCAACTGCTCAATTTCTTCTCTAACGTCCGCCTCGCTGACGGCAAGTTGTTGGAGAGTTTGATAAGCAATCCCATTCTTCTCAATGGTAAGTGCCAGTAACATGTGTTCGGTTCCGACAGCTTGATGCTGGAAACTCTTAGCTTGTTCTTGGGCAATTACCAAAACGTTTTTTGCACTAGGGGTAAATAAATTATGCATATGCAAATCTCCCTTCATTTCTCTTTAAATCATAATCCATAATCAAACTAACACTCATATTTAAGCCGGTAAAGTAAAGCCTCTAAAACACTCGCTCTAACCTGATATTCCATTGCTTGATCAGGCAGTCTAATTGCCTCTTTCTTTAAAATAGCAGCGATCATGTTCTCCTCTTTCTCGGTAATGACTCCATTAGCATATAAGGTGGTTAAAATTGATTCTTCATCCCTTTCGGAAATTTCATCACCAATTGAATCAATCAAACTGTCTAGGACATCCGAATTATCCATTAAGTTGATTTTTTCAATCCTGATGTAACCACCACCACCACGTTTGCTCTCAACTAAATAACCATTACGCAACGTAAAACGTGTTTTAATTACATAGTTAATTTGCGAGGGCACCACGTCAAAATGATTGGCAATGTCTGATCGACGAATTTCGACTCGTTCTTGATCATTATCACCTAGCATATCCTTCAAATAATCTTCAATAATGTCCGATATATTACGGCTTGCCATAAACTCATCTCATCTCTGACTAATGTTGACTATTATTATACAAAGAAGATTTGTAAATTCCAAGTAAATACTCTTGGAAACCAAGGTAATAAAAAAATCGGGAAAACAAGATTCGAACTTGCGACCTCCACGTCCCGAACGTGGCGCTCTACCAAGCTGAGCTATTTCCCGATGCTTAAATATTAAAAAGTATATAAAAATCGGGAAGACAGGATTCGAACCTGCGACCCCCTGGTCCCAAACCAGGTGCTCTACCAAGCTGAGCTACTTCCCGATGAATGCACCTAGTAGGAGTCGAACCTACAACCTTCTGATTCGTAGTCAGACACTCTATCCAATTGCGCTATAGGTGCATATAAGCATTAAACGTTCACATTCATCAGCGAACATATATTATTATACCAGAAGTATCCGATTTTGGAAAAGAAAAATAAAAAAATAACCAGAAACATCTGGTTATTTTCACCACCACAATAGCACGCCCACTACTACGATAATCGTAACGACTAGAATCGAAACATAAAACCACTCGTTTTTTAATTTGGAATCGTTTTTAACGTTAATCCGAATGTCATGACGTTTAGAAACGTGCTTTTTATTATTTAATTTGGGATCATCGATAATCTTTAAGAAGGTCTGTTGGGCGGACTTCCCTTTGGGATGCTTGAATTTAAAGTACTCACCATCAGGCTTTAAAAAACTCCCATCCACATCATCTTGAGCGTAAATGTCGATGATGTTTAAAAGCTGTTGTTTTAGTTTTGAATCGAGAATTGGCGCCGCTAGCTCGACACGGTTATCCATGTTTCTTGTCATTAAATCAGCAGAAGATATCCACAATTTAGAATCATCCTGAGTGAAGAATCCATAAATTCGACTATGTTCCAAAAACTCACCAACAATGCTTGAAACCACGATTTTTTCTTTTTTCCCGCAAATTCCAAGTTTAAGACAGCAAGCTCCTCTAACAACGAGCCTAAATGGTACACCCACTCTGGCTGCATCATAAATGGCTGAAATCACTTCTACATCAGTCAACGAGTTAATCTTTAAAAAGACTGCTCCTTTGCCGGTTCTTAAATAACTTTCTTTAACTTCCTGGATCCCATCAATCACTTGATCTTGAATTTGATGGGGAGAAGCTGATAAAACCTGATAACTGGGTTGAGCGGCATCTGGAGCTTGCAAGTAATCGAAAAATTTTGATAGGTCTTGAACATAATCATCCTTACTGGTAAAGAAACTGAGATCAACAAATCCCTTCGCGGTTTGCATGTTGTAGTTTCCCGTTCCAACCTGGATATAGCCCTTGGGGTGATTGCCCTCTTTTGTTAACACCAAACAAGTTTTACTATGAACTTTCATGTCTTTTTTTCCAAAAATAACATGAACACCAGCATTCTTCAGTTTTTCAGTTACTTTCAAGTTGTTCTTTTCATCAAAACGAGCTCTTAATTCAACCACAACGGTGGTTTTAATTCCCTTTTGAGCGGCTTTTGCTAGTAAATCAACCACTTCAGAGTGTTTTGAAACCCGATACAGGGTTTGTTTAATCGCAACAGTTTTAGGATTTTCGACTGCTTCTTTTAAGAACTGCAAAAACTGACTAAACGAATCATATGGATATTGGATAAGGAGATCCTTTTGATCCAAGTACGAAAGGATTGAGGCGGAAGTCGGCCAAGTTCGAGGATTAAATTTTGCGTAACAATATTCTGGATAATCAGGCGAATACTTACTGACGATCTCAAATAGATAAGTTAAATCAACGGGACCAGGAATCTTAAAAATAGCGTTCTTTTCAATCTTAAACTTATCAATAAAATCATTTAAGAAATCATCGTCAGTATTACCATCAAATTCCTCAACTTCAAATCGAGTTACCTTTCCTTTTTCCCGGTCAACAAGATACTGACGCATCCGAGAAATTGTTTCAAAATTATTATCCTCTTTTTCAACATCTAAGGTGGCATCAAGGTCTCTCGTGACTCTAAAAACGACCGTTCCAGTAATTTCTTTTCCATTAAAGAGACGCTTGAGGTTATGATTAATCAAATCTTCAAGTAAGATATACGTATCAATCCCGTTCGATTTAACCGAAAGCAAGCGGTCAAACTTAGAAGGAATGGGAATAATCCGAATGGCTTTTTTATCATCACCCTTGACTAAGACGCCAATCGCAATTTGCTTGTTAGAAAGAAACTTTAAATCATAATTTTCATCAAACTCTTTAAAGGAAAGTGATGGTTGAATCTTCTTAATAAAGTATTGATTGACTTGATCCTTTTGTTTGTCATTAAGGTCTGCATAAGACTCAATCGAACAAACATCTCTCTCCTTTAATTCTTGATTTAATTTATCGTAATCATTGTATTGGATCTTAAAATTTTCATCATTACGATCATGAATCTGATCGAGGATCTGACTATAGTGAAGTCCAGACTTCTTTTCAATCCCATTATCACTAAGCTCCATTTGCCCTTGAACGCTTGGAACCCTGACACTATAAAACTCATCTAAATTATTTGACCCAATTGCTAAAAACTTCAGCTTTTCCAAAAACGGAGTGAACGATTCAGTGGCTAGATTAATCACTCTTCGATTAAATAAAGTCCAACTCAAATCCCGGTTATAGCACGAGTCAACATACTCTTCATTTATCTTCATGTTATTTCAAATCCTTAATAAACGTATCATAATCAATCTCAACTTGTTTCATGTATTCATTGGCGAACTCAATGAATGACTTTTTGAACTTGTCGCTATTTTTTAGGTACCCGATAATCATCGGAAACGTTGGTGATTGACTGTGTGCCCGTGCAAGTAAGATCACACAAACTAACACGTAATCCTTAAAAGCGTCTAAATCCAACTTATTAAGATTTACGGAACCCTTCATATCCTTAAATTGACGCACGTAGTAACTCTTATTACTAGTATTAAACCATCCTAAAAATGGGTCAGATGCAGTTTGAAGAATCAGCTGACAATCAACAATATTTTCACCCAATGAATCATTTTTGTTCATACCAATAACATTGTTTTTATAAATTGGAAGGGCTTGCTTAATCTGCAAAACCAAGTAATTATTGTTAGCGTCCTCTAGTAAAACTAAAAAGCAAAGGGTGCCAACACTTCCCACTCCCACACTGTGTCTTACAATGTCGACGATCTGGAAGTTAGAGAGAAAGAAACGGATATCACTTTTAGTATGATTGTAGTAACGATCGAGTCCATCACTAATTTTTTGATAATCTTTTTTCCCAATGTGAACCGTAACCGGTTCATTATCAATAAAGCGCCGTTCCCCGTTTTTAAGAACGGTTGTATACTTTTCCACAGCGTAGTCAGAAGTACTTCTAAGGGCCTTGTTAATACTCTTAGCGGTAATTTTTTGAAACGATTTTTTAAAATGCTTCTCACCGTCTTTTAATGTACCAAAAATCTTAGAAATATTTCTGATGGAATTAGGCAATGTCAGTTTATCCATGGCTGGAATCTCCGTCATCCTGACCAAGGCACTACGATAAGCCTCCAAGACATCCCTTAAAAACGGATTAACTTCATTTGTGATGTCAAATCCTTGTTGCTTCGCGACCAATAAAGCACTTACTAGAAAACGTAATAAGTCATCTTCAAAGTGACCTACGTGAGATTCGTCAAAATCATTTAAATCGAACAAAAGTTGATGCTCTGGAGAACCATAAAAACCAAAGTTGCCAAGGTGAGCGTCACCTGCAATCAACAGATTGATATCACTCATGGGAATAGTACCTAAATCATGATTCATCAGCTCAACGCTTCCCCGATAAAAAGAAAATGGATTTTTGGCCATTCGTTCTCGTTTTAATCCTAAAAGTCCACTAAGTAGCAGTGAATCACGCTCAGTCAAAATTGGTTTAATGTCCCGCTTTCTAGCTTTGAAATTCCGCATGGCTTCCATGTTGGCATCATTACTCATCTTCTCACCAACATGAATTAATTGATCATCATTCATTGAAACGTCATTAAGTAAAGCACTTACGTTGTTAAGCCCATAAGGCGATTTTTTCTCGAGTTTCATATCGCTTCTCCTTTATTTGATCAATCATACCGTTATCGTAATTCTAACTTGTCATGTAAATGGAAATCAACTTATTACCCACATCACAACATCAATTTAACTCTATGATAGCGCTGTCGGACCCGTATTTCTACCTTGAATCAATATTTTAAACAAAAAAGAGAGTCCTAGTAATAGGACTCTCTTACTGTTTTAAATTTTAAATGCCGGGGACCGGGATCGAACCGGTACGGTCATCACTGACCGCAGGATTTTAAGTCCTGTGCGTCTGCCAATTCCGCCACTCCGGCAGTATGATAACAAAAAAAGCGGAAGACGGGATTCGAACCCGCGACCTCCACCATGGCAAGGTGGCGTTCTACCACTGAACTACTTCCGCATATGCCGACTATAGGATTCGAACCTACGACCTCTTCATTACTAGTGAAGCGCTCTAGCCAACTGAGCTAAGTCGGCGAAAAATCAATGCGGGCGAAGGGATTCGAACCCCCACGTCCTAAGACACTAGAACCTAAATCTAGCGCGTCTGCCAGTTCCGCCACGCCCGCATAATAATGTGTTACTGGCAATGAGCCGTGGCGGGTTCGAACCGCCGACCCTCTGATTAAAAGTCAGATGCTCTACCAACTGAGCTAACGGCTCAAATGGAGAATACAGGGATCGAACCTGTGACCTCCTGCTTGTAAGGCAGATGCTCTCCCAGCTGAGCTAATCCTCCATTGATAGATATCATTGCAATGAAGCGCAACGACAACTATTAAATAATATCATTTTGATGTTTAAGCGTCAAGAACAAATTGGTTACGCTTCAACGATCAATTCTTCTCAAACCAGTCATACAACAAATATTATTATACCGGAATGTCTTATTGATTTCTACTATTTTTGTTAAAATTTTTCATTTTTTACAATCTTCTTCATCCCATGCATATAAGGTTGAAGAACTTCGGGCACATTCACCGTTCCATCTTCATTTTGATAGTTTTCAAGGATAGCGGCAACCGTTCTACCAACGGCTAAGCCAGAACCATTTAACGTATGAACGTACTGCAATTTACCGTTCTCATCTCTGTATTGGATGTGAGCTCGTCTTGCCTGAAAATCAAGCGTGTTAGAACAACTTGAAATTTCGCGGTACCGATTTTGAGCTGGCATCCAAACTTCAAGATCATGGGTTTCGGCGGCAGTGAAGCTCATGTCACTTGATGTTAGCGTGATGACATGATAAGGCAGACCGAGTTTCTGAAGTAATGTCTCTGCTTGATGCGTAATTTCCTTTAAAGCATCCCAAGACTCCTCGGGCTTAGTAAACTGAACCATTTCAACTTTGTTAAACTGATGCAATCGAATTAAGCCCCGGGTATCTTTTCCGGCACTTCCTGCTTCTGATCTAAACGCTGGGGTCAAGGCTGTGAATTTCACTGGTAACTTCTCTTCAGAAATGACTTCGTCGCGATAGAAATTAACCAGTGGAACTTCAGCAGTCGGAATCATGGTCAAGTCACTATCTTTAATCTCAAATCCAGCCTTATTTTCTAGGAATTTAGGAAACTGCCCGGTCCCAAACATTGAATCAGAATTAACCATGTATGGGGGTAAGACTTCGGTGTATCCAGCATCGGTGTTTTGATCCAAATAGAAATTATATACCGCACGTTCTAATTTGGCTCCTGCACCTAGATAGTATACGAAGCGACTTCCTGATACCTTAGCACTTCGCTTGAAATCTAAAATATCTAAGTCTTCGCCAATTTCCCAGTGGGGTTTAGGGGTGAAATCAAACTTCCGTGGTTCACCAATTCGTCTTAACTCTTTTGAACCCTCTTCGGTGAGACTAACGGGAACTTCATCAGCAGGAACATTGGGTAAATGAGCCTCAATATCATGTTGTTCGGCTTTGATAGTTTCTAGCTTTTCATCCAGCGCCTTGATCTCTTTTCCAACTTCACGCATTCTGGTAATTTGATCATTTGCGTCCTCTTTATTGCGCTTGAGCTGTGAAATTTTCTCAGATACCTCATTTCGTTCCGCTTTAAGCGACTCACTTTTAACGATTAGATCACGCCGTTCTGAATCTTTTCTAAGTAAATTGTCAATCACTTCGCCAGGCACATTTCGCTCGGCTAGCTTTCCTTTATACCAGTCTGGATTACTTCTAATCAACTTCATATCTAACATTTTAATTTCCTCCCTTAAAAAACACAAAAAGACCCTCGTCATATTGGGACGAAAGTCTTTTCGCGGTACCACCCAAGTTCCAATTAAGGCACTCGATTAATTAATAACGGTAATTGCCGTGCGGGATTGGCCGCCCGAAATACGTGCTGGAATTTTCAAATGACAATTTTCACCAACATTGTCTCTCTGTGATTCTACTTAATGGGCACGTCACGTTTATTTGTTGCGTCAATTATACAATAATCTCTTAAATTATCCTAATACTTCTTGAATTTTGTCAGAAAGTCTCTTTAAAACTTTGTTTCTGGCGTCCGCATCTTCGACAAAATCATACTTATCCCCGTTAATCCTAATCTTAGGAGATAAGTTATAATCCTCGTACCATTTCGAATATCTCTGGTTTAACTCACGATAATATTCATACAAACTAGCGTCATTATCGATCTGTTCGTATTTTCTTCCACGCTTTTTAATTCTTTTAAGCATCGTATCAAAAGAAATATCAATATAAATCAGTAGGTCCGGTATTTTCTTATATTTACCGTTAGGGATCGGTTCCATCATGTTCTTTAATAAAGAATCATAAATTTGAACTTCTGTTTCAGTTGCTCGACCAAGGTCAGCATTTAGATGAAACAGTAATGAATCTTCAAAGATTGAACGATCCATCACACTGTACTTATCAGAAGAAGCTTCTTTAATGCTGTCCAAACGTTTATTTAAAAAATAAATCTGAAGCAAAAAAGCATACTTTTTTGGGTCTTTGTAAAACAACGGAAGAATCTTATTATCATCAACGGACTCGTAATATGCTGGTGAGTTTAGTTTCTCAGCCAATAATGTCGTTAACGTGGTCTTCCCTGCTCCAATAGTTCCTGATAATACAATCATTTATTTGATCCCCTTAGACTAATTTAAAGAATTTGCAATTGTAATTGTACCATTTAAAAATCATGAATTTAAGACTAGCTTTCATTCTTTTTAATTTCATCCGTATAATCTTCTGAAGGTGAGACATCCACTTTATCGAGAGGAATGATATGGGTATGATGAACAAATTTGTACCCAAAATACAAGATGATAACCAACGGAACACTCATATACGTGACCGCAATCTCAAATAAGTTGAAGTGAGCAAAGGCACCAATATCTTGACCACAAATAACAACGATACACAGGATTAAAGTGATAATTGGACCGACCGGGAACCAAGTCGCATGGTATTTAAGTTCTGAAACTTTGTGTCCTTGTTTTATAAACGCCCTTCTAAATCGATAATGTGAAAGAGCAATCCCGAACCAAGCAATAAATCCAGTCAACCCGGAAGCAGCCACTAACCACATGTAAATCTTAGATCCAAAGATACTTGTCATAAAAGTCAACAACGAAATCACCATGGTTGCTAGGAGCGCTAACACTGGAATTCCACGCTTAGATACTTTGCCAAAAACTTTTGGAGCATAACCTTCATCGGCCATCGAATACAACATTCGCGTTGAGGCATACATCCCAGAGTTGGCTGAAGAAATCACGGAGGTCAAGATGACCGCGTTCATAATACTTGCAGCTCCAGCTAATCCGGCACGTTCAAACACAATCGTGAACGGACTAATGGCAACATCTGAAGCACTTGATCCCAACAAATCGGGACTAGTATATGGAATAATTGCAGCAATCACAACAATTGCCAGAATATAGAATAAAATGATGCGCCAAAATACTTCATGAATCGCTTTTGGAACCGTCTCCCGCGGGTTTTCTGACTCTCCAGCTGTAATTCCAACTAACTCAGTTCCTTGAAATGAGAATCCAGCAATTACGAAAACACTCAGAATGCCGGGAATCCCGTTTACGAAGGGAGCCTGCTTATAGGTAAAGTTCCTCATTCCAATAAAGTGACCACCCATAATTCCAAAAATGGTCAAAATTCCGACGGCTAGAAAGATAAAAATCGTGATCACTTTGATCAAAGACATCCAGAACTCAGTTTCTCCAAACGCCTTGACGGATAAGATGTTAATCAACAAAATCAGTGACAGAGCCGCTAAACTCCAAATCCAACTCGGAAAATGTGGCAGCCAGAATTGCATGACGATTGCCACCGTACTAACGTCAACCGCCACCGTAATTGCCCAGTTAAACCAGTAGTTCCAACCCATTGCAAACCCTAAAGCTGGATCAACGTACTTAGCTGAATATGTAGCAAATGATCCAGAGACTGGCATATTAGTGGCCATTTCTCCCAAACTAGTCATCAAAAAATAAACCATGATTCCCATACATACATATGCTACTAACGCACCACCGGGACCAGCATTGTGAATTGCTCCACCACTAGTCACAAAAAGACCGGTTCCAATACAACCACCAAGGGCGATCATAGACACATGACGAGACTTTAATCCCCGCTTCACCTGTCCGTTTCCATTTTTTTCAGACATAAATTCTCCTCCTAAATAATTAAGAAGAAACCCAATAACAAAACGACAAAGAAAAAGACCCTCTTGAATAACTTCCAAAAGAGTCCACAAATTCTTACTAATCGTAATCTTAGAAAGCTCTCCGTGCAACACACGACAGTCCTTGACTTATTAAATCAAAACCCAACCAATCATTTACCACGTGATCAGTTTCGGCAACTTTCCCTTTCATAAGCCCTCATCGATTAAGTGAATCTCTGGCAAATTACTGATAAAAGTCGCGCCTCTTCTTAGAATTCATATTTCATTATAAGTAAAGTATAAGTGATAAGTTAACGATTATCAATCACTTTCATGAAATTAGTAAATTGTATTCTGAAAAATCTTTGTTGTACTTAGCTTCTTGGCCCACTTTACGTACCCATATTCACAAACTTGAAGCCATGTGTAAGCAATTAAGGCGGCACCAACGGTATCTGAAGGAAAATGGGCATTCAGATAAACCCGTGAGATCATCACTAGGAAAAGAACAATTGCTAAAATAGTTCTAATAATCCATTTAGTTGATTGTCGATTAATCATTGGAACCACTATGATCCACAGGACGCTAATCACTAGAAAAGCTCCTAAAACATGTCCACTAGGATAACTAAAGCCAGTGTCCCCCGGCAAATGCATTGAAGGACGGGGCTTGGCTACGATGTGTTTAATCACAAATCCAATGGCATCTCCACCAAAAACCAGTACCAACGAAAAGAATGCCGGTATTTTATACTTAAACCACCACAACAAAACAGCAATTATAAGTATCCACACAATATCCATCTTGGGACTCGCGACAAAACTAATCATTGAGAAAATTGTTTCTTCAAATGAAGACGGGTACCCTTGAATGGTTCCAATTATCATTGAATCTAAAAAGTCAACGTAGCCAAAACTCATTTTGACTCCAATCGTCAGGATTAACGATAAGAGAAACGCAATTGTTAATTTGTACGGACGACTAACGTCCCTTCCAATCATCATAAATGCCATACCTCCAAGAATTCATATAAAAAAAGTATAACATAATATCGATTAGCCGATTGAGAGAAGCACCAAAATCGCCGTGATTAGTGTGATATAATTGCACCATGAATTTTACAGATTGGAGTTTTATTAATGATTCATAGCCTTATTATCATGTTACTGGTAGGAGTTTTTGCGGGTGTTCTGGGTTCAATCCTAGGAATCGGTGGTGGGATGATCATTACACCGGTTTTAACCATCGGATTTAATCTCGACATTAAGTATGCGATTGGTGCAAGTATCATTGCCGTGATTGCTACCAGTTCAGGAGCAACGATCGCCTATCTAAAAGACAACGTCTTAAACTTACGGGTAGCCATGTTTCTAGAAATTGCTACTTCCATTGGGGCCGTTGCCGGTGCTTTACTAACTGGAGTGATCAATCCAATCTTTCTCTACATTTTATTTGGCCTGTTACTCTTCTTTTCCGGTTTAAATATGGTTAAAAAGATTTGGGGCAAACAGGTTCAAACGAATACAACCAGTGAAGATAAAATTGCAAAAGAACTCAAGCTAAATGGTTCTTACTACGATAAAAACCTAAAAAAGCAGATTGACTATAAGGTAACAAACGTTCCAGCTGGTTTAACCGTAATGTTTGGTGCTGGAATTGCCAGTGGTTTACTGGGAATTGGATCAGGTGCCTTTAAGGTGATTGCGATGGACACTTTCATGAAGATGCCACTCAAACCATCAAGTTCCACCAGTAATTTAATGATGGGGGTCACGGCAGCAGCGAGTGCCACCATTTACTTTTTTAACGGATCAATTTTGCCTCAGATTGCCGTCCCACTGGCGCTTGGAATTATCGTTGGAGCAACCGTCGGGTCGCGTGTGATGCAAATCATGCCTTCCAAATTAATTCGAATTATTTTTATTCCCATCCTAATTTACCTTGGCGTTCAAATGATTCTTAAAGGATTTGGGGTGAACTTCTTATCATGAGCACTCAAAATAATGTAAATCAAAGTGAGAAAAATCAAGAAGCTGAAAATATTCGAATCGAAAAAATTATCGGAAAAATCATGCGTATCGGCGTGATTATTTCCGTCATCATCATGGTCTTTGGACTTTTCTTGTACCTTGTTACCGGAACAACGGGGTTTGGCAGTCACTATTACCTAACCTCCTTTGGTCAACTGCTAAAGGGAATCATTCAATTAAAACCCTATTCCATCATGATGTTAGGCGTTTTTGCTTTGATCCTAACGCCGGTTCTAAGGGTGGTCGTATCAATCTATTCATTCTATAAAGAACACGATAAGATGTACGTCATCATTACTACCATCGTCTTCATCATCTTGATGATTAGTTTTTTCCTTGGAACGTACCTGCACCTTTAAACAATTTTAAACAAAAGCGGAATTAGACAAATGTCTAATTCCGCTTTTTTAATAATTACATTAACTTAAATAATTTCCCATCCGACTTAGTGCTTCCTTTAAATCATCACTAGAAGCAGCGTAGGAAATCCGAACGTGGCCTTTACCACCGTCACCAAACGCTGATCCGGGAATTACCCCAACTTTAGCGTTTTGCGCTAAATCCTTGGCAAAACGAACGTCATCATTTCCATAATTTGCTGGAATTTTTACGAAAATATAAAACGCTCCGGTAGGATCAATCGGATCAAGCCCCATCTTCTTTAGCCGGAAAATGGCCTCATCCCGATTCTTTTGGTATTCATCTCGCATCGAAAAAGCATCATCCATCCCATTCTTAAGTGCCTCAAGTGCACCATACTGAGCAGGGTCTGATGGTGACGAAACTAAATAACCATGCATCTTATTAGCCTGAGTGATAAATTCAGCGGGTCCAACCGTGAACCCCAGTCGATAACCAGTCATTGCGTGAGATTTAGACACTCCATTAATTACAATCGTTTGATCAGGTAAATACTCTGCCAGTGAATGATGTTTAATACCATAGGTTAACTCACTATAGATCTCATCGGTAATCACAAAGAGTGAATGTTGTTTCAGAATTGGGACAAGGGCTTTTAACTGCTCTGGTGTGTATTCAACCCCCGTTGGATTATTTGGATAATTTAAGATCAACGCTTTAGCACTGGGATGATTTGAGAGTGCCTCATCCAATTCTTTAGGTGTTAAAACAAAATCAGAAGTGGACGTATCAATAAACACGGGTTTCCCACCAGCAAAACGTACTAATGACTCGTATAGGGGATAGAAAGGTGCTGGAATCAAAACTTCATCGCCAGGATTAACCGTGGAAAGAATCGACGAAGCAAGCGCTTCGGTTGCTCCCATATTAACCATTACTTCAGTATTAGGATCATACTTTAAATTATATTTCTTTGCCATAAAGTTGCTGATGGCATCTCTTAAAGATTTGATTCCTTTATGAGGAGAATAATGCGAGTGATTATCTTCAATACTCTTCATCATTGCTTTTTTAACGTGTTCAGGGGTGTTAAATCCTGGTTCTCCCACTGATAGCATAATCAACCCGTCAATATCAGATATCGACTCCGAAAAAGCTCGAATTGCTGATGGTTGCAGTTGAGTTAAATTCTTGTTAAACCGATTTTGCAAGTTTTCATTTAAAGTAGGCATGTTAATCCTCTTCCCTATCATCATCGTCAAGAAATTCAATCATTAAATTAAATCTCTTTTAACTAATTCTTCGCCAATTTCAACCGTATTTAGTGCAGCACCCTTTAATAAATTGTCGGCTACTACCCACATATTATAGGCATCACCATTTTCTTGGTCCGGTCGAACTCTTCCGACATATGTATCTTCTTTGCCAGCAGCGTCGATTGGTTGTGGGTAGAGTTGTTTTTTGGGATCATCTTTAAGAGTTACTCCCGGAGCATCATTTAAAATCATTTGGATCTTTTCACGACTGGCGGCTTTTTCATCCTTGACCGTGAAATAAACTGACTCACCGTGACAAATCTCCACTGGAACTCTGACACAGGTAGCGGTCACCTTAATATCTCCAGAATCCATATCATTCAGCATGATTTTCTTCGTTTCGTGAATCATCTTCCACTCTTCGTGAGTATAACCGTCTTTTTCAAACACATCGATTTGGGGCAAGAGGTTGAACGCTAGCGGATAATGTTCCTTTTCACCTTTGACCGGGAAAATGTGAGCATCCATCTTTTTGCCATCAAGGTGTTCTTGCGCTTCATCTTTTAATTCATCAAGTCCACTCTGACCGGCACCTGAAGCAGCTTGATAAGTAGAAACAATAATTTGTTTCAACCCAAACTGCTTTCTAACCGGCTCTAACGCTACTACCATTTGAATGGTGGAACAGTTTGGATTGGCAATGATCCCATGATGATTCTCTAAAGCATCTGGGTTCACTTCTGGCACAACCAGGGGAACATCCGGGTCCATTCGAAACGCACTCGTGTTGTCAACTGCAACGGCACCACGCTTCACGGCTTCCGGTAACAATTTTTTGGAAACCGAACCGCCAGCTGAAGCAAGGACTAAATCAACACCGTTAAATGAGTCGGGAGTAGCCTCTTCGACGGTTAACTCGTCACCTTGATACTCGAGCTTTTTCCCAGCGGATCTTGTAGAAGCCAACAATTTCAGACTTTTAACCGGGATACTTGATTCAGCTAACTTATCCATGAGACGTGTTCCAACGGCACCAGTGGCACCTAAAATT
This sequence comes from Fructilactobacillus sp. X3R2C1, assembly GCF_059901235.1. Lineage (NCBI taxonomy): Bacteria > Bacillati > Bacillota > Bacilli > Lactobacillales > Lactobacillaceae > Fructilactobacillus > Fructilactobacillus sp. X3R2C1. Next base: position 94,942 of record NZ_JBWXVA010000001.1, read on the forward strand.
GCGACATTATACTCTTTCATTACTACTTGCCCCTCTATAAAATATTTTCTAATCCAACAACTAACCCATCTAAACCGTCAACTCTCTCAATGGCAACTTTTAAACCATTCATAAATGAATCACGATCAAAAGAATCTTGACGAATAGTGAGTGCTTCACCATCTCCGCCAAACAGCACCTGTTCATGAGCAACATATCCGGGAAGTCGAACGGAATGAATCGGAACTCCATCATACTCAGCTCCGCGAGCACCCTTTAGGGTTTCCTCAGTGGATAAAGCTTTGGGTCGTTTCTTTCTTCCCTCACTGATTAACTTTGCGGTATTAATGGCGGTCCCAGACGGAGCATCTTTTTTATCCTGATGATGCATCTCGATCACCTCTGCATTAGGGAAATACTGAGCTGCCTCTTTAGCAAATTTCATTAACAATACCGCTGAAATTCCAAAGTTCGGTGCAATAATCCCACTCACATTTTCATTGTCCGCTAATTTTTGCAACTCAGCTAGTTGATCATCACTTAACCCACTGGTTCCAATAACCGGATGAATCCCATGATCCAAGGCAAATTTAGTGTTTGGATAAGCTGCTTTTGGAACCGTAAAATCAACCCAAACGTCTACATCTGGTCCCTTAATCTGATCAAAATCGTTATAAACTTTTACGTCTTTTGGTAAATCATAACTTTCAGGACTCAAATCGTTCGCTTTCGGGTCATATACGCCTATCAAATTAAAATCACCATTCTTTTCAATCATCTTAACGGCCTTTTGGCCCATTGAGCCACGAAAGCCCGCTACTAATACTTTAATCATTTAAAATGTCTCCTAAAGAATCAACGTCTAGTGCTTTTGCCAATTCATTTTTCTCATCTTGATTTAGGGTTGCAATTGGTAAACGACAACCACCCACATTTAAACCATTAGCATTTAAAGCGGCTTTAGTTGGTGACGGGGAAGGATACATAAATAAAGCTTGCATCTTTGGCGTTAACCAACGCTGTAGTTTCCCGGCAGCTTTAAAGTCACCTTGATCTAAATCATCGTACATTTCCCTTAATTGCTTACCATAGACATGAGAAGCAACCGAAATCACTCCATCACCACCAAGCATCTTAGTTGCTAGTGCTTGTGGATCTTCACCACTGTAAACCAGAAAATCATCTGGAGTGTTGGAAATGATGTATTCCATATCAGGAAGTGAGCCACACTGCTTAATTCCAGCAATGTTATTGTATTCGGATAATTCCACGACCGTTTCCTTATTCATGTTCACGCCCGTTCGTCCAGGAATGTTATAGATGATGATTGGTTTATCTGAATGATCGGCAACGTACTTAAAGTGTTCCTTCATGCCCCGTTGGTCGGGTTTGTTGTAATAAGGCACAACCACCAAGCCATAATCAATCCCATCTAATTGCATCACTTTCTGGTTAAACTCAGCCGTTTGTCGGGTATTGTTTGAACCAGTCCCTGCAATTACCGGATACTGATCGCCCACAATCTTGCCAAATTCACCGTACAGTTTTAATTTTTCGTCTTCAGATAATGTCGGAGTTTCACCAGTCGTTCCGCCGACCACAAATCCATTGGTCCCCGTATCAACCAAATGTTTAATCAGCTTCTTAAGCCGTGTAATATCAACCTCACCGTCATTGCCAAACGGGGTGACGATGGCCGTTAATAAATCTGCTTTTTCTACCATGATTATGATCTCCCCTATTTTTTTGTTCCTTGTTGCATTCGATAATTCAAAAATCCGATAATGGCTCTACTTCCAATCGCAATTGCCTTTGGATTGGGGGTAAGCGTCGCCTCATGAAGCTGAGACTTTGGGTCACCAATTCCCAACCAAAACATTGTTCCGGGGATTTTTGACAACAAATAACCAAAATCTTCTCCCGTCATTGCGGGCATCGTGTTAATAAAATCAACGTTTTTTTGCTTTTCCATGTAATCAATAAAATTACTGGTTAACTTCGGATTATTCTCAACTGGCAAATAACCGCCCTGATTCAGGTTGAGTTTAACCTGACAGTCGTAACTCACTGAAATCCCATTAGCGACTTCTTTTAACCGCTTATCAATCAACTCAATCATTTTCTGGGTCAGACCCCGAATCGTTCCTTCAATTCGAGCATGACCAGCGATCACATTTCGAATGGTACCGGCTTCCATTTTTCCAAAGGTAACAACCCCGCCTTCAATCGGATCAACACTCCTTGATACAATCGTCTGAACCTGATTAATAAACTGACTGGCGGCCACAATCATGTCGTTTGCATCCTGCGGATAAGCAGCATGACCACTTTTTCCGATCAGGTCAACGTTGACCTCGGTTGTCCCAGCGAACAGTGTACCCATCCGACAACCGATTGCCCCAACAGGAAGCTGGGGGTTGTCATGTAGACCATAAAATTCATCTGGATGCCACTTCCCGGTAAAAATACCGTCCTCGTATGCCACTTTACCGCCATTTTCACTTTCTTCAGCTGGTTGAAAAAAAACTAACAAATTATCTTGGGGTTGATGAGCAGCATAGTAATTCAGGATACTCAACGCAACCGTCATGTGGATATCATGACCACACGCATGCATCACGCCATCATTTTTTGACACAAACGTTAAATTCGTTTTTTCATTAACTGGTAACGCATCAATATCCGTTCGGTATCCAATGGTACGCTTGGGATCAGTTCCATGGACCAGCACCAAAATCGCCGTTGGTAACTTTTCTGGTACATTAACTTCCATGTAGTCCGTTTTAAACTTATCAATGACTTCTTTTAGATATTCATGGGTCTGAAACTCATGCATTGCTAATTCTGGGATTTGGTGAAGATGACGATAAATTTCAAGAAGATCATCGTCACTCAACTTGGTCGGGTTATCTGACACATTCATCACTTCCTTAAGTCGTCTTCAAGTTTAGTCTTAGACTTGGTCTGAGTGTCGATGTCCTTGATCTTTTTAGCAGGAACCCCGGCTACCATGGTATTAGGTTCAACATCATGCAAAACCACTGAGCCAGCAGCAATCACTGCACCCTCACCAACATGAACGCCTTCAATCACAACTGCATTAGCACCAACTAAGACGTTATCGTCAATTCGAACCGGTTTAGCACTAGCTGGTTCAATCACACCGGCCAAAACAGCACCAGCACCGATGTGACAATGCTTTCCAACGATCGCACGACCACCCAGGATGGTCCCCATGTCAATCATGGAATCATCACCAATCTCAGCTCCAATGTTGATTAATGCTCCCATCATTATGACAACATGCTTTCCAATTGAAACCTGATCACGAATAATCGCACCGGGTTCAATCCGAGCGTCCAAATTCTTGGTATCAAGTAATGGAACGGCAGAATTTCTAGCGTCACTTTCGATTTCATAATTACTAATTAATTTTTTATTTTTTTTCAGAAATTTTGAAACGTTGGTCCAGTCACCAAAAATGACACCAGTTTTGTTAGTGGTAAAATTCTCAATTCCCCTAGGAAATTTGATTTTTCCTAACTTGCCTTTCAAATAAACCTTGACTGGGGTCTTTTTGTCTGAGTTAGAAATAAATTTAATGATTGATTGTGCATCTAATTGTACCATCTTCTAGTTCTCCTTTAATTTCTTATCTAAGTGGATCAGGTCCGCATAACTCTCACGTTGGACCGCTAATTGTGCTTTACCATTTTCAACAAACACAACGGCTGGCCGTGGATTTCGATTATAGTTGGAAGCCATTGAGTAGCCATAAGCCCCGGTGTTAAAGATTACAAAAATGTCTCCCAGTTGGCTCTTTGGGAGCGGTTGATTCTTAATCAAGATATCACCTGATTCACAGTATTTCCCGGCAATTCGGACGGTTTCAACCGGCTTTCCATCAACATTGCCTGCAAGAGCGCCTTCATAGTCTGCTTCATATAAAGCTGGCCGAATGTTATCACCCATCCCACCATCAACGGAAACGTACGACTTAATCCCGGGGACATCTTTTCTGGAACCAATTGTGTACAAACTATAACCTGCTGAACCGACGATTGAACGGCCCGGTTCAATCCAAATTGATGGAGTTGGTAAATCAGCCTCAATCGTTTTTTCTTTAATCTCATCCACAATGGCTGAAACGAAGTCCTCTGGGGCGACGGGATGTTCTTCGTCGGTGTATTGAATACCAAAACCACCACCAACGTTGATTACTTTCGCCGTGTAATCAAAATCGTCATGCCAGTGCTTCATTACATCAACAAGTTTATCGGCAGCTCCCACAAAGCCTTCGGGTGAAAAAATCTGAGACCCAATGTGAGCATGAACCCCTTTCATATTCATTCGCTTCTCAGAAAGGACCTTTTGTAAAGCTTCATCAGCTTGTCCTGATGCCAGATCGAATCCAAACTTACTGTCGACCTGACCCGTTTGGATGTACTCATGAGTATGAGCTGAAATACCAGGGGTAATCCGTAACATCACGTCGATGTTTTTATCTTGCTCTTCTAGCACGTCGTGGAGTAACTCAATTTCATGGAAATTATCCAACATAATCGTTCCCACTCCGTTTTTGACAGCCATCGTTAGTTCGTCTTTTGATTTATTGTTGCCGTGAAAACTGACCCGTGCCATCGGAAAATCAGCTTGAAGCGCAGTGTACAACTCACCACCGGAAACTACGTCAATTCCAGCTCCCTCTTGCTTCACAATTTGATACATTCCAACCGTGGCAAACGCCTTACTAGCATAATTAACCGAGTATTTAACTTTACGGTCCTCAAAAACCCGTTTAAATTTTTCAATTTGACTCCTGATCTTACTAACGTCATAAACCTCTAGGGGTGTTCCATATTCTTTTGCTAAATCACTGGCCTTAATCCCACCAATGTACAAATCATGATTTCTTATGTCTTGCTTATCAATAACCGACTTCATCTCACACCTCTTAAATAATTTATAAAAAAAGATCTTTTTGCTCAGGAGTTGAACAAAAAGATCTAAAAATAATTAATTTGACATTATTTGATCAAATATTCTTGAATAGCTCCCCGCAGAATATCTGCGACAGTCCGCGATTTATTAAATCACGTCCCAGCACCAGTGCCACTACTCTGACAGAGTGCTTCGGCAAACAACCCTTTCACTAACTTCTTCGACGAGTAAATCTCCATTAGCTAATCTTGTTACCTGCAACCTCTATTTAAATTTGTTAAAAATATAACCCATTTTGACCTATTCGTCAATTAATATCATCTAAATTAATAATTATTTCACATATTTTGGGTTCCAAGATTGATAAATTAAAAATTAATGCTACAATTCAACTTAATTAAATTCTTAAGGATGAATAATTCATGAAAGTAACCAAATTCGGCGGAAGCTCACTAGCTAACGGAACCCAATTTCAAAAGGTAATTAATATCATCAAATCAGATCCAGATCGGAAGGCAGTCGTTGTTTCTGCTCCCGGAACTCGCTTCAAGGGTGACGTAAAAGTTACCGACTTATTAATCGAGTACGCTAACAAAGTTCTTGACCATGAAGACTTTTCTGACATTCTTAATCAAATTATTGATCGCTATCAAGAAATTGGTGAATCATTTAACGTTCAGACGAAACAGATTAACCAAATTGTCTCACAGTTAAGAGAATTACCTAATCAATCGTTTCTGGATTCTGCTCATCTAATGAGTACCTTTAAAGCTCAGGGAGAGTACCTCAACGCGCAAATGTTGACGATGATTTTAAACCAACTTAAAATTCCTGCAAGATTTATGGATCCAAAAGAAATTGGTTTTAAAGTCACCGGCGACGTTGCCGATGCGCAAATCAATCCAGTTACCTACGGAAACATCAGAAGATTTCGTGACGTTAAAGAAAAAATGATCTTTCCAGGATTTTTTGGGGTCAATGACGATAATCAAATCGCTACCTTTTCAAGAGGTGGTTCCGATATTACCGGCTCAATCGTAGCTCGTGGGCTTCAAGCTGATCTATACGAAAACTTTACCGATGTCAACGCGATCTATTCGGTTGACCCGCGGGTGGTTAAAAACCCGAAAGCTATCGACGTAATGACTTATAGAGAAATGAGAGAACTCTCGTATGCTGGTTTCTCAGTCTTTCATGATGAAGCCATCATTCCAGCAATTCAGGTCGGAATTCCGATCAACGTGAAAAATACATCGGCCCCTGATTTACCCGGAACCTTGATTGTTCCTGAAAATAAATTTCAGCCAACTCGCGTAATTACCGGGGTAGCCAGTGCCAAGCACTTCTCAGCACTGTACATTCATCGCTACCTGCTTAACAAACAAGTGGGTTTTACCCTTAAGATTCTCAAAATTCTGTACAAATACAACGTGTCGTACGAACACATGCCTTCTGGAATCGATGACCTGACCATTATCTTTGATAAGGCCCAACTAAATGACCATATCGTCAAAGAAATTACGAGAGAAATCAAAGATGCCCTTCATCCCGATCAAATTCGTTGGATTAATGACTATGCCATTATTATGATCGTTGGCGAGGGAATGCAGTCTGATAATCACACCATTGAAAAAATCATTCGGCCCCTAACCGACAATGGCATCTCCATTCATATGATTAATCAAGGAGCTTCCAAGATTTCCGTGATGCTTGGAACTGACATTAAAGATTCAGATAAAGCCGTCAAGCTAATTTACAGAAACTTCTTTGACAACAACCGACTAATTTATTAGGAGACTAAATTATGACTAAATTACTTAAAGTACACGGATCCGAAAATCAATTCTTTATTTTGGATCAAACCGAATTAGACCAAAAACTAACTGACTCGGAACTTAAAAAACTTGCTCAAACCATTTCAGACCCCAAAAATCACATTTTAAACGGCGCCGATGGGGTCTTGGTGGTTGATTCATCAAGCCATCCCAATGCACTGGGAAAAATGCGAGTCTTTAACGCCGATGGCAGTGAAGCTTCAATGTGTGGAAATGGACTTCGGACCGTTTCTCGGTACTTGTCACAAAAGTTTGGTCAGGATGCTTTCAAGGTTGAAACCAACGATGCAGATCTAGATGTGACAAAAGAAAGCGACATTGCACCTGGGGTTCCCGCCTTTAGTGTCCAGATCTCACCAATTTCATTTGACGCTAAGAGTCTGCCCCTTGAAAATATCAAAACACCACTGTTAGATCAGCCAGTCAATGATTTCATTTCTGGATTAGATTATTCAGCGGTCGCAGTGCCTAATCCTCATCTCATTAGTTTTATGAGTATGGATCAAGTTAAATCAGACGATTTAGTTAAGCTAGGCAAAATGCTAAACGGAAAAAACAAGTACTTTACGGACGGCGTCAACGTTAGTTTTGCTAACGTTATGGATCAAAATGAACTTTTCGTTCGAACCTTCGAACGGGGTGTAGGTCTTACAAATGCCTGTGGGACTGGAATGACGGCCACCAGTCTAATTTACGAAATCTTAACTCATGATTCGGACTTTGACGAAACCGTCAATATTTATAATCCAGGTGGGATGGTAAAAACTCACATAAAACGCAGTGGGGTTCACTACGATCTTCATTTGATTGGAAATGCGACTTTTACTAATGAGTTAAATATTAGTGAAGGTGACCTAAGAAACGCCAACCTCGATAATATTCAAATCACCGATACCGGTGAGGAGCAGGATTATCAAGACTTTGTCAAACAGCTTCAAACTAACTAAAAACCACATTGGCCGCTTGTCAATGTGGTTTTTACTTTCAATTAAGATACGATTCCTTTCAAAAGATGGGTGATGTGAAAGAACAGTTGAATCGCCAACTCGGCTAGTAAGAACCCAATCGCCAACGCTCCTGCAATCATCGCGACTTGCATTAAGTAAACAAACGCTAAGTGCGTGTTGCCCGTTGCAATGTATTTCATAACTTCATACGCCTGTCCACCGGGAACAAGCGGAACTAACGCTGGAATGTTAAAAACGATGATTGGCATTTTTTTGTACCGAGCTGCCAGCATTCCCAAGATCCCAATCGTAAACGCTCCAAAGACGTTTCCACCAACGTAACCACCAAAAATCGAATTGTAGGTTAGGTACACTAAATAGCTGGCAACCCCCACCAATCCACCTAGATTAAGAGCACGCGGTGGCACGTTGATCAAAATTGCAAAACAAAGGGTGGCAACGTAAACTCCAATTATTTTCACTAAAATTTCAATCATAAACACCCCTATCCAAACCACTTCAAAGCAAGTGCCACTCCAAATCCTAAAGCACACGCTCCCATAATGGCTTCCATTGCTCTAGCTGGTCCACTAACAAGGTTGCCAGACATTAAATCTCGGACCGCATTAGTAATTTGGACGCCAGGAACAAGCGGCATCACACTCCCAATAATCATATTATCCACACCACTTCCAAGTCCCAACTTTCGGGCTAGCATGGCTAACATGCCAATTGAAATGGCCGCAGTAAATTCGTTTATAAACTCAACTTTCACGATACGATTCAAATAGTCAAAAATAATCCAACCTAACATCCCAATCAGACAGGTAATAAAGAATACCGAATAATCACCACGAAAAACCACTTCAATGGATCCTGAAAGGACCGCAGCCGCTAACATTTTCATCCAATACGGAAAATAAGTATCCAGATCACTAACGTGTTGCAATTCTTGATAGAACTGCTCTAACGTTGTCTTGTGTTCCGCAAAGCGTCGCGATAAATCGTTCACAGCCGTGATTTTTCTTAAGTCAAAAGCCCGCTTATCAATCTCAGTAATCTGAGTTTCTGAATTATCATTAACGGAAATCATAATTCCAGTAATCGTAATGTAAGTCTTCAAGTTTGGCATCCCAGCATTTCGTGCGATTCGCTTAATGGTGTCATTAACTCGTGTCATTTCTGACCCATTTTCAATCATGATTTTACCCGCCAACATACAGGTCTTAATGACCAAGTCACTATAATTACGAAAACGAGAATCCGGATCCAGTTGATTCTTCCCAAACATGCGACTCACCCCTTTTCTTTAATATTTCTAGCATATCAAAATATAAGTAAAAAATCTCATTGAGTTTTCGTTACAAAAAAACTATTTTACGAATGGTATCCAGACAGATATAATTAAATTAGATTTGTAACGGTATCATACAGGAGGAAAAATATGAGTGACAATGTAAAGTTTAGTGATTTAAGTGAGCAGGGCCAAAAAAAGGTTGTTAACGATTTTGTTCCTTTCTACATCAAACTATTTAGGAACAACAACCTGGAAGTTATGAGTACTTTTGACGGTGAATCTGGTGTAATTGCTGATTTAAACCGTGAAATCGTCACTCTGAGTAATAATAGTCCACGAGACGTTGTCGCTGACATCATTGAACTTGACTATGGTGATTTCGCAATCCTTTTAAGTAAATTAAGTCAGACTTACTTTGAAAACGGTAACCCCACCACTGATTGGTCAGAATGGTATGTTAACGAAACCAATAAATTAGATCCAGACAGCACTTTATAGATCACTTTAAAATCACAAAAAAACAGTTTCTTTCTCTAGTAGAAAGAAACTGTTTTTTTATATGTCTTTGCCGTTATCGTAAAATAAATCATCATGTCTTCCCCGGTCAACTTCTGGTTGAATCGTGACATGGTCAATGTGATACTTACTCTTCAATAATTTATTAATCTTATCGTAAATTAATTGGACCTGATCTAAGGGCATATTTTTCATATTAACGTGAGCCGAAAAAACGATGCTGTTTTCATCCACCATCATCGCATGCACGTGGTGAACACCAGTCACCCCATCAATTTTTAATAGATCTTTTTTAATGGCAGCATAATTCAGTTTGGGTGCACTTTCCATCAAAATCCCCACCGTTTTCCTAATGATGGGCCAACTCTCCCACATAATGTAAAGTGCCACTAGGATGGTCACAATTGGATCCACAATTGTCCAATTCAAGAAAGCAATTAAGATTCCACCAATGATAATTCCAAGCGATGACAACGAATCACTCAACAAGTGGAGGTAGGTGGCTCTCATGTTCAAGTTGTGCTTAGCGCCTTTATTTAACAAAAAAGCAGAAAAGAAGTTGGCCACAGTTCCGACAACTGCAACCACCAGCATTACTGGCCCATTAATTGTTTCTGGATGTGAAATTCGCTTAACAGCTTCAATAATCAAAAAAAGCGAAATTAAAATCAAAAACAATGAATTCAAGAACGCCGAAATAATTTCAGCTCGTTTAAAGCCATAAGTGTTCTGTTTGGTTTGTTGTTTTTTACTTATTCGATGAGCAATATAGCTTAATACAATTGAAATGGAATCCCCCAAATTATGGAAGGCGTCCGAAAGAAGTGACAAACTTCCCGAAAAGATCCCACCCAAAAATTCAAGAATCGTAATGACTGCATTTAATACCGTTACTTCGAAAAATCTCATTCCAGATAATTGATCATTATTCATAATCTTTCTCCTTTAATTCGACTTAAAAAATGTTCCCTGTATAGTGACTCTCTGGCATCTTAGTAAAATCATAAGCCTGGAGTTGCTCGCCGTTTTTCAGGTAAGCATGCAAACTTTCTGAGATCATTAGGTTAAGTGGTTCATCCTTTTGCTGAAAGACCACAACGGGCTTTCCCATTTGAACCCCCGCACCAATCTCATACGCAGTGCCACTATCAACATTACTACCACCAAAATCAACCACAGCCACCACTGCTTTAGCTGCTTCTAGATTTTCCATGTCACGATGATAGATCTCGTTCGCCCACGGAAGGGTAAACTGCTCATTTTCAGCGTCCTGATGTTTACGTGGCGAATAAAAATCAGTCACCGTTGGATTTGCCTCTAATGCGTGTTCAACAACTTCAATTCTTTGAATTTGTTCGTTACTAAAAAATGGACTTGCTAAATAAATTTGAGCCATGTTAACTCTCCTATTTTCTGTTTAGTCTTCTACCATTCGCCATTCACCCTCGCCAGCTTTTGAAATTAAATTCAAAAAGTGAAGAGCTTCTTTCGCTTGGTCCTGATCGTGTTTATATAATTCGTTTAATCCGGCACCCGTATTAACTGGTCGTGACAGATCAAACTGACCTTTTTTACCAGACTGACCAGTTGCCATTGCTACCACAATCTCGCCACTATTAACCCTGGTGACAATGAAAAAAATGGTAAAATCATCGTCTTTTTTCATGTAAGCAGGCATTGCCCAAATGTCATCAGCAATTTGCTGCATCTCATAATCTTTGAACTTATAGTCAAGGTGATTCTTCTCATTCACCGGCTTATTAAGTACAAACATCATTTTATCAAAGGATTTTTCACCTAACTGGATGTTATCTTCCACGGAACATTCTCCTTACTTTACTAACTTTATTGTAGCAAATTTTAAAAAATTTACATACTAATTTTTGGAAATTACCTTTTCCATATCATCAGGCAACTTGGCTTCAAAACTTAACTGCCGTCCTTGAAACGGATCAAAGAAAGAAAGCGTAAAAGCATGTAACGCCTGGCGTTTAATTCCCCGATCAAGTGGACCATGATAAAGTCCATCACCAAGTAGCTGGTGACCAATCGATGTCATGTGAACCCGAATCTGATGGGTACGCCCAGTGTGAAGTTTAATTTCTAATAGTGATGCATCACTTAAGTCTTTTTTAACCCAGTATTCCGTCTGTGCGGCTTTTCCCAACGTAGTCACTTGTCTCGCAAAGTTATCACCAATTCGCCCAATTGGTTGGTCAATGATTCCGTGCTTTTGTGTCATTTTGCCAGAAACGATTGCTAGGTATCGCTTATCAATTTCATGACGATTCAGCTCTTCATTGGCATAACTATTTGCCAAACGATTTTTAGCAACTAAGACCACTCCACTAGTAAACCGATCCAAACGTGTAATAATGTGTGGTCGTAAATTTGCGGCCTCTTCGTTTATTAAATAGCCCTTAATCCGATTCACCAGTGTATCGGATTGGTTGCTTGGGCCTGGAACCGACGTTAACCCAGCTTCTTTATTAACCACTAGCCAATTCTCATCTTCGTAAATTACATTAATTGGTTCAAAACTAACCGCAATTCGTGGATCAGATAATTCATTTGGGAGAAAGACAGAGACGACATCATCAAAGGAAACGTTAACCGACGGCTTGACGGTCTTAGCATTAATCTTAAAAGCATTTTTCGCTCGCTTTAAGTCTGCATACATCCGATGACTAATCCCATGTTGACTCAAAAAGGCCTTGAGCGATATGGGACTAGTATGAGAACTTTTAAAATTAACTTTCATGGTTTTTTGCTCCTTTGACCAAAATAAATAAGGCGATGCATCAGATGCACTGCCCTAATTAAATATTTTTCTGCGTAAAAATTTAATATCCCATACACCAACGGCTCCCATAGCTAGTAGAATAATTCCACAAACCACAAAGGTTAATGCGGGCTTATTGGAACTAAATACCGAATCAATCCCACCTAAAGCAATCGGCGCTAAAAAGATTCCACAATTACTACCAATCAACAAGATGGAAGTGGTTAAGTTCAGAGTTCCTTTGGATGAAATTTCAGTTGCAATGTTTAAAATGTAGGAAACCACAATCGCATCAAGAAAAGTTACTAGGAAAAAGCCAAGCGCCGCACTAAAGAACGAGTGTGATAACCCAATCCATAGCTGACAAAATCCACTAGCAATAATTCCGACGGGCAATAAATATTTCTTCAACTTCATCAGTGCCATACTGAAGACTATACCACCAACTAAACCAAAGATTGGCGCAATACTGATAACAACCGCTGACTGTTGTGTGGAACCAATCCCGGTTCCTTCAATAAATTCAGCAATTCGAACGGTGGCACCCACATACGTAATTTGATATCCAGCAAGTAGCATGGTCCAGAAAAGAACATCAGTATTAATCTTTGGAAAGTATTTGTTTTTTCGTTCCGCTTGATAATGTTCCACTTTTGGTGGTGACGGAACAAAGAAGAAAAACAAGATGGCAACCGGAAATGCCAAGGTATAAATTAGAAAAGCACTATGCCAACCAAAATCAACTAGTAATGCACCAGCAACGTACGCTGAAATGGCATTACCCAACATCTCAAATCCACTTCTAACTCCCATCAGTTGATTCTTTTCTTTTCCCTTAAAGAAGGTTCCAATCAGACTAACGGCCAGTCCATTCAACAAACCAAGTCCAATTCCAAAAGCAAATCGTGAAATAAGCATTACATAATAATTAGTAACAAAAATAGGAATCACTCCAGCGATTCCGCTGACCAGCAACCCGAGTATAACGGTTCTTTTGGCACCAATCTTTTTAGCAATCCAACTACTTCCAAGCAAGAAGATGATCACTGCTAAAGCTGGCATGGTGGCAATTAACTCAATACTTGAATATGAATGCCCTGGAAATGCACGCTGCCATTGTGGTACTTCCGCTGAAACTGACAGTGATGACGCTAAAACTAACGAAACCGCCAACAACGAAAACTTCATCATCGGGGAATACTTTTTCTTTTGTTGATCCATGAACACCCACCATCCCTTGTTACTTAATTTATTACTTAATGGATCGATTATACAAAAAAAGAGTGGCAAATGAAAGCCACTCTTGCTTAATCGACTAATTAATTGTTTATTCTTTAATCTTTCCCATATGAAGGGTGAAAGCATTCACAGCCACAATGATGGTTGAAGCTGACATAATCAAGGCCCCAACGGCTGGCGAAAGGATAATTCCAATTGGAGCTAAGATCCCAGCAGCAAGTGGCATTGCAATGATATTGTAGCCAGCTCCCCACCAGAGGTTTTCAACCATTTTCCGGTTAGTTGCTCTGGCAAGATCCAAGAAGTCAATGATATCTTCTGGATCACTTCTAACCAAAACAACGTCAGCTGATTCGATGGCAATATCAGTTCCAGCACCGATAGCCACTCCAATGTTAGCACGTGACAAACTGGGAGCGTCATTGATACCATCACCAACCATCATGACATCATTGCCTTTGCTCTGGTACTCTTTGATGATTTCTTCCTTGTTTTGAGGGAGAAGTTCCGAACGGTAATCAATATCACCCAACTGATGAGCAACTCGCTTAGCGGCCAAGTCATTATCACCAGTGAGCATCACAGGAGTAATGTTCATTCTTCTAAGTGCCTTAATTAAGTCAATTGACTTAGGACGAAGAACATCTCCCTGAGCAATCACCCCAAGTACTTTATCATCACTTACCAAGTAACTAATCGAATTGCCCTGACTAGCAAGATTATCAAATTGTTTATGATCGTAGTCCAAGTGATTATCAGTCAGATACTTAGCGGTTACAATCTTATACTCTTTTCCATCAATTTGTCCCGTTAGTCCAACTCCCTGAATGGCTTGGACGTTTTTGGCTGGGACGACGGAAACTTGCTCCTTTTTAGCCTTAGCTAGGATTCCAGCAGCTAAAGGATGACTAGAATTAGCTTCAAGATCAGCAAATTTAGTCAAAAGTTCTTCGTTACTCATATCGGAATCAGAGATTACATCATTGACTTGAAAGACTCCTTCAGTCAGAGTCCCAGTCTTATCCATAAAGACGTAATCCAAACGTTTAACCTCTTCAATTGACTGACGATTTCTGATTAACAGTCCATTCTGAGCGGCAATTGAGGTACTTCTGGCCACAACTAGTGGGATCGCTAATCCTAAAGCGTGAGGACATGCGATAACTAGGACCGTAATCATTCGTTGCAGTCCATAACTTAATCCACTTAGGATCGTCCAAACGACCAATGCTAGGATTCCAATGATCAGGGCACCATAGAACAACCAGCGTGAAACCTTGTCAGCTAACGTTTCCGCCTTTGACTTTTCCTTTTGGGCGGCTTGCACCATTTTAATAACTTGAGCTAAGTATCCATCTTTTGCAGTGGCAGTAACCTTGACTTGCATACTACCATCACCGTTGACGGATCCACCAATTACTTTACTTCCCTTTTTCTTAGTGACTGCCTTCGATTCACCAGTTACTAAGGCTTCGTTTACAGCACTAGTTCCAGAATCAACCACGCCGTCAGCTGGAACTTTTTCACCCGGTTGCACCAAAACAATGTCGCCAGCTTTTAACTGGTCTAGTTGAATATCCTTAGTTTCTCCGTTAGATTCAACCAAATGGGCTGTGCTTGGAAGGAGTGCAGCCATCTTTTTAAGCGCATCGCCAGCATTCATGACCGCATCCATTTCAATCCAGTGACCTAGTAGCATAATGACAATCAAGCTTGCTAGTTCCCAGAAGAAATTCATCACATGACCGTTTGGATTAATGAAGGTATTCATAATAAAAGCATACAAACTATAAAAGTACGAAGCTGAAATACCTAGTGTAATCAACGTCATCATTGCTGGAGCATGACTTTTCAACTCATTTTTGGCTCCACTAAAGAATGGTTGACCACCATAAAAGAACAGAATGGTTGAAAGAATCATTACAATCCAATCAGACCCCGGAAAAGTAATCTGAAACGGCAACTTCATCCCCATAAACGGAGAAAGTAATAAGATGGGAATCGTAATAATCAATGAAATCCAAAAGCGCCGTTTGAAGTTTCCCATGTTCATCATGTGGCCGCCGCCCATATCCATTGAACCGTTTCCCATGTTCATAGATCCATGATCCATTTTCATTTTAGAATTACCCTTCATGTTCATTTGACTATTATCATTGTCTTTGGGGTTCATATTTTTCATATTATGGTTATCATGATTCATATTCATTTTCCCCATTGAATCATGTTTTCCATTGTCCATATCCTTCATTAAAAAGCTCCTTTCTATTGACAATCCATGCCCATATCGCCTGGTAAACAGTTACAATCCACTTTATCGGGGGCGGTTTTTAGCTTTTGTCTCAAAACTTCACCCAACTTGTGAATATCACTCTTACTAATCTTACTTTGGCTAATCAAATCCATAATGGTCTGGCCTTTACGCATGTCGCACATTTGTTCAAAAAGTTCTTCAGCACTTAGATTCATCGCATTCTGTTCGTTAACAGTGGGCGAATAAACGAAATAGCCTCCCTTTTTAGAACGAGTTAACAAACCTTTCTTAACCAATCGACTAAGTAACGTTTTAATCGTTGACTCTTTCCAATCACGTTTTTTCGTAATCGTGTCAATGATTTTTCGTGATGAGCTATCTCCCATCGTCCAAATCAACCGCATAATTTGCCATTCAGCGGGCGTAATTTCTTCAATTTTTTTGGTTTGATCCAAATAATTCACCTCCAATTCATGGTTTACATCTGTAAATTCAATGTTAATCATAATCTACATCTGTAAACTTTGCAACCATTTAATCTATTTCTCAATAAAAAATCGCTCAATCATTGAATTATAACGATCGAGCGATTTTTATTTTAATATTTCCTAAGATAAACTTTATCAACGATATGCCCCACACCTTTATGAATAATAAGGTTGGCTCTTTCACGTGTTGGTAAAATGTACTCCTTTAAGTTCGGTAAATTGACGGTTTTCCAAACGTTTCCCGCCATTTTAACCGCCTGTTCTGGCTCCTCTTTTGCGTACTTATAGTAATAATTAGTTGGATCCTGAAAAGCCGTTTTCATTAACTTCTTAAAACGATTAAGGTACCAAGTCTCAATCAGATCTGGATTAGCATCGATATAGATCGAAAAATCAGTAAAATCACCAATATAGAGTTTCTGATGATCAGGAATTTGAAGCGTGTTAATTCCTTCAATGATTAAAATGTCGGGATTAGTGATGACATCATAACGATGAGGAATAATGTCATACGTTTGATGAGAGTAAACTGGTGCTTTTACTTCTTTCACACCGGCCTTAATCTTAACCAAAAATTGAATCAATGATTCCATGTCATAGCTTTCAGGAAACCCTTTACGATCAAGAATGCCTTTTTCTTTTAAGACTTTCGTTGGATACAAAAAACCATCAGTCGTGATTAGTTGCGTCTTCATATCTGGTAATAAATCGGTAAAAAGGTATTGAAGCAAACGCGCTGCGGTTGATTTCCCCACAGCTACACTTCCCGAAATTCCGATGATAAATGGAATTTTAGGCGTTTTACGTTTTAGAAAATCACTTTCAGTAAGCTCCCAATCTTGGTAATGCTTAGAAGCCAGTTCTAATAAACGTACCAATGGCATGTAAATATCAGAAACATCATCAAGTGAGATCTGATCATTAAAGGCCTTTAATCTTTCCAAGTTAGCCTGTGTAATTGGAGCAGATTCATTTGGATAAAACTGTTTCCATTCATTTTTACTGAATTCATAGAAATCCTTCAACAAAACTCACCTACTTGGTTACTAAATCATACTCATCCTTTGGAACGTCCTTAAACGTTGGTGATAACTCCCCAACTGAAATCACGTCCAGGCGGTGCATAGCACGACTACAAATTGTGTACACTAACTGGTCATCACGCTCCGTTGGATATTCTTCTTTAGAACCATTCCACATTACAACGGCGTCAAACTCAAGTCCCTTAGCTAGATAGGCCGGAACAACAATAACACCCTTGACCAACCGCTGATTTTCGGTTTGAATCAACGTGGATTTAATCCCATCTTTTTTTAGCTCATCATGAACTCGTCGACACTCGTCTAACGATTTAGCAATGACGGCCGTGGTATCACTCGCCTGATCATTTACCTGAATCGTATTCTTTAAAACGTTTATTCCCTTATTAAAATCTTTGACAACGTTAACTTTAGGAAGTTCACCACTTCTAGCAAACGACTGGATCTTACTGCCATCTGGGATCAAATGCTTGGTAAAATCAGTGATTTGTTCAGTTGAACGATAAGACTTATTAAGTTCGATTACCTTGGTCCTCTCAGGATCAAACATCGTCTTCATTTCACGCAAAAGGCTGTTACTACTCTCATGCGTGAAGATCGCTTGGTTGAGGTCTCCCAGCAAAGTAAACTTAGCCCTTGGAAAATTAAACTTGAGGTAAGCCAACTGAAATGGGGTATAGTCTTGAACTTCATCGACAAACAAATAACGCATGTGAATATCAGGACGTTTCCCAGATATTAAATCATACAAATAAAGATAAATTGAAATATCAGCATCACTAATTTTGCCATTCTTTAATCGCTCAATTGATTTTTCAACCCCGTCATTCCATTCTTGTTCATCAATTCCATACTTGCTCAAGTCGGTAATTCTAGGAACGTTTCTGATTAGATTAACGAACTGGCGATTGATACTAACAAATCGACCGCGAGTAATGGCTTTTCTAACGTTTCTAAAAGCGTTTTGGACAATCTTTTTAGCCAAAAAGTTATATTCCTTATCGGGATTATCCATACTTTCGCCATATTTAGCGTAAATGGCCTGAAGTTGTTGCTGGTCAAGTCCTTCAATGGTTTCTTCGACCCACTTCTTTTTCATCTCACTCCCAATGTGACGATTTAAAATCTTATTCAGTTCTTCCTTGGTAGCTTCCAAACGATTCCGTAAGTTATAGTTTTCGTTAAAACGATAGTAGATTTCACTAATATCTTCCTTAGAAATAAAGATATTATCTTCAAATTTAATGTCTTTAAACTGAAAGTTTTCCTTATTTAAATGGTGAGCGTACGTTCCAACTAGATCAAAGAAATCCAAGCTGTTTTTGAAGTCAACCACCTTTTGTTGGTGTTTTTCATGAGTTTCGACAAAACGTTCACCAATGGTTTCAACCTCCAAGTGGGGAACTCGTCGGTTGGTGTATTGGTAGTACGTCATCTGAACCATATTTTGTTCCCCTAACTCAGGTAAGACCTCATTGATGTAGTCATTAAAAAGTTGGTTGGGGGAAAATAAGATTACCTGGCCCGAATTCAAATTACCACGATAACGATAAAGTAAGTATGCAATTCGTTGCAAAACAGCAGCTGTTTTTCCTGACCCGGCCGCTCCTTGAACAAAAAGCAAATCAGAATCAGTATCACGAATGATCTGGTTCTGCTCTTTTTGAATCGTGGTAACGATGCTCTTCATTTTGGTATCAGACTGATGACTGAGATTTTCTAGAAGTAAGTTGTCTCCAAGGGCTTCGTCTGTATCAAAGATGGTTTCAATCTTACCGTTCTTGATCTCAATCTGTCGCTTTAACTTGACGTCAACCTTTTGGGGACCAGCCGGTGAATCATACGTCATTTCACCAATTCCACTATCATAGTAAATACTGGAAATAGGTGCCCGCCAGTCGTACACCAGATAATCGTCAGGATTATCGGTAAATGACGCTAGGCCAATGTAAATGGTTTCAGTGTGTTTCTCGCCTTCTTCGTGAAAATCAATTCGAGCAAAGTAGGGATTTTGATCCAGCCGTTTTAGTGTATCAAGATCCCTTGCGGCGTTCTTCCAGCGGTTCTCACGTTCCGAAAGTAATTGCTGTTGCTGTCTAACCGAGACACCCGTCTCCATCTGTCCACTATATGTACTTGTCTTTAAACGAACATCGTTAAAAAAGTTCTTTTGGATTTCCGATTGGTCACCCTTCGCTTTTTTAATTTTTTTAGCAGCATCGACCTCTGCCATTTCAATTTTGCTTTCAACAAAATCAAGGTGCTTCTGTTCTTCATCTTTAATTGAATTTTCCAACGGATAATCCCTCCTGCTTGCTAAACTTGATTAAATATTCTAACATATTAACTCAACTGAACAAAATATATAAACCAAGGTGATCGTAATATGGACTCAATCTCATTAGTAATTGTTTTACTTGCAGCCCTAATAACTCCATTAGTGATGGCACGATTCCACATTTCAATGCTGCCAACCGCAGTCGTTGAAATTTTAGTTGGAATCATATTAGGACCCAGTTTATTCAACATCGTTTCCGACTCAAACATTTTATCCATTCTTTCCAAGATTGGTGTAATCGTCCTACTGTTTTTGAGTGGAATGGAAATCGATTTTTCCTTATTTAAACCCAAAAACAAAAATCCCAGTGAACTAGAAAAAAAATCAAGCAAAACTGCTCCACGATTTTCATCCGTTCAACTAGCCTTTATGGGGTATGCAACGGTTATCATTCTAGCATTAATCCTAGGATACTTCTGTAAACTAACTGGACTATTCAGTGACTTCTGGTTAGCTTCAATCTTGTTTGCTACCATTTCACTTGGCGTGGTCATCGCATCCTTAAAGGAAAAAGACGTCACTGGAAGCGCCTTTGGCCAAACCATTCTGTTAATTGCTGCTCTTGGTGAAGTTTTACCGATCTTTGCCCTGACGATCTACGCCTCGGTATTTGGATCCGACAGTAAGTCACTATGGCTCATCCTGATTCTATTTGTGGTAGCGGGCTTTTTATTGTGGTGGTTTAAACGTTTCTTCAAGGTTTCAGACCAAATCAATAAATCAACCACTCAGATTGACATTCGGCTAGCCTTCTTCATCATCGTTTTACTATCAACGATTGCCGTCTTTGTTGGATCAGAGGACATCTTAGGAGCATTCATCGGTGGAATGGTCTATAAATTACTACAACCATCCGAAACCACGAAAGATCGATTGGATTCAATCGGATATGGGCTCTTCATTCCAGTCTTCTTTATCATGAGTGGTGTTGGTTTGAATGTCAAAGAGTTGCTGTCAAACCCAGCGACTTTGGTTCTAATCCCTGTTTTCTTTGCTAGTTACATCATCGCGAAGTTGGGACTTTATCCCATCTTTAGGTTACGTTTCAATAAGCAAAACTCACTGGCTGGAATGGCCCTTCCGAGTGCAACCATCACCATGGTTCTGGCAATTCTCCAAGTTGCTAAGGGGATGAAAGTGATCACATCTCAACAGTCGGGGGCATTTTTGCTTGCAGCAATTATTACCTGTATCATTGGCCCACTGGTCTTTAACAAGGCCTTTAAAGTCGAACCAGAAACCTATCCTAAGATTAAGGTTAATTTCTTTGGGGTTAACTTAACTACCATCCCAGTCGCTCAACAACTTTCAACTGGGTGGTACGACGTTAACGTATACACTGATAATCAGGAGCACTACCGCTCCTATAACAGTCAGGCTAACGTTCATCTTGTTTCTAAGCTTGACCCAAGATTTTTAATTGACAACGGCTATTTTGACTGCGATATCGTCGTTATGGCCTACTTTGATTCAGAGAAAAGTTACGAATTGGCCAAGTCGGCTAAAAAATATGGCGTCAAACGGGTTATCGCTCGTTTTGAAAATCGCGATGTCCTTGATAAGCATCAAGATGAACTCCTTTCTCTAGGAGTTGAGATATATAACAACCTTGCCGTTAATATTGCCATGCTAAGAGAGTTGATTGAGGTCCCGTCAACATTTAAGATGATTGAATCTAACGAATCAGTTCTCCATGAAGTTAAACTAACTAATCCGAGTTTGGCTAACATAGCAGTCAAAGACCTTCCCTTTAGTAGTGACATTACTATTAACGAAATCTTTCGCGACCATAAACTACTTCACCCGACCGGTGAGACGATCCTAAGATTAGGTGATCAAATTATTTTCTCAGCCCAAAAGGGAACTGGAATTCAAATCAGAAGTGATTTTAACCCGGAAGCATCACAAAATTAGATTAATTAATCCACTGACTAAGATGATGTCAGTGGATTTTTTATCTGGTTCATGATGATTTACGCAAAACAATATAATGATTATTTCAAATGATTACTAAATTATACCAATTCCACCCGTCCCGTTTATCTTGGACGTTAAAATATGCTAGAATTAAGCAACTAGTGAATCAGGGGGAAATAAAAATGACTTCAATCAATTTATATTTTGTCAGACACGGCCAAACATATTTGAATCGTTACCATCGTTTACAGGGATGGGCAGACTCAGCTTTAACCGATAAGGGAATCACCGATGCAATCGATGCTGGAAAACACCTTAATAAGGTTGATTTCAACAAGGCATATAGTAGTGATACCAAAAGGGCCCGTGACACCGCCGAACTAATCCTAAAGGAAAATCCATCAGGACTAGTTGAACCGATCGAAATGGAAAACCTCAGAGAAGAGAATTTTGGATACTTTGAGGGCAATGACATGGGACAAGTTTGGCACATCATTGGGGGGCCGTCTGGCGCTGATTCATACAGTCAAATGATCGCCACTTATACGATGGAAAAGACCCGCGACATGATTGCTGACGCCGATCCATACGGGGATGCCGAAAATGATTCACAGTTTTGGAAACGAGTTCAAACTGGGCTGGACGAAATCGTTAACAACGCTGAAGATGGTGATGATATTCTCATTACTGTTCATGGAACTCTCATTCGAAGTATCGTTAGTCGTTTTAGTGACATCGATATTAGTGAACCCATTCAGAATGGCAGCGTCACTAAAGTTGATTATAAAGATGGCGATTATATTATCAAATACTATAACAACATTTCAGATCCAGTCTAAAGGAGTATAAATGATCGACAACTTTACTGATATAATTACAATTGGTTTAGATTTAAATGATGCTAATTTTCAGTACTCAATGGAGGAACTTAACAACTTAGTCACCGCGAACAACATGCATAGCGTTGAAACTGTGACCCAAAAATTGGATCACCCTGATCCAGCAACCTACTTCGGCAAAGGTAAGGTTGAATTTCTAGAACAACTCGTCAAAACGTCTGGGACAGATATCATTGTGGCAAACGATGAACTCAGTCCTAGTCAAATTCGAAACCTTGAAAAATTAACCAACGCTAAAATCATTGACCGAACTGGGCTAATTTTGGAGATCTTCGCCAATCGAGCTCGTTCTCGTGAAGCCAAGTTACAGGTCCAGCTTGCCAAACTAAACTATCAACTCCCAAGGCTCCGTACTAGTGCTAGTCAACGATTAGACCAACAGTCTGCTGGTGGCGGACTAGCTAACCGTGGTGCTGGTGAAACCCAAATTGAATTGAATCGTCGAACCATTCAACATCAAATCACGCACGTTCGTCACGAATTAAAGGAAATTGACAAATCATACGACACTCAAAGTAAAAAGCGCAAACAAAACGATTTGAAAACCATTGCTCTTGTTGGTTACACCAACGCAGGCAAATCCACGATTATGAATCAACTGGTAAAACGATTTGGTGAAAACGAGGAGAAAGAAGTTACCGTTAAAAACATGCTATTTGCCACCTTGGACACCAGCGTGCGAAAGATTGAGCTACCAAACCATAAACGTTTCCTTGCAACCGACACGGTTGGTTTTGTCAGTCAACTTCCGCATCAACTAATTCAAGCCTTTAAATCAACTTTAAAAGAGGCAAGCAACGCTGATCTCTTGGTACAGGTAGTTGACTACTCTGACCCAAATCAAGAACTAATGATGCAAACTACTGAAAAAACTCTAAGAGAAATCGGGGTCCCCGACATTAACATGATTAAGGTCTTTAATAAGGCTGATAAGAGTGGAGAAAATTATCCCGTTCGTGAAGGCAATAACATCATCATGTCAGCTCTTGACCCTGATTCAATTAATTTATTAATCGACATAATTTCTCAAAACTTGTTTAAAGATTACGTCAAAAAGACGTACCTCATCCCTTTCAGTAGTGGCCAAGTAGTTTCGGACCTAAATGAAAACGAAACGGTCTATCAGACTGATTACACCGATCAGGGAACGAAGTTGAAAGTTGAACTTCCCGAAACATCGGCCAAAAAATACCAAAAATACGAAGTTAATTAATAAAATTACATTGACATTTAATATGGATCGCGGTTAAATGGTCCTATACTAATTTAAGAGAACAATATTTAAAGAAACCGCCCAAGAGAAGCCGACGTTATTCTGGAAGTTGGCTGACTAATCTTTATTTAACCACCTCTTAAAACACATTAATACGCAACAAAAAGCGCTCTGAAAATTTCAGAGAATTTTGGGTGGAACCGCGCAAATTTGCGTCCCTGACATTTAGTTGTCAGGGACTTTTTTTATTCTCAAAGGGAGGAATTTTATATGAAGAAACCAAAAGAAGAGTCCAATGTAAAGTTAAACCGTTCTTTAGGAATTTGGTCCGCACTCTCACTTGTAGTTGGAACCATCATCGGAGTTGGAATCTTTGTTAGACAAGCTGCCGTTCTAAACGATGCAGGATCAGCAAATGGTGCCATGCTGGCTTGGCTAGCCGGGGGACTTCTGACTTTAGCCGCGGGACTTTCAATTGCCGAGATTGCCTCGCAAATTCCAGAAACCGGTGGACTATATGCATACATGGAAGTCATTTATAACAAGTTTTGGGGCTTCTTATCTGGATGGATGCAGATTATTGTTTATGGTCCCGCAATGATCGCTTCACTTGGAGCTTATCTTGCCATCCTATTAGGTGACTTTTTCCATATTTCACCAGAATGGAACATTCCGATAGCTATCATTGCAGTTGTTGCGGTTGGTCTATTAAATACCTTTCCCAATCGATTTGGAGCTGCTTTTTCAATTATTACCACAATTTGTAAGCTCGTCCCAGTCGCAGCGCTTATTATCTTCGGACTTTTCTTTGGTCACGCTAATGCTTTTACTCAAAGTGTTAGTGACGTCCACTCCTCAGTTGGTGGTTTTGGAGTTGCCATGTTAGCCACTCTATTTGCCTTTGACGGGTGGATCCTAGTTGCTAACCTTGGTGGAGAAATCAAAAACCCTAAAAAGATGCTACCACGTGCTATCACCTTCGGAATTTTAATTGTCATTGCCATTTATATGCTAGTTTCATACGGTGTTTTAAAAAGCATTGGTCCCGAGAAAATTCATGATCTTGGAACAAATGCCATTCCATACATGGCTAACAAAGATTTTGGAATGATTGGTGGGAAGATTTTAAGTATCGGTATCATCATCTCAATCATCGGTTGCATGAACGGAAAAATCATGACCTTTCCCCGTATCATGTATGCCATGGCGAAAGAAAATCAACTTCCGTTCTCTAAGCAGTTAGCTTACCTCAATCCAAAGACCAGAACGCCAGTGGTATCAATTGCTGCTGTTCTGATCATTGTAATCATCATGATCTGTTTCTTTGATGCCGACCGACTCTCAGAACTATGTATCTTTACTGTCTATTGTTTTTACGTGATGGCGTTCTTCGGGGTTTTCATCCTTAGAAAACGTCACCCCGACCGAAAGCGAGTCTTCTCAGTTCCACTATATCCATTCACACCAATCGTAGCTATTTTGGCATCCCTTTTCGTAATCTGTTCAGAAATTGGATCAGACTTCTATGGAGTCGTTTGCTCACTGGGAATCGTTGCACTCGGGATTCCAATCTATTACTTTGAAGTTATTCTCAAAAGAAATAAGGTTAAAAAATAAGAGATCTCAAATGAGATCTCTTATTTTTTCTGATATGCAATTTTAATCTGAACCGCATAGTCGTCAGCTCCATCAATTAAGCCGGCTCGACCAGAAGTCTTGTATTTTCCTCCAACCAAAAAAGCTTCAGCTAGATACAACTTGACTTTATTCTTATCGATTTTTTGAATATCTTCAAAACCAGCCTTAACAATGTGGCCAACGGGTTCACAATTAACCTGATTCATTCCGGCATAGACTTCATACTTTCCGTTTTCTTCTCTTAAATCAAAGTAAGGGATTAACACTCCATCACCCAAAGCGTAGACGCGATGCTTAGGATTAGCTTTAATTTCGGAAAGAAGCGCCCGATCGCCTAATCCATTGTAGTCATCACTTGCAACTTTTTTGGTAATCATGGTATCGGCTAACTGATGAACGTTATGGCGCTCACTAATTGTCGATTCCAATTTAGCTGGCATCGTTTTTCTTTCATCAAATAAACCGTTGGCGGGAATATTGCGATAACGACGACTTCCACTACGAGCCTCGGTTTGCTGATCAGTTTCCTTGGGCTGAATGTGCAAGACCTTATTAATGACCGGGGTAACATCAAACTTCGCCCGTTTTTTAGTAAAGTAATACATGATGTTTAGGTACAAGAAGTACGCTAAAATCAAGACAACTAAGAAGACCAGAACCCCCCTAATCATAAAGCCATTTACAACAAAACGGTAGGCAACGTACAAAAGGTAAAAGTCGCCTAGAATCCCTAAAATTACGTAAATTCGGCTTTTAGTGTTTGTTTCAATCGTTATATATCCAAGATAATGATTAATAATATCTAGAAAACTAAACATTAATGTTCACCCCCAGGATTAGTCGTATTGGCTTGGGTATTATTCTGAGTATTGTTAGAAGTAGTCCCCGTACCATTATTAGAATTGCCGTTATTTCCGGTATTCTGACTTGATTTTTCGGCATTTCCACCGTTATTATCAGTTGTCTTTTGATTGTTATTACCAGTCTCCGAATTATTTCCATTCGTGCTGGTCGAATTATTTTGCTCCTGTCCACCAGAAGTTGTTTTCCCTTGTTCATTATTTGGTGACTTACTATTACCATCGTTATTGTTATTATTCATATTATCTTGTTTAGCCCCAGAACTATTGGATTCATTTTTACTATTATCGTCATTAGAATTCGAGTTCTGGTTCTTAGTACCCTTATTATTATCATCATTCTTCTTAAAGTCAAAAATAGAACGTTTCTGGCTTTGATGGGTAGTGACTTTAGCACCCTCGTGGGTATTGGTTGCTTTATTGACAACAATATTAGTGGCTCCTAACGCTAAACAAATTGAAATAATGGCAAATGGAGTAAGAAATGGTGGTACTCGATTTGGCATTTAATCATCCTCTCAACGTATATTCTCTTTTGTGAAACTTAATTATTGCACTTAAAAGTAAAGAATTTATTCCAGTCGATAAAAGATTTCTTTAAAGTTGTCTTTTTAAATTTAGTACAATTTGATCAATCTGATTCTTAGTTTGACTCCATTTCTCATTATCAATCACAATTGACCGATTTTTTAAAGCAGCTGGAAGCTTTAAATCACGCGCGTCTTCTTTACTTTCCATTCGAACTTGAATCTGAGCCAGAGTATCCCCGCGATCAATCATGCGCTTTTTAAGCTCAGCCGGATCTTTAACTTTCAAAAAAATGACAACCGCTTCTACTCCTAATCGATCCTTGTACGTAATTGCACCCTTCGTGTCTAACACAATTGAAACAATGGGAGACTTTAAAAAAGCGCGATCTAACCCTTCGTATGATGATCCATAACAGTGCCCCGAATATCTTACTGATTCTAAAAGATGAAGTTTTTTAAAACTTGTCGGTGATTCAAAATAATAATCCACTCCATCTTGCTCTTGATCCCGTGGTGCTCTGGTCGTATGGGTAATCACCTTAGGAATTCCATACTTTTTCATTAAATAATCCGAGATAGTGGTCTTACCAGTGCCAGCGGCTCCAGTAATCACAATTACAAATCGTTTATTTGACATAGTGGTCCTCAATGTATTCATTGGCCTTTTTAAGTGGTGGAAGTAAGTTATCGTATGTGACTAACTTCAAAGCTTCTTCGTAGGTGCACCAACGATCTTCACTAATCTCTTCCTTCTGTCTGGTAACCGAAGTGTCAACCGGAACCTCCGTCACAAAGAAAGTTACCACTTTGTGGTGGCCATTCTTCATGTCATACTCGACCTTTACATCAAAACCATCATCAATTTCAGCATGAATTCCCGTTTCTTCTCTTAATTCACGTTTAGCAGCCTGTTGTAATGTCTCATTTCCCTCGACGTGCCCCTTGGGATATCCCCAAAAATCACTAGTTGCACTTTTTAAAAGTAAATATAGTGGTTGATTTTCCTTAAGTTGAAAAACAATCGTTCCACCATCAATTTCATTAATCATAAAAATGCCCCATTTATTTGTTTCTTTCATTGTACCAAAAAATCAAAAACTACACTGATTTAATACTGAACTTAAGCATAATTGGTGAAAGAATCGTTGAAAGTACAATTACCATAATAATTTCGGAGTAAAGTTCAGAAGCAAGCAGATGACTAGATAGTCCAATCTGAGCCACAATAAGAGCCATTTCACCTCTTGATACCATTCCGGCACCCACTACGTTGGCATCTTTTAGGGTCAATCCAGTTAATTTCGCTCCAATTCCACACCCAATCCATTTGGTAAGAACCGCTAAGATCGTCATTATTACAACAATCAACCACGTGCTAGAGAGCCCCTTAAAACTCATCTCCATCCCAATTGCGGCAAAAAAGATTGGAATAAAGAAGGAATAACCAATTCGATTAGCACTTTGAATCACCTGATCATGAAGCGGCGTACGTCCAATTGCAATTCCAGCAAAGAAAGCCCCTAACACCGTGCTCAGATTGGCCGCTTCTGCCAGATATGCCATGATCAAACAAATGCTAATCCCCATAATCGACACGGCTGAATTGGCAGGAAGAAGGTCGGCTAACCGCATGAGCCAAGGTGCAATCCATTTAATGACAACAAAAATCAATCCAAAAAACAAGATTTGAAACGTAAACAGAACAAACAAATTTTTAGATCCTGATTCCGTCCCAAACACACTGGAAAAAACACTCAACAAAATAATTGAAATCACATCGTCAACTACCGCGGCCCCTAAAATGGTTGCTCCCGCGACCGATTTCAACTTGCCAAACTCCTGAAGCACTTCGACACTAATGGATACTGAAGTAGCCGAAAAGATCACTCCCCAAAAGAGCGCTCTTTCAATTCCTTGGCCTAGTAGTTGACCATAAAGGGTAAAAGCGACCACCGGTAAAATGACCCCACAGATAGCAACGCTAACGGCCGGCTTTAAGTACTTCTTGACCAATTCGAAGTCACATTCTAATCCCGCAATAAACATCAAAAAGATGACCCCAATTTCGGATCCAACCGAAACCAGGTGATTTAAACTGACTAGGTGCAAAACCGCGGGTCCAATTAATAAGCCGGCCATAATCTCTCCTACCACCGCTGGCATCCCAATCCTTTGACTTAAAACTCCTAAAATCAACGTTGAAAGTAAAATCAATCCAATTGTTGCTAAATATTCCATATAACCTCCGGTATCCCTCAAAAAAAGCAGAGTTTGCCAATTTGACAAACTCCACTAATTTAATAAAACTTATGTTCTTTTATCATTTTCTTTGCATTGGGGTTAGGCTTGGACCTAGCTTCAAACAAGTAATAGGTAGCTCGTCTTTCCTCAAACATTTGGGCATGACTACTACGCAATTTATAATTCTTAATTAGCGCATCACGTCCACCCTTTCTAGAACCACTGCTCATGTACTTGTACAACTCAGCATTACTCTTGTTGCTTGTATTATCAACCCTAATTACCAACCATTGAACTTGTTTCTTTCGAACCACCTTGTTAGCTGATCTCATCATTTTAGGATAAGCGCGGCTAGGAATATTATTACGTTCGAAGAAGTAATGAGTTGGATATGCACCAGAACTGGTGTAAAAACCATTTTCTAAACGACTGTAAGTTAAAAGGGTCGGTGTTCCCTTACTTTCGTCTCTAATAATCTTTCCAAACGAAACTTGAGCAGGCTGTTGGTACTCACCTTTCTTAGGATTAAGAGTAACGTATAAGTTTTGGGGATGCAACTTCGAGTAAATAAAGTTATTGTTTGATCCAAGGACAAAGGTTAAGGCCATACATAGCGTTACGAAAACAAACGTCCAAGGGAGAGCGAGCTTTCTGTTAGATTCAAAGTGTCTGATAAAAAACACCAGTACAAAGATAGTTGTCACCATGATAAATGGGAAATAAGCTAATTGATAGTACTGATAGATTTTACCAAAGGTGTGACCGTAAACTGCTACAATCGCATTTACAATCATCATGAACAAGAAAAGCGACTTTGAAATTCCATCTTTAAAGATTTCATGGTCAAATAAAACATAGATTAAGCCCAAGAGACCAAAGACCACCGTGATCGGATACTGCGTCAGAAACTTCATAAAGAATCCAGTTGCCATTAGAATCTTAGTTGGTACAATTCCCGATGAACCGTAAACGGTCATGTTAATGGTAAAGTAAACGTGGATAAAGGACTTAAAACTCCCTGTTACTAAGAAATAAATCAACCATGGAATAAGTGCGATTAAGAAGCTGAGTCCACTAAAGAAAATCAATCGCCACATTTCTTTAAAGCGACGATGGTAAACATAGAAGATAAACATAAAGACATAAAATCCAATCCATGGACCAAGTAAAGTGTACTTCGAAAAGAAGACCACTCCGACCATGAATCCCTGAATCATCCATTCCCACCATTTGATATCAAAATCATTTTGACAAGCCTTTAAAGCAACATAAATCAAATATAAAACGGCCGGGAACACGAAGAATTCAACCGAACCACCATAGTCATAAAATGGCTGAAGCACGGAAAAAACTGGCATGAACAATGAAATTACAAATGACCAATTTTGTGACAAGTATAATCTAGCAATCTTGTAAGCCATGGTCATAATAATAATCATCGCAATAATCTCAAACGGTACCATCCCAACAAGCGATCGTTTTGTAATCAGTGAGGCTAGTCCGTAAAGCAAATAAACAAATGGCCCTTTTTGCTCAAAAACATCCTTATATGGAATGATTCCGTGAAACATTGCTTTACCGACAGTGAAAAAATTATTACTGTCGGGTGAGGTATCAAAATAATAGAACGGTGAAGCAAATGACAAAAGTAGAATTATGATAATACTCATTACTACAAACGTTAAACCAAATAAATAAGGTTTAGTTTTTAGTTTTTTTAACATACATTGTTCTTCCAATCATTAAGAATTTAAGCTCACACTCAATAATAAAAGCAATTATACCACATTCCTCCACTCAAACGCGGAGACGCCAGAC
Source organism: Fructilactobacillus sp. X3R2C1 (assembly GCF_059901235.1). Lineage (NCBI taxonomy): Bacteria > Bacillati > Bacillota > Bacilli > Lactobacillales > Lactobacillaceae > Fructilactobacillus > Fructilactobacillus sp. X3R2C1. Next base: position 125,714 of record NZ_JBWXVA010000001.1, read on the forward strand.
TTCATAACCTTATTTTAAGATTATACTTTTCTTTTTAGTAACCAATATACTGACTTCCGATTATTGGGAGCCTTTTGTTCATGAGTGGATACGACCCGATAATTCTCTAACAGGGTTTTGGATGCTGGCCTAGTAGAATCGTGTCTGCCAAAGTATGTTTTGATTGAATCAGCTTGATTAGTCTTTACGACAATCCATTCAACCGCCTTCTTTTTAACAACTTTATTTTGTGACTCGACCATTTTCGGGTTCTTATCATACGAGATATTGTTGATCTGGAAATAATACTGCGTGGGAAGTGCTCCTGAAACCGTGTACATGCCAAGATCAAGATATCCGTAGTTGAGAAGGGTTGGAGTTCCCTTACTCTCTTTTCTAATAATTTTGCCAAACTTCTTTTGCGCGGTCTGAGGATCACTAGGATCCAGCGTTTCCTGATTGTTATTCGGAAATAATTTTGATTTTTGAAAATTGCCGTTAACCCCCATGGTAAAGAACAGGACTAAAAGCGTCATCAAAACAAATGTCGAAATAAGTCGCTTATTAGGCAATGTAATTTGCTTATAATTTAGTCCTTTAGCAATTAAAACGACCAACGTTACAAGAACATACGGCATAAACGCTAATTGGTAATAGACGTATAGGGTGTCTGGGGTATAGCTGTAAACAGCAAAAAAAGCACTCACAAACATCATACACAAAAAAATATTCTTTTCCGCCCCATGGCTAAAGACGACAAAAAGAATTAACGGAATTGCACCCAAAACAAAGAGTTGCGGTTTATCAATTAAAAATTCACTAAAAATGGCTAGTGAGCCAGCAATCTTCGTGAAAATTCCACCATTAGCTGAGGTGCTATAAACCGTCATGTTGGAAACAAAATAAACATCGTAAAAGGCTTTAAACGAGTTAGTAACGAGAAAATAAATTCCCCAGGGTACTATCGCGGCCAAAAAACCAACGCCACTTGAAAGAATCATCTTAAAAAGACTACTAAACTTTTTATGATACAAATAAACCAGCGCAAAAATAATGTAAAAAGCAATCCAAGTGCCCAACAGCGTGTATTTAGATAAAAAAACCACCCCAACTAGGAATCCCTGAACTAACCAGTTCACGTTACTAATCGCAAAATGATTGTGGCATGCTTTAAAAGTTAAATAAATGGCCGATAAAATCATCGGAAAGACGAATTCTTCCGCCAGGCCACCATAGGTAAAATACTCTTGAAACATTAAGAAAAAGGGCGTTATAAGTGCCAAAATTGAAGCAGTTGGTTTACTAACGTATAAATGAGCGGTTTTAAAAACCAAAAATAACGAGGTTGCTAACGCAATTATTTCTGCTATGGTAATTCCAATAATCGAATAGTGACTGATTAAATAAGCGAGCCCATAAAGCAGATAAACGTATGGCCCCTTTTGCTCAAAAACATCCTTGTACGGAACTAGTCCGTGCATCATACCCTTGCCTACCGTAAAGAAACAGTTAACGTCGGGCGAATAATCAAAATAATAAAGTGGGGATGCGTAACTAAACATCCCAATAAAGATTAAGGCTACGACCACAAAAGCCAAAAAATAACAAACGTTTACATTTTTAATGAAACGTTTTATACGGAACTCCATTTCCGATCCTACTCCTTTTTAAACCGTTCCCATTATATCCTAGAATAATTGTTATGTACACGTTTGAACGTGTATCACACGGGTACGTTGATTCTTCCACACTTTTTTTACCATTTTAAAGTGTTATCATAATAATTAAACTAATTAGGTAGGTGAATGTTATGAAACAAGGAACTAAAATCATTACATTAGATAATGGTTACCACCTATGGACTAACACTCAAGGGACCGGAGACATTCATCTTCTCGCCCTTCATGGTGGCCCGGGTGGAACACATGAATACTGGGAAAACACTGCGAAACAACTGAAAAAACAAGGACTAAACGTCCAAGTTCACATGTACGATCAATTAGGTTCGTGGTACTCCGACACTCCCGATTTTGATGATCCGAAGGTAGCTAACAAGGTTTTAACCTACGACTACTTCCTTGACGAGGTTGAAGAGGTTAGACAAAAACTCGGAATCGATAAATTTTATTTGATTGGTCAATCTTGGGGTGGTGCTTTAGTTCAGATGTACGCCGCTAAATATGGTGATCACCTGAAAGGTGCCATTATTTCTTCAATGGTTGATCGGATCGGGGACTATACTGACCATTTAGCTCAAATTAGAGAAAAAGCGCTCACCCCCGAACAATTAGCGTACATGAAAAAATGCGAAGCAAATAACGATTACGATAACGATAAGTATCAGGAACTGGTCGAACTCTTAAACCGTGAATATGTGGATCGAAAGCAACCCCCTGCAATTGCCCACGTCATTGATACCATGAGCAAACCGATCTATAACGCCTTTCAGGGTGATAACGAATTTGTCATCACTGGAAAGTTAAAAGACTGGAACTTTACTGATCATTTAAAGGACATCAAAGTTCCAACACTGGTCACTTTTGGTGAACACGAAACCATGCCAATGGAAACCGGAAAACGAATGGCTAAAATGATTCCAAACGCTCAATTTGTTTCAACCCCAAACGGTGGTCATCACCACATGATTGATAATGCCCCCGTCTACTACGACCATTTGGCCAACTTCATTAGACAAGTTGAAAATGGAACTTTCAACCAAAAATAAGCAAACGAAAAGACACTTCAAAATGAAGTGCCTTTTTATTTTTGGTTTAAACTTAATTTTTCAACGTCAATGGTCTTGTCAACCAATCCATCATAAAAACTGGCTTCATGACTAACAATGATGGCATTCCCAGGAAATTTAATAATTGCCCGTTTTAAAGCATTTTTAGTCTCATCGTCCAGGTGATTAGTCGGTTCATCCATGATTAAGAAATTGCTTTTTACAAATTCCATCAAAGCCAATTTGACCTTAGTTTGTTCTCCACCAGAAAGTTCACCAATTGGTTTCATGGCGTTAGCAGCGTCGAGTCCACAACGACCCAGCTGAGAACGAATCTCCTTCTGTGTCAACTTGGGATACTTATCCTGAATGATTTGCAGGGGTGTCATCTTACTATTCGGCCAGATCAAGTCTTGACTGAAATAGTTAACCTTCGCGGATGGAGAAAAGTTAGCCTTTCCCCCCTTTGCCGGAATTTGTCCGAGGATTGATTTAATTAAGGTTGACTTTCCAACCCCATTAAAACCCTGAAGCCCAACTTTCTGATCAGTATTAACGGAAAAGGTAACTGGCTTAAGTAACGGTTGATCGTAACCAACTGACAGTTGGTCAACCACTAGTGCGTTCTGGGATCCAGTATCAGCATACGGAAAGTCAAAAGAAGCCTGGATGTTACTTGAAGGTGGCTCAATCACATCCATTCGTTTTAACATCTTTTCTCGTGATTTAGCCATATTGGAATGACTTCCGGCCTTGTTTTTTTGAATAAAAGTTTTGGCCTTGGAGATCTCTTCTTGTTGTTTCTCGTACTCCCGCTGCTGGGTCATTTCTTTTTCGTCTTTTTGTCTCATGGCGGACTTGAAATCACCACGGTACTTAGTGACCTTCCCAAACGCAACGTTTACGATACAATTCGTTACTTTTTCTAGAAAGTCGTAGTCATGGGAAATGATCATCGCTGCCCCATCAAAACTATTTAAATAATCTTCCAACCAATTAATGTGAGCGGTATCCAGATAGTTAGTCGGTTCATCAAGCAAAATTACATCGGGATGCTCCAGAATTAATTTCGCTAAAATGATCTTAGAGCGTTGTCCCCCGCTCATTTCAGAAATGGTTTGATCTCTTCCAATGTCGTCAAGACCCAATCCATTAATCACCTGCTCGACTTCAGTATCAATATCATAAAAATTACGAGATTCAAGTTGTTCTTGGATTCTTCCCGCTTGTTCAAGTAACTTTTCGTCCATATTGTCGGCATATTTTACGTACAAATCGCTCATATGCTGATTCATGTTGTAGAGGTCTGAAAAGGCAGTATGCAAAAAATCAATCAGTGTCATTCCCTTTGGAATATTAACGTACTGATCTAGGTAACCAACTTTGGTCCCCTTTTGCCATTTGATGTCACCAGATAAGGGCAATTGCTTATTGGTCAAAATCTTAATCAAAGTTGATTTTCCAACCCCATTTTGGCCCACAATTCCCATGTGCTCACCTTTATTTAGCTGAAATGTAGCATCCGAGTACAGGTCTTTGTCGGCAAAACTCATACTTAGATTAGATACACTTAATAACGCCATTATATAATTCCCTCCATTATTTCATAACTTATACCGTAACACCGAATCGCAATCAACGTCAATCAGGTGAATTTGAGTGGTATAATTGTATGTACATTTTTAAAAAAGAGGAGTGCCTATGAAAATCAAAGATATTGATCACATCACCCTATTGGTAAATGACATCGAGAAATCGATGCGCTTTTACCATGAGGTTTTAGATTTACCAGTTGTGATCGAAACTGATTCTAGAATTGAATTTCAGCTGGGTCACCAACGACTCGTTTGTGTCACAAACAAGGAAGATAACGTTAAACCAGAAAATCCAACTCCTGGTTCTACCAGTTTCAGCGTGGTTGCAAGGGATCCACTTGACTCAATCCAGTCACATTTAGCCAACTACTTTATTGAAGTAGTTGCAGGACCGATCGAAAGTCAGGGACATAACGGTAAAATGAATTCACTATTTATCAATGATCCAGATAAAAATTTGATTGAAATTAGAGAGTATCAACGATAGGAATGAAAGGGAATACAACCCGGCTAAAATCCCCATCAAATAGTGTTTTTCAATTTTACAACCATAATCATTTTTGTTATATTCGTCGAATACGCAAAAAGGAAGGATACTTATGAAAAAAGAAAATTCGAAGGACAATTCAAATCAAAATGTTACTAAACCAAAAATGAGCCTTTTCAGTGTCACGATGCTGGCACTAAGCTCCATCATTGGTTCAGGATGGTTATTCGGTGCCTGGGAGGGTGCTAAAACCGCTGGTCCAGCTGCCATCATTTCGTGGATCATCGGTGCCGTTGTGATTGGTGCAATTGCGTTTAACTACATCGAATTAGGAACCATGTTCCCAGAAAGCGGAGGAATGAGTAAGTATGCCCAGTATACCCACGGACCGCTTCTAGGATTCATCTCATCATGGTCTAATTGGGTCTCACTTGTAACGTTGCTTCCAATTGAAGCGGTCGCTGCCGTTCAATACATGAGTTCATTGCCTTGGTCATGGGCCAACTGGACTCACGGGTTTTACGCCAATGGCACGGTTACTACCGAAGGGTTATTCGTCGTTTTTCTCTTCATCTTAGTGTTCACCTTGTTAAACTACTGGTCAGTCAACTTACTGACTCGTTTCACTACTTTGACTTCAATTTTTAAAATTGTAGTTCCTGTTCTTACCATTATTATGCTACTTGCTTCTGGTTTTCATCCCGGAAACTTTAACAACGTTCAAACTGGTGGGTTTTTCCCATACGGAACGGCTCCAATCTTTGCGGCTACCACCGTATCTGGAATCATCTTCTCTTATAATGCTTTTCAAACGGTTATAAACGTTGGTGATGAGATTACCAATCCTAAGAAAAACATCTGGCGGGGAATCGTTATTTCACTTTTAATCAGTATCATCATTTACGTTATGTTACAGTTCACTTTCGTTGGTGTTATTGACCCGTCAACTTTAGCCAAATACGGTTGGCATGGTCTTAATTTCAGTTCACCATTTGCTGATTTAGCCATTATGTTGAACTTGAACTGGCTAGTAATTCTACTCTATTTAGATGCCTTTGTTTCACCCTTTGGGACCGGAGTATCATTTGTTGCTTCAACTAGTCGGACACTAGCAGCAATGACCGAAAATGGTCATATGCCAAAGTTTTTAGGTAAGATTAACCAAAAATGGGGAACTCCTAGAATCGCAATGATCGTGAACTGGATTGTCAGTTGTATCTTGGTTTCAGTGTTCAGAAACTGGGCTGTTTTAGCCAGTGTTATCTCAACTTCAACCTTAATTGCATATTTGACTGGTCCAGTTACCCTTGGATCATTACGTCTCCACGCTCCTCACTTCAAACGTCCAGTCAAAATTAGTTTTGCTGGAATCATGGCACCACTTGCCTTTGTTCTTGCCAGTTTGGCAATCTATTGGGCAATGTGGCCTACTACCATTGAAGTCATCCTTGTTATTATGCTGGGGCTGCCGTTTTACTTCTTCTACGAAAACAAGAACGGCTGGAAAAATACCCTGACCAAGTTTCGTGGAGGAGCTTGGATGGTCGCCTATTTAATCTTTATGTCAGCATTTTCGTATATCGGATCCGCACCATTCGGTGGTCAAAACTGGATTCATTACCCATATGATTTTATCGTAATTATTGTAGTTGCACTACTGTTCTTCTACTGGGGTGTCTTTAGTTATCAGCGCACTGGTAACATGCTTAATGCTAAAAGCGTCAACGAACAGGTCGATGATGATCAGGTCAACCATTAGTTAAGTTAATGCAAAATCATAAGGATTTTGTTATAATGCGTATGCATCTTGTTTTTCTTGAAATGGATGGAGGGATTCTTATGAATAGTCAAGATCCAGATTCGAGATACGAACGTTATGACTTTAATGCCGCAAATGGTCCAAAGCATCAAAAGAAAAACTTTAAGGCTTGGCCATGGGTTCTAGGACTAGTAGTGATTGTGATCCTGCTAGTCTTTGGAATTCACTTTCTGACAAGCGGCAGTGGGAATCGGATGAATGGATCCTCCACAAGTCAACAGAGTAGCAGAGCTATTCAATCAGAAAAGAAAGCAAAACACTTTAATAAGGCGGAACAAGCTACGACCAACAAGGGAGCGTCAGTAAACAGGAACCAACAAGCACCAACAAATCAAAGTGGGTCACAATCATCAAACGGAAATAATTCCAATGGAAATAATTCAACGAGTGATTCTAGTTCGATGTTTGCTACACCAAAATCATTTGACTCAGTTCAAGACGCTAAAAACTATGCACACGCTACTCAAAGCAGTTGGTTAGCAGCTGGTTACTCTAACTTTACGATTGAGCGGAATGGTCAGGGCTTTTACACCTTGCAATTTGTTAAATAAGGAACTATTTATAGTTCCTTATTTTTTTATATTCAAATGAATTTGGTATAATGAAGTGTATAGGAGGCACTATTATGAAAATTAATACTCCACTTCAAAATGGATTTTTACCTGATAAGTATACTAAACACGCTGACCCAGATGAAATGTTAGATGGTAATCCAATCATTTCATTCCCGATCAAAATCTCTGATGTCCCAAAAAACGCAAAGTCACTAGTAGTTATCCTACTGGACGACGATTCAATCCCAGTTTGTGGTTTTACTTACATTCATTGGGTGGCTGCCAACATTGATCCAAATATATCTGAAATACCAGAAAATGCTAGCCAAGATCAATCAATTAACATGACTTTGGGGAAAAATAGTTTAGCTGGTGGACTAGTACACGTTACTGATTCAAAATTAAATCAACACTACATTGGTCCTACTCCTCCCGATAAACCACACGATTATCAGTTGCATGTTTACGCCTTGGATCAAAAACTAGATTTAACCAACGGCTTTTGGCTTAATGAACTAAAGGAAAAAATGGCAGGACACGTCCTTGCCAGTGCCGAACAAATTTTACCAGTGAAAAACTAAAACGGAGGCTTTCATAATGCTAAATGGATACAAACACATTCTAGTACCAGTTGATGGATCAAAAGAAGCAGAGGCTGCTTTATACAAGGCGGCAGCGGTAGCACAAAGAAATAAAGGCCGAATTGACGTCTTAAACGTGATTAACACCACTAATTATGGATACAGCCTAGGAGTTGTTGATGGCAGTGTTATCACCCAAATCGTTAATGAAGAACTTAACTATTTAAAGGATTTAGTTAAGAAAGTCAAGGACCAAACTGGCATTGACGATATTCATATCCATGCTCGGTTTGGAAGTCCTAGAGAAGTAATTACTTACGAATTTCCCAAGGACCATCAAACCGATCTAATTATGATGGGAGCGACTGGTAAGGGTCGCTTGTACCGCATGCTTGAAGGTTCAGTTGCCGGATACGTTAACTCACATGCCGCCTGTGATGTGATTATTGTTAGAACCAACATGGAGAATACCCCAATCAAATAGTTAAGACTTATTTAAACAAAATAGCTAAGCCCTTACGCTTGGCTATTTTTTATTGCCTTTTAAAGATCAATTCATTTCAACCATCTAGCTGAATCACGTTAATTGTTATATGATGTTAGATGTTAGTGTACAAATTTAAAATAATTAAAAGGAATGTTTGCAATGCACATCAAAAAAAGAAAACACACCAAATCATTCATTGCCCTCTTTATCATCATCGTGATCTCCATCTTCGCCGGTGGCGGTTATTATTATTGGCATAACCATGGTAGTTTTCTCAGTAAATTAGACGTTAATCAAAGCGATACCGCTACTGTGTTCATTCCCGGACTAGGTGGAAATAACATCACGACTGGTTACATGGTTGACACCCTAAATCGTTACCACCTAGCAACCAAAACCTTACAACTGTATGTGAAAAAGGATGGTACCGTTAAAACCACTAAACAGTTCCATAAGTTTGGTGCTGATAATCCGACCGTTCAAATTGTCTTTCAGGACAATCATCATCCTTATTTTCAATCAACCCAAATGCCAAACGTAATGCGCTATCTGTACAAGAAGTACAACATTCGTTCAGTTAACATGATTGGGCATTCGTCTGGTGGAAACATTATTTACTATTACCTAGCTCATTATCCCAATCTTAAAAACGTTCCAAAGGTTAAAAAGTTCATCTCACTTGCAACGAACTATGCTCCAAACGATCCCGACGTAAAGAACCTACCAAAAGACCTTCAGATTCTTAATCTAGTTGGGGATATGAACCATTCTGGAACGGATGGCGAAGTTACAATGAAAAGTGAAATCCCAATGAAGAATCTTGTGACTGGCTACGTCAAAAGTTACAAGCTCTACGTATATCACGGAAACAGTTCCCAAGCTCAGCACACAATGCTTCACGAGAACCCATCCATCGTTAAGATCATCGCAGAATACTTCTTCACCGATAAGATGACCCAATAATTGGAGAATTTAATTAATGGCTTTAACCAATAAAAATCATTTATATCAGCTCGTGTACGTGCTAAGTTACGTTGTTTTTCTGGCGTCGTCAGTAATCCTTTTGAACAGTCAATTTAATAACGTATATTCCGCTAAAAGTTTCTTGCAATGGCAAATCGCAGGGGTAATCACGTTAATTGTCATCGGAATCCAAATCGTACTATTACTTACCAGGAGACATAACCCTAAACAGTGGACAATTATCATAATCATGGCAATCATCTTTATCTTGTCATATCTTTTTCATTTAAATGTGATTACCAGTACCCTATTTTTATTGTTCTTATTCATGGCCAACGCTGACTTATTAAATCAAGATGCGTTTGCGACCATCGACCTTGCAACTAAACTCGTTGTTCTAGTCGTAATTTTGGCCTTTTTGATTTTACACGTCTTTCCACCACAAAATGCCATTTCATTTACCAGAGGCTCATCCACTAGATATGCAATTGGATTCACTCATCCAAACGTCTTAAGTGGTTTCATCTTAAGTATTTTCTGTTCGGCCCTTTTGTTAATACAAAACAGTCGAAAAAAACTGATGTACTTCGTATATGCCTTTATTTTCGTTAGTTACTTAGTCATTGCCTACCTGACTGGTTCACGCGGATTTATGGTTGCTGGAGCTATCCTAGTACTCGGATTCGCTTTGAGCTTTGCTCCCAAAATCACTCACCTACTACCAAAAATCACTTGGATCCTGGTTTCATTGACTTTCGTAGTAGGGATCGGCATGGTCGCTTGGGGTTCATCACTGCCATTATTCAACGTGTTGAATCGTGCCCTTTCCGGTCGTCCCGGACAACAGTTAACCGTCATTCAATATTTCTATTCGCCAAAGCTAATTGGACAAAATATGCCTCTGTTGGGTGCCCGATCAAACTTGTGGGTCGATAACACGTTCCTATTCATCTTATTAAGTACCGGTTTCATTGGTTTAATGCTGCTACTGGCATTGTTTCTTGCTAGTGCTTACAAGGCTAAACAGGACGATAACTATTTCCTTTGTGTGATTTTAATTGCCCTTGCTGTTCAAGGCATCATTGAAACCCAACTTACTAATGCTTACATGTTTGCACCGTTTATTTACGCTTTTGCCCGAGTAATCCAGCCGGATCATTTTCATCAGCAGGCAATTGGGAGACACGTTAAAACCACATAATCAAAACCCATCATTAATGATGGGTTTTTTAATTGATATTAGTTTCACAAAAATATAACATGAAATAGAAAGAATCAATTAATTTCAAAGGAGGTCATAAATTTGCGTTATCTAGCATTTTTAGGCTCACAAAGTAAGGATGGCTTGACTGCCAAATACCTTGATGCAGTAATCTCAGGTCTTCCAAAGGACGCGCAGGTTGAGACATTATTTCTGCAAGATTATGACATCAAACCAGATAATCTCAAAAATCCCAATCCAACGCTTGACATGATTGAAAAGAAAATGGAAGAAGCGGACGTCTGGATCATCGCATCCCCGACGTACTTTGCTGATTTATCAGGAGTTACCAAAAATCTATTCGATTGCATGCGTCACCGAATGGTTAAAATGAACAGTATTGGTGATACCTTGCCCGGTAAGTTTAAAAACAAACACTACCTAAGTCTGACTACTTGCTTTCTCTCCTCATTTCAAAACTTCTTTACTGGCATTACCGATCAAACCTTTCGGACCATTGATAAGATCATGACCGCAGCTGGTCTAATCAAACTTGGAGAGGTTATTGGAACACATACCTGGGGAAGTAAGGGAATTCCTGACCCTAAAAAAATTGAACTGTGTAAACGGTGGGGACAAAAGATTGCCAACAAGCCACGAAAGGATGATAGTACTTTGAAACGTTATATCGAATTATTTTGTATGATTGCAGTAATGTCACTAGTGACAATGTTAATTGAAGGATTAGTTTTTGGACTGAAATTTAACGGAGAATTTTGGCTCTTCTACGTAGCATTTGTGGTTATTTTCTATGTTCTTCTAGCAATCTTGCTTCACTTCTTTACGTTCTTAAGACATCGTCGTCGTTAAACTTAAAACTAAATAAAAGCGACCAATTTTTAACAATTGGTCGCTTTTGTTCTAATCATTGCTTTTTTCAATCTTAATTGAATCGGAAAGATGATGGTCGTCCAGTCGGTACAAGTTGTTGAAGAATTCGACTTCAAATGACGCCGGCTCATCCGGATATTTTTGCTCCGCTAGTTCACCAGCAATGCCAACCATAGCCGTCCCTAGTGCAATTTCATGAACACTTTGATGGTGAGCGGCAACCACACCGATGACCCCATCTAACACATCTCCAGATCCGACGTTGATTGCTAATTCATGACTGCCGTTGTGGACCACATATGTTTCCCTTCCATTCGAAATTACATCGTCAACTCCTGAAATGACAACCGTGGAATGAAATTGTTTAGCAGCCATTTTAGCAACCTGAACGCGATCACCATTACCGTCAGCAGCATCAATTCCACGACTGCCCCAGTCAATTCCGGCAATAAAGGCAATCTCACCAACGTTGCCACGCAAGACATCAATATTAATTTCACTACTAATCTTCTTAAAAACTTCCGTTCTTAATTCTGAGGCACTCACAGCAACTGGATCAACCACCACCGGCAAACGACGATTATTAGCTGCTTGACCAGCAATTATATCTAATTTAATACTATCATCGTTCATCGTCCCCAGGTTTAGGACCAAACTGTTAGCAATTGCCACCAAGTCATGACCCTCATTTGAAGAGTCACACATAATTGGTGAGCCACCAACATAACTAATTGCATCCGCTACTTTCTGTGGGGTCACCATGTTAGGAATGTCCAAAACAACGGGATTTTCCCTTCTAATTTCTTCTAAAATCGACGTCATACTATCATTTCCTCTCTAGTTTGCTAATTGTCTTTTCAACGTTAGTGCTGTCCATAATTGCTGATATTACCGCAATTCCAGCGTTTGAAACCTGATAAATTGACTGACAGTTACCTGCATTAATTCCACCAATCGCAACTACCGGTAAATTTACCTGTCTTTGCAGCTGAACTAAACCGGAAACGCCAATCGGTGACTCGGCATCCGCTTTACTAGTGGTCGGAAAAATTGGTCCAATTCCTAAATAATCGATGCCAGTGAGAGGTTCACTACGTTTTAACTCTTCTTTGGTACTGATCGACAATCCAACTATCATTTCTGGATTATCATGAATCACCTTTTGCACACTTTCATCACTTTGACCAACGTGAATTCCGTCTGCATTAATTTGATTAGCCAAATCCACGTCATCGTCCACAATTAGTGGAGTATGATGTTTAGTGGTTAAATGACGAAGCTTCTTTCCCATCTCAATCCTTTTCAAACCCGTAAGTGAGCCTACACCTTTTTCACGGTACTGAAAAGCTGTAACACCAGCATCTAAAGCTTGGTCAATGTGATCCAAAAATTCAGTTTCAGAACCGGCAAAATTTTGGGTACCTGCCACCAGGTATATTTGCAGCATTTTTTTGTTAAATTGCATATTTATTACTCCCACATTCCATGATTTAGGGGCCCGTGTCCATGACCAATAATTAATGGTTCCCTGATAATTTTATCCAGATAATCTTTCCCAAAGCGAATGGCAGTTTCCATACTTTCACCACGCGCTAAAGCCGCGACAATTGCTGAAGAAAGCGTGTCTCCCGTGCCATGAGTCCGAACCGTATTCACCCGCTCGGCAGTCAACCAAAAATCAGATCCATCCTTTAAAAGAACATAGTCTTTTACGATCTTATCAGTACCATGTCCGCCTTTAATCATGACGTTTTTAGCGCCAGCAATTTGAATTTTTCGCGCTGCCGTTTTGATTGCTTCATCAGATGCAATGGACTGATTCGTAATCTTTTCCGCTTCAGGTAAGTTTGGTGTTACTAAATCGGCCAATGGGATCAGTTCGTTAATCAAGGTTTTAATGGCGCCGGCTTCAAGTAGCACTGACCCTCCCTTGGCTACCATAACAGGATCGACAACAATTTGACCCAATTTGTACTTTTTAATGTTATCTGCCACTAAATGAACGTGTTCTTCGTCAAACAAAGCTCCGGTCTTAATTGCTTTAATATCAAAATCATCGCAAACGGAAGCAAACTGCTCATCAATAATCTTTTTCGGAAGTGGATACGTATCTTGAACACCAATGGTGTTTTGTGCCGTCACTCCCACTACCACGTTGGTGCTAAACACCTGACAGGCCTGCATCGTTTTAATATCAGCTTCCATCCCTGCTCCACCACCAGAATCAGTCCCAGCAATTGTTAAAGCTTCTGGATATTGATTTATTTCACTACTCATAGTTTCCCCCTAAAAAGTTCTAAGCGTCATACATTCTGTTCCAAAAATCCAATTCATAATGACAACTATTCTGAAAAACTTGATTTGCGATGGCCCTTTCGTTTGGATGAATTTCTGCCTGGAGATCAATAAAAGCAAAAATTTGTTTTACCTCATCTGCATCAGCGTAGAATTTGATCCAATCGCTAAATGGATTGTTAATAAGACTGGTTTCATTTAGTTCAGTAGCAACTACATAGTAAGTCCAAATACACGGTGCGAGCACGCTCAATCCAACTAGAATGGACTTAGTGCTCACGGCTTCACGCATACTTTCAACGTAATCCTTGGTAACGTTGAACATGCGGGCATCTTGAAGTTCATCATCAGTCACTTTTGCAATTTTTAACATGACCTCGTGCGGTGTGCTTTCGTTTTTAATTCCGGCAACGCAACCTGCTAAAAATTTTTTCAAATTAACATCACTTGTTTCAGTTTGAATTTGTTGAAACTGTTTAACGTAACCGTCTAAATACATTTCATCTTGTTGAACATAGTTAATTAGCGCCCTTTCCGGTACCTTACCGCTTTTAATTTCTTTAACATAATCACAATTCATGATTTGATTCATTATTGCTGTTGCATTACTTACCAATTCATCGGTGAATTTACTTGTCATCAACTACTAACATCTCCCAAACAAAAAGGCTCCTCATTATAATGAGGAGCCTTCAATTATATTCTTAATTAAAGATCGCACGATTCCTTTCGCAGGTATTAACCAGTTCAAGTTCAATGGGTATAGTCTCAGCCACTTGGCACCCCCTCATACAGCTATTCAATTAATTTTATTATATTCCTTAAAATTTGGCATGACAATCCTAATCAACTACTTTGGCACCCAAGACGGTCTTAAAGTGATTCATCGCAAACTTCTGACCCAAATCGGAAAAGGTTGCCACCCCATTTTGATGAATAACCAAGTTATAAGCAAGGTTATAACCAGCAATTGCGGTATGCAAGACACAAATGTCGGTGCAGACACCCACCAGATGGAGAGTTTTAACGTTTCGTTCTCTCAATCTAAGATCCAGATCAGTGCCAGCAAACGCACTATACCTAGTCTTATCCATTTGCCAAACGTTATCTAACTTTTGGTTCTTATCAAACCACTTTCCGACGTTTCCATACAACTGACGACCCCAAGTTCCCCGTACGTTGTGAGTTGGATACAACTTTGTTTCAGGACTATATGGATCATCCTTTTTATGAACATCGGTGGGGAAAATAACAAATTGACCATCATTTTTGAATTTTTCAGCCAAGTCGCTAATTGACTGGTCGAGATCTTGAGCTGGCTTCCCGGCGGTCAAAGACCCTTGATCATCAACAAAATCATTGGTGTAATCAATGATTAAAAGCGCACTTTTTTCTTTATCAGCCATTTTTAATCTTCTTTCTTAAAAATCTGACGGCTTCTCCGGATATTTAATTTCTTTTTCAGAACGATCTTCAGCGGCTTTCACGTATACTTTGGCAACATTATCAGGTTGCATCTCTTCACTACTACCAGACAACCCCTGAATGGTAATCAAGCCAACGTAAATATTATCATCTTGAACCGCATCATGAAGTGAAAAGGCATAATCACTTAGGGCCGCCTTAGTGGCTGCTAAAGTGACATTCCCCTTGGTAGGATGAAAGGCAGCTCCACCACCAGTAATCAGAATGTTCCGGTTTGCCTTCTGACCGTCTGAAAGGCCAACGAATTGGCGGGTGGTGGTAACGGCACCAAAAACGTTGGTATTGTACATTTTCTTAATCTGGTCTAATGGTAATGAGAATGGTGTATCTAAAGTCTTATCACCCACGTTATAAACCATGGTTTGAGGAATCCCGTATGCCATTTTAATCTTACTAAACACGTTGGTTACCTGAGCTGGATCGGTAACATCAGCAGCAATAAAATCAGCTTTAATCCCTTCTTGATTCAAATCTTTAACAAATTGCTTTAACTGACCAGCATCTCGAGCCACCATAATCGGTGTCTTGCCAGCTTCACCAAATTTTTTGGCAATTGAAAAGCCAAATCCTTTTCCAACTCCAAAAATTACTACACTTTCGCTCATAAAATTCCCTCCTAAAGTTGATTCAAGAAAAGTTTACCACCATTTGAGGAAACAAACCTTTTTAATGTTTGTGCTTAGTTTTAAAGCTTCTTTTAATAATCTTAACGAAATGTTAACATATTATACATGTTACAAATTAGAATAATTAGAATAATATGTACAAAAGTCCAAATACTGATGACTATAAAAGCTGAATACTTAAATTCTTTATAGGAGGTTTCTTTATGAAACTAAAATTAAACGTTTGGATAGGAATTGACGATATTATAAATGCAATTGTACTATTTTGTGCAATGTTTCTAATAATTGGCAGTTCTTTCGCAGATGCATTTGGTGGTACACAATCTCTTGGAACTACTGCAGTTATACTTAATCTTTTTGCAGTAATAGGACTAATTCTACATATCGTCCAATTACAGCAAAATCGTCGCTGGGGTAATTCAATTGTCTCCCCAATACTAGGAATTATTGGAAATGCAATTTATTTCGTTACACCACTTCTCTCAATTGTTTCTGTAGTTCTTTTAATCATTTCAGCAGTATTTGCTTTCATGCAAAAAATTGTTAAGCCTACACAAACCCCATTAAGAAAAGTCTGGTATAAAGTTTGGTGGGAATATGTAGCAATTATTATATCTATCATCGCATTCTTTTTAGTGTCTAAAGCACAGACAGGATCTGATGATCATGCCTCAAATAACGTAAACCAACATATTAGTAAAGAAATCAATAAAAACACAAACGCGACCATCTCTAAAAAGCAAAATAATAATTTGATTCATTTTGATGGGGATAAAATCGTCACTCCTAAGGGTGTCGTACAAGTAATTAAAGAAGCAACTGGGGACACTACTGATGGAAAAACTGGAGTTATTTTTATGTATAAAATTACTAATAACTCAAACCAACCATTATCACCAAACCAGATTTTAGAAGATAATCAAATTAATGTATATCAGTCACTAAACGATTCAAAAAAACCTGCTGATTCAAGTCAAGCACTTGATTTTAATTCCCTGATGAATTCCAGCGATGATAATGCTAACAACATCACTGAATCAATTGATAACGATAACGATAATTGGAGTAAAACTAAGATTAACCCTCATAAAAGCATAACAATGAGTGATGGAAATGTCTGGAAAGTCCAAGATGACAAAACTCCATTAATTTTGTCCGTTGGTGATAGCATTCAAAATGTTGATAGTAGTAAAATTAATAAGAACAAAAACTCTTATACAATTCCATCATCACTAGAAAAGATTTCAATTAATCAATGGAATGGGTGATCATTTAAATACAAAAGGAGCCCCACTACTAAAAGTAGTGAGGCTCCTTTGCGACTTAGTCTCCGTTAACTAAGTATACCAGTTTTAATAATTTTGTCAGCCCTTACATTTGCTTTCTATAAGTGTTTTGAAAATACCAGACAAATAATATATGCGCCCCCCGAGAGTCGAACTCGGATCATGAGGACCGAAATCTCATGTGCTATCCATTACACTAAGGGCGCTTAACAAATACTATGCTATCGATAAACACAGTAAATTGCAAGTAAATTATTCATTTGCGACCTTATTTGCGCTTGCCTCAAGGTCTAACTCTAACTTTAGCGAATTGTCCTTAAAGTCGTCAATTAAACTTTGTCCTTTAGAAACGTATTTTCCAACCGTTTTCCCAGTGATGCTAACAAATTCAATTGTCTTATCATCAACCACTTTTACAGAGTCATAATGGCCTTCTTCCGCCGCATCTAGATAGGCTTGAGCTAATTCCTCGACGTTATCAAGGATCAGCTCATCCAGTGTAATCGTTTTGCCCTCTTTTTTTAGTTCGTCTAACAAATTTTTAATTTCATCCATTGTCTCTGGAATTTTTTCACTCATTTTAAACACCTCAATTTAAACAAAACCACCGATACGTACTTATCGGTGGTCAATTAATTATTTTTCTTTTTGCACAAACGTCTTATTTGGAACTCTGATTAAAATGAATTGGTTAGCATCCTTACCAGCATGCATCCCCAAACCGTTCCAAAAGTTTCCTTTGTATCTCAGGGTAACCACCTTGGCCCATGCATTTTGAAAATGCTCGTCATTTAACTTGATGCTCTTATGCTTCAACTTGTAACTACGGCCAGTGACTTCAGCATTTCCACGCGTAGTAACTACCTGAGCATTCGTACTTGGCAGTTGATACTTAATGTTCTTTAGCCAGAACGAATACTGCTGGATCGGTCCTCTGTTACCTTCAACCTTTACGTAGTAAGAGCCATTCTTATCACTTTGAATAATCAATGGTTCGACTTGGGACGTCGTAATCACGTTGCGATTATTGGTTTTAGTAATATTTCTGAAGAAAGTCGTATATACCATCAAAGTCAGTAGCAAAACAAAAAAAACAATTTCTCCAACTGATATCAAAAAATTACGCCATTCAAAAGTTTTTTTATCCTCGATAATCATCTTAATTCGTCGTGATCGAATATTCTTAATCATAAAGATCAACACGATTAACACAACTACCCATGCAACTACACCTATAAGATTCCACCATGAATTCATGAAAGTATCCTCCGCTTCATTTTCCTATCTTCCCTATTCTAATTGAAAATTGATTTTTATGCCATCTTTGATATACTTAGTTTAATTAAACATAGGGGTGCCGAGTGGCTGAGATTATACCCGTTGAACCTGACTTGGACAATGCCAGCGCAGGGAATATAAGATTAAGCTTGTTGATACATCAGCTGGACGTTCTCGCACTCGCGCTTGAAACGTCTTTTTTTATGGAGAATAACCAATGATAACAATTAAAAATCTATCATTTTCATATCCTGAACAGGATAAAATTCTAAATCAGGTCAATTTAAATTTTGAACCAAATAGCATCAATCTCCTGTTTGGTCCCACTGGTAGTGGAAAAACTACCCTCTTAAAACTAATTGCTCAATTGTATCCAAAATATAGTAAAGGCCAACTAACCGGAAAGATTGACATGGATGAAAAACCAGCCATGTTATTTCAGGATCCAAACCATCAGTTTGCGATGAAAACCGTCAAAGAAGAACTCATTTTTGCCCTTGGCAACCTTCACGTTGACCCTGTTAAAATGCCCAACCGGATTGACTCTGCTTTAAAGTTTTGTGGTATTAATGAACTTAAAAATCGTGCCATTACCACCTTGTCGGGTGGCGAAAAGCAAAAAGTTGCCTTAGCTGTGACAGTTGCGATGAAACGTCCCGTCCTTTTACTGGACGAACCATTTAGTAACGTTGATGTTGATAGCAAAAAAGACATCATCGAACGATTGATTCAATTAAAAGAAAAAAACAATCGGACCATCATTATCTCTGACCACAATCTTTCTGACTATCTCGACGTGGCTGATCATTTCTTTAACGTCCAAGCTGGCTCAGTTCAAGCCGTTACGGCTGACCAGATTAAAAATGAACTTGCAAACGACCCTAAAGAAGAGATCCACTACAAGATTATGTCAGACAACGATCCCGTGATTAATTTATTAAATTTTTCCATGACGAACGGTAATCAAAATCTAATTGAACCAGAAAACATTGACCTGTATCCCGGAATCACTTACCTAAATGGGAAGAATGGAAGCGGAAAGTCCACCTTCTTTAAGGCGCTGTCTCGCCTTCATTCGTACAACGGGGTCGTCAAAATTATGAATCATAACATTAAAAAGTCTTCACTTCCCTCTCTCATGAAGTCCGAAAACTTGATTTTCCAAAATTCAGAAGACCAATTTTTAACCATCACGCTTAAAGACGAACTGACTCTAGCCAAGAAAAATGCCATCACCAAACAATGGACTGATGACCGAATTAACGACCTCTTAAAGGCTCTGCACCTTGATCATCTTTTGGATCGGGTTGTTTACTCACTAAGTGGTGGACAAAAGAAGAAACTCCAGATCGTGATTATGTTGATTCGAGATGCGCCCATCCTCATGCTTGACGAACCATTCGCTGGTCTTGACCAAAAATCAACCGTCATTATTTCGCGGATCCTTGAGAACGAGGCTAAGAACGGGAAAACCATTATTTTTGCTTCCCATCAACGGACTGACCTCGTCGAAAATGCTGATTTCTTTATTGAACTTGCCAATCATCGATTAACTTACAAGGAGGATGTTCATGAATCCTAGTCTAAAATTCGTTTTGGTATTGATCATTGCCCTAGAAGTTTCTTTCACTACCAGTATCGTTGGTAACAGTGTGCTAATCGTCTGTGGACTCGCCTATCTCATAGTGAAACACGTAAACTTCAAGCATCTGTTGTGGATTCTTCTGATTGCCTTCATTCCTGCGGTCGGATTACTAATCTCCCAGATTTTATACGCTAAAAGCACGCACGCGGGAATCCTATTATTTACTCGGATCTACGTTTACATCGTCTATGGAGCGGCCTTCACGTTAACCACTAAATTATACGAACTGGTTAATTCGCTAGAGCAAAATCTCCGGCTCCCAAGTAAATTTGTTTATGGGGCAATGGCGGCTTTCAACCTTCTACCAGAAATTCAAACCGAAATTAACAAGATTAAAACTGCTAGTTTGATGCGGGGAGTTAAATTACACTGGTGGTCACCGACTCTATACTTTAAAGCCATTTTATCAGCAATTCGCTGGTCAGAAAACTTAGCTCAAGGAATGGAATCACATGGTTTTGTCGAAGGTCAGCCCCGAACTTTTTATCAGACCATTAAAATCACAAAGGTGGACTGGCTCGTCTTTGTTTTTAACGTCATTTTACTTCAAGTAGTTCTGCTTCTGCTCTAGTATTCTTTGTCTCAAATAAATAAATTAATGTATAATAGAGTCAAGTAAGCGAAGTAGAGGAGGAAGCAAAATGAAAATTGGAGAAGAATTTAGTCAGGTAGCAACCGATCTAATTAAATTCCAAGAAAAACATGACATCCCTGACAACCAAATGGCCGTTGACCTACACATGACGGTGGAGAGATTTCATGCCATCAAGAGTATGCAAATTCAACCTACTCAGGATGAAGTAAAAATAATTAAGCAGTTTATTGTTCATAACAAATAAAAACGATGACTTTTATAAGAGCCATCGTTTTTTTATCCGATTTGTTGCTCAATTAGATATGAGTCAAGGTAGCCAAAAGCAATCTCGTCAATATCTCCGAGATTAATGAGTTGATTATTCACGACGAATAATTTTGCTTTGTCAACGATTTGAACGGTTATCTGACCATGCTCGTACTTCACGGGAAATCCGAGGTAAGATTGGCCGTCATTCATTTTTATTCTAACCACCCGTTGAAATTTGATGGCCATTTGAATCGTGACTTCAAATAGATTAATCGTCGAATCAAAACTTCGATCATTATTTAACACGGGTTGAACGAAGACCCCATTAGCCGAATTGATGGACACGAAGTGATTAATTAGCCGCAAATAATCACTTTTAATCACTAATTTATCAATCTCATCAATCTTAATGAGTTCATATCCACCAAATCGTCCCATCATATCAACCAACGAAAACATAACGGAATCAGAATTAACCGCTTTCACCTGACCAATGAAAAACAAATCAGAATGAATCTTCGGTATCATCACAATTCTTCTCCCTGTTTCCATGGCCGAGTACAAGTTGGCTTCAATGGCTAATTGTCCGTCGATGACTTTCGGGGCAATGTGTTTGGCAAATAAAACTGACTTAGAATCCGTTAATAACTTTAACTCGGTTCCAAGAAACTCAACCGAACGAACCAACGGTTTAATGATGGTCTTATGGGTCACATTTTCGTTGTCAAATTTATCAACAACGGAAAGTGAAAATTCAAAGTCCGACAGTGAATTAATGAACCCTTCAACGGAATTGCCGTCTTGAGTTACCACCATCACCGCTTGTTGGTCGACAAATGAATTGCCCAAAATCTGGGTCAACAGATCATTTTTAGAATTAAGCTTCATTACTTCCTGCTTAGTTCCGTTCAGTTTTAATTGACGAGACATTCGGATACGTCCCTCCATCTTGGTGAGGTCCTCACTTTGAAAGTCAATATCATCGATATCTCCGTAAACAACGTAGACCAGTCCGTTAGCAAGCCCGTAATCATCGTACGTGATCAAAATTGCACCGGCAGCATCAAGGGCAACGACCACGCCAGTATAGAAGACCGTTGTATTTTGCTGGGTCAAATTTACCAATAAATTGTTATTCATCGAATACTTCAAGTCCTTAACAACTTGATTAACTGAATTATCCAAACAATCACCCGCTTCTCTAATAACATCAGTTTAATCTTATCACATGTATGGATTCGACCAAGTTTAGTGCGCTTATCATAACATAAATTTTGCGTTCTTTTTAAGCTTTCACTTTCTATTTTCATTTATTGGGCGAATGCTTTAAACTAATAGTGAGGTGAAAATATGTCGAAGAAGAAAATAGAACGTAAACAACGCCAAAACATCATCATTGATATGAATGATTTTATCATAAAATATGCCGCTACAATGTTAGGTGAAAACAAAACTAATCTAGCTCAGCAAGTCTATGAAGCCGGTAAAAACGACGTCAAAGGATTAGATAAATTATTTAACGATGCTGGCTACGGACGAAGAGAACAATACGAAGACATTGCTGAAGGATATGTTTGTAATTTCTATCACGTAATGCCAGATCAAACAAAAACTGAGGTTGATCGGCTAACCAAAGAGGCAATGAATTACTTAGGGTCTCATGCAAACGAGTTCAATCGTTGGCGTGAAGAATAAAACAACTTCGTTTGAAGTTGTTTTTTTATTGAAAAAAGGAGGTGGACATAGTGAACAAAGTTGGAGTCAGAGATCTCGTTGAATTTTTACTTCGAAGCGGAGATCTAAATAGTAGTCTTAGTAGTCTGAACACGGCTCAAGCTGGCACTAAAATCCACCGGAAAATTCAAAAAAATCGTCCTAGTAATTATGAAAAGGAGTACTACCTAGAAAAAGAAGTCCAGGTTAATCAGACTGATTTTCTGGTTCATGGTCGTGCCGATGGTGTCATCATGAGTGATAAATCAGCCACAATCGAAGAAATCAAAACCTCTGACATTGAGTTTAACGATATTCCAAAAAACAAAATGATTCTTTACTGGGGACAAGTACAGGCTTATGCCTATTTACTAATGACGGAACATCCCTCAATCAAATCAGTCACCATGCGGCTGACGTACGTCCAGACCCCTGAAGAAGAAATTACACAAAAGGAACGTTCCATTACATACGAAGATTCCAAACGTTTCTTTGACAACTTAATTCACGAATTTGGGGAATGGCTTGAACTTAAAGACCAGTTAAATGAAGAAAAAAGAATCACCGCCAAAAAAGTTCAATTTCCCTTCCAAACGTATCGAAAGGGTCAACATGAACTGGCAGCTGCGGTATATAAGACCGTCGCTTCTAACCGCCACCTGTTTGCAGAAGCTCCCACTGGAACCGGTAAAACCATCTCAACCCTCTTTCCTACCATCAAAGCCATGGGAAATGATCTCATTTCAAAGGTGTTCTACTTAACGGCTAAACAAAGTACTAGACGAGTTGCTGAAGACGCCATTAATCTCATGAGTAATCATGGATTACGACTTCGAAGCATTACCCTTACCGCTAAGGACAAGATTACGTTTGATGATGAACGTGACAAATCACCAGAGGATAATCCCTATATGCTGGGCTACTATGATCGCTTAAAACCAGCCCTAAAGGATATTTTAAAAAATAATCACCAGATCACGCGTGACGTGGTGGAAAAGTACGCAAAAAAATACACACTTGATCCCTTTGAATTCTCGCTTGATATCAGCCTTTTTTGTGACGTTATCATTGGTGACTACAATTACTTATTTGATCCACAGGTCCACCTTCAACGCTTCTTTGAGGTGCAAGATTATCAGAATTTTTACCTGATTGATGAGGCCCATAACCTAGTCGATCGTTCCCGTGACATGTACTCAACCGAACTATCATCTGAACCATTAGAAAAAGTTATCAAGTTTCTATCAAAGAACAAGGAACAAAACGCAAAGGTCTTAACCAAGTTACGATCACTCAAACGTCAATTTAATATGATTGCCAAACCATTAAGAAAAGACCATAAATTCGAGGTCGCACTCGATGATCCACTGGATAAATTTACAAAAGCAGTCACTAACGTAGTCAAGGTCCTCCGGAAATGGATCGCAAAACAAGACGACGGTGATGACCTGGACTTGGTGCTTGATTTTTTCTTTCAGTGTACGGGATACCTCAAAATCAACGAGTACTATGGTCCAAATTACAAAACGAGAATCCTCATCAATGGTAAGAATACGACTGTTCGTCTCTTCTGTATGGATCCAAGTCACAATCTAGCCGAGACCCTTAACCTTGGTGGCGGAGCAGTGTTGTTTTCGGCCACCCTTTCACCGATGAACTACTATGCCAAGGTTCTCGGTAACGAAGACAATAGTTTGAAGTATCAACTGCCCTCCCCGTTTCCAAAAGCAAACCAGAATATCATCATCACCTCTTACATCAATACTACGTTTCAAAAACGTGACCAAAGCATCTCTAAGATTGTTGATACCATCAACAAAATGATCAGCGGGAAAGCCGGCAACTACCTGATCTTTGTTCCATCAGGAGTGTACCTAGAAAAAATCTACGATGAATTTAACAGACAACACCCCACGGTTAAAACAATCAAACAAGAAGCTGGCATGAATGAAGCAGCGCGTTCCAGCTTTATCAATCAATTCAATCAACCAAACGACCATCCTGTTGTCGGATTTGCCCTTCTTGGTGGCATCTTTTCGGAGGGAATTGACCTGGTCGGTGATAAATTAATTGGAGTTGGGATTGTCGGGGTTGGACTTCCGGGACTTAACCCAGAAACCAACCTGATTCGGGACTACTTTGATGCCGAAAATGGTCACGGATTTGAATATGCTTATCAACTACCGGGCTTAAACAACGTTTTTCAGGCTGCCGGACGTCTCATCCGTGGTAAACATGATCAGGGAATCGTTGTATTAATGGATCAAAGATTTACCCAGAAAAGGTACACAAACCTTTATCCTCAACAATGGAAAAATTATCAGATTGCTCACAACCCTCATGAACTCGAGCATGACATCAAACAATTTTGGAATAATATAAAGGAGAAAAACCATGACGAAACTTGAAAGTTACCACCCAATTTTTACCGCTCACCTTGAAATGGATTGGCTGACTACCATGAATCTTGGCGAAATAACCTCACTCTTAAATGGTCGCACAATTGCCAATGTTCGCCTGGATGGTGAGTATAACCCCACTAGAACAGCCGATCTAGTTAATCTTGACATGCGTAAAATCATGAAATCTCAGGCTCTGATTTGGGGAGTGTTGGACAAAAACACTCATACTCTACTCGGAATCTTTGCCATCAGTAATTTAGACAATAACCAACCCCAGTTTTACTTTATCTTTGAGGTCGGAATTGCTCCGGATCTAATTTCCGAATTATTAAATCACATGATTAAGTTTACTTTTCAAGAATTAAAACAGCCAAACATCTCTATTCTATTAAATAATAATCAGCATAATCTTATAAGTATAATAAAAAGATTAGGTTTCTCTCAAGTAGCCCGATCCCCGAAATCCGCTAGATTTCAATTATTTCAGTGATTTCAGTTGAATTGTGTTCCATAAGCTACTAGAATGATTATTGAAATAAAAGAGTAACATTATAATGTATGGGAGTGCATATTTATGAATGAAAAAGAGAAGAAAGAAGCGTATGGGAAAGCCATGGACATTCTTAAAAGTAACAATGTCCGAATTACCCCGCAACGACAAATTATTTTAAAGTACCTTATCGATCACAATAACCATCCTTCAGTTGAGACCATCTTCCATTTTTTGGAAGAAACCTTTCCCAACCTAAGTATGGCAACTGTTTACAATAACTTACGTTTATTTAAAAAGCTTAGAATCGTGATTGAATTGCCAAATCCAGATGGCGGATATCGCTATGACTTTTACAGTCATCCGCATTTTCACGCCATTTGTGATACCTGTGGAAAAATTATTGATATTGATGATCCAAAGTTCAAGCAAATTGATAAAGACTTACAGGATGCAACCAAACAGGTTGGATTTGATCCATCAGTTTCAAACGTTGAAGTTCATGGAATTTGTAAAGAATGTCAAGCAAAGGAAAAGGACCAACAGAGTCAAAACAAGAGCAACAACCAAAAAGTTGTTGAAATATCTAAAACTTCATCAAAGGACTAATTAAAAAACTAATTTTATTTCAAAAATCGATCACCATGACATTTGTTCATGGTGCTTTTTTTATGCCTAATTTCTCTTTCGTGTTTACTATGTCAAGTTATTGCGGTAAAATAGTAGTTGAGCTAGATTATAATCATTATAAACTGGAGGAGTCAGTTATGTCAAAAATGAAAACATCGCTTGCCCAGAAAATCAACGTTTTGCGGGCTAGTGTTATGGGTGCCAATGATGGGATCCTATCGGTTGCTGGAATTGTACTCGGGGTCGCTGGTGCATCAACTAGTAATTGGGCAATTCTAATCTCAGGTTTAGCGGGAATGCTTGCCGGAACGGTATCCATGACGATGGGAGAATACGTCTCGGTTAACACCCAGAAGGATTCACAACGTCAGGCAATTGATCTCGTTAAACAAGGCCTTAAAAATCATTATGATGACGAGTTTAACTTCGTTAAAAATAAGTACCTTAAAACCGGAATGGCAAACGCCCTGGCTGAAAGAGCCACTTCCGAAATGATGCAAAAGGATCCCCTCACTACCGTAGTTCGTGAAAAATATTCATTTGATCGAAATGATTTCACTAATCCTTATGCCGCTGCCATCGCATCAATGATCTCGTTTCCAACTGGATCAATTCTTCCCCTGGTAACCATTTTCGTTGCACCAGCGCAATATCGCGTGCTTGGGACCTACATTGCCATCGTCTTGGCACTTTCAATCACCGGATACGTTGCTGCCATTCTTGGAAACGCTAACCGGACTAAGTCACTGATACGAAACGTCATTTCGGGGTTAGTAACCATGACCGTTGCCTACCTTGTTGGTCGTTTAGTCGGATTAGCATTTTAGGAGGTAAGCAGATGCGTCTTCATTTAAAGAAACAACTAAAAGATAATAACGACAATACCATGGATGAGAAATTGAACAATCTCCGTGCCGGCGTTCTCGGATCAAATGACGGAATTCTCACCGTCGTTGGAGTTCTTTTTTCAGTTGCCGTAGCTACTACGAATCCCCTCACTATTTTCATTGCCGGACTATCGGATCTGCTTGCCTGTGCCTTTTCAATGGCAGGAGGAGAATATGCTTCAGTAAGTTCCCAACGTGACACTGAGGAAGCGGCCGTTAAAACCGAAAGCAAGCTTTTAAAAACCAATTTCGATGATGAAATGGCAAGTGTCGTTCAATTTTACATGAGCCGTGGGGTTAGTAAAGAAACGGCAACTGAAATTGCAAAGGATCTATTATCAAAAAAACCGCTTGAAACGGTAGTGAGCGTCAAATATGACCTTCAGTTAGGGAAATATCTAAGTCCGTGGAGTGCCGCTTTCTCGTCGCTGTGTTCTGCTGCACTTGGTGGAATTCTCCCACTACTTGCCATGACGCTGCTTCCCGTCGGACTTCAGTGGCCTGGAACTATCATCGCTGTCATCATTGCTGTAGCTATCACCGGATTCTTAAGTGCCGAACTTGGGAATGGTCTGGTGAAGATTGCGGTAATTAGAAACGTCATCGTGGGAATCATTACCATGATCATTCACTATGGGATCGGACAATTCTTCTAACACATTTCTCATCTTTTAACATTAATTTTAAAATAAAATTACATTACGAGAACCTACATCAGAGTAAGGACATAGAACCCGTAAAAACCGGTGTGCCGCGCTTTATAAATGGTAGAAAAGTTGACATATACGGTTGTACTTGTTAAGTTGGTTAATGTAGATATTTTTACTTTAATTGTCAGTGTTAATCGAAAGGAGGAGTTCTGTGGCTCAAAATAATAATGAAAAAATCAAAGTTGATCACATCACTAAAATCTTTGGTCCTCATATTAAAAAAGCACAAGAACTTTTATCTAAGGGAGAAGATAAGGCTCAAATTCTTGAAGAAACTGGTAGTACAGTTGGAGTTGATAATGCTAACTTCTCAATTAAAAACAACGAAATTTTCGTTATCATGGGACTATCTGGTTCGGGTAAGTCAACCATGTTAAGAATGTTTAATCGCTTGATTGACCCTACTTCTGGATCCATCTACTTAGATGGAGAAGACATCATGAAGTTTGATAAGAAACAATTACTTAACCTTCGTCGTAAAAAAATGAGTATGGTATTTCAAGGTTTTGGCTTACTTCCTAACCGTACCATCCTTGAAAATGCTGCTTTTGGACTTGAAGTTCAAGACGTTGACAAAGAAGAACGTGAAAAAAAGGCCCACGAATCACTAGAGATGGTGGGTCTTCACGGATACGACGATAGTTATCCAACTGAACTATCTGGTGGAATGCAACAACGAGTTGGTTTAGCACGTGCCATCACTAATGATCCTGATATTCTTTTGATGGACGAAGCTTTCTCAGCTCTTGACCCATTGAATCGGCGGGAAATGCAGAATGAATTATTGGAACTACAACGGAAGTTGCATAAAACCATTATCTTTATCAGTCATGACCTAAATGAAGCACTAAGAGTTGGTGATCGGATCATGATGATGCACGATGGCGACGTCATTCAAGTTGATACACCAGAAGACTTACTTGATCATCCTAAAAATGATTACGTTAAGAAATTCATCGAAAACGTTGATCGTTCTAAGATTCTTACCGCATACAACGTCATGGTTAAGCCAAATACCGTTAATATCGAAAAAGACGGTCCTAAGTTAGCCCTTCGTCGGATGAAGGAAGACCAAATCTCAAGTATCTTTGTTGTTGATTCACAAGACCACTTCGTTGGAATTGTCGACGCTGATGACGTCAACGAAATGATTGATAAACACGAAAAAGATCTTCACATCGCATTAAAAACAAATGTTCCAACTACTGCTCCAAGTACACCAATCGGTGACTTGTTCAATGCCATCTCTAAATCACCAATCCCATACGCGGTGGTTGATGACGAAAAACATCTGAAGGGTATTATTTTGAGAAGTGCCGTTCTTGATGCCATGGCTACGAAGAAAGGAGGAGATAACTAATGAATAGTTTGTTATCTATCGCTAGCATTGGTGCAATTCCCATTGCCAAGTGGGTCAATGACTTTTTTGCTTGGTTAACTGGATTTGCTGGTTTCTTTAATGCAATTACGCTTTTCTTAAATACCGTTATGAACGGAATCCAATGGGTTTTTGACATTATCCCAATTTGGTTGTTTATTGTCATTATCCTACTTGGAACCTGGTTCTTATTTCGCAAAACAAAACACTGGGGCTTCATGCTCTTTGAACTTCTTGGCTTCCTTTTAATCTGGAACCAAGGATACTGGCGGGACATGACTCAAACTTTGGACTTGGTTCTGACAACCTGCCTTTTAATCGTCATCATTGGAGTTCCACTTGGAACCTGGATGGCTAAAAGTAAAATTGTGGAAACCATTGTGAGTCCAATCATGTCATTTCTTCAAACCATGCCAGCTTTCGTTTACTTGATCCCTGCCGTTGCTTTATTCGGAATCGGTCAAGTTCCTGGTGTATTTGCTTCCGTAATCTTCTCAATTCCACCAATCGTCAACATGACCAACCTTGGAATTAGACAAGTCCCAAGTGAATACCTTGAAGTATCGGAATCATTTGGTTGTACCGCATGGCAAAAACTCTTCAAAGTTCAGTTCCCACTAGCAAAACCAACCGTTATGTCAGGGATTAACCAGGGAATCATGCTTGCCCTCTCAATGGTAGTTATTGCTTCAATGATCGGTACAATGGGGCTTGGAGAAGCCGTTTACTTTGCCGTTGGTAGAAATGATGTTGGTACTGGTTTTGCAGCGGGTATCGCAATCGTTATTCTTGCCATTGTTCTTGATAAAATCAGTAAAGGCCTTGGTGGTGCCAATAAAGCTGATGCAAGAGCAAATAAATAATGAATAAAAAATTTACAAAATGGATTCTAGGAATCACTTCCGCGTTACTTTTAGCGGTAACTCTAACCGCATGTAGTGTAAATCCACCAAAGTACAATCCCAACGCTAAAGTTGGACCACAAGTTAACTACACAATAACCGGAATTGATTCCGGAGCCGGAATCATGTCATCAACCACCAAGGCGTTAAACACCTATGGACTTAAGAAAGAAAAATGGCAACTTCAGGCTAGTTCTACTGCTGCCATGCTTTCATCTCTTGATAAAGCGCTCAAGTACAAACAACCAATCGTAATTACTGGTTGGACCCCGCACTGGATGTTTCAAAAGTATCCTATCAAGTTCTTAAAAGATCCAAAGAACGCCTATGGTAAGGGTGAACACATTCAAACTATCATCCACAAGGGATTTGAAAAGAAAAATCCTGGGGCAACAAAACTTCTCAGACAATTCCACTGGAACGACGAATTAATGAGTGAAGTCATGTTTAAGATTGATAAGGGTGAAAATGCTGAAAAAGCATCAAAAGAATTCATCAATAAACACCCCGAACTAGTTAAACAGTGGCTTAACGGTGTTCCTGAGGGACACGGTCAACCCGTTAAACTGGTCCTCGTTTCCTGGGACTCTGAATTGTCATCATCCAACGTGGTTGCTCAACTGCTACGGATGAAGGGTTATAAACCAACCCTTTCAGCAATGGAAGCTCAACCAATGTGGACGGCCCTTTCAACTGGATCGGCCGATGCTTCAACTGCTGGTTGGTTGCCAACAACGATGGCACCGATGTACAAGAAGTACAAAAACAACGTTGAAATCGTTGGTACCAGTATTGACAAGGCTAAAGTTGGCTTAGCTGTGCCGAAGTACATGAAGAACGTTAACTCAATTGAAGACCTAAAAAAATAAATAATCGAAAAAAATGAGTCTCATGAACAACATTCATGAGACTTTTTTGATACCATTTAATTATGAGAAAAAATTCGAAAGGACAATGACTATGACTAACAAAGAATTTCCAATTGATAAGTCAGAACTAAAAACCGACTTCTATGACGCCATTAATGGAGCATGGATTAAACAAGCAACCATCCCGTCTGATCACTCTTCAACCGGTGGTTTCATGGATCTAGTTGATGATATCGACAAGACCTTAATGAAGGATTCAGCCGACCTATCAAGTGGTCAATTAACCGCTAAAACCCCCGAACTCGAAGAATACAAAAAGTTCTATAACATGACTAATAACTTCAAAAAGCGTGATGAAGATGGCGTTAAGCCTTTAAAGCCAGTCCTTGACCGAATCAGTAATCTGGAAAATTACAATGATTTAAACGATCAGCTCCCCGATTGGATCCTTTCTGGACTCCCAACCCCATTTTCATTGGGACTTGATCCTGACATGAAGAATGCGAAAGTGAACGCCCTCTTTGCGAGTGGACCTTCCCTTTTTATGCCAGATAAAACTTACTACGAAAAAGATAATGAAGCGGCCAAAACCTTAATGCCAATCTTCATTCAAATGACCACCAAGTTATTTGAAATGGCTGGATATAGTGAGAACGACAGTCAAAAGATCGTTGAAAATGCGGTTGAATTTGATCGCTTAATCGCCCCAAACGTCAAGTCAGCTGAAGAAGCTGCTGACTACAGTAAAATGTACAACCCAGAAAGTACCGACGAATTAGCTCGGTCAACCAATGCCTTGAACCTAAAGGAAGCCATTAACCAATTAGTGGGTACCCTTCCTGAAAAGATCATCGTCACCGAACCCCAATTCTTTAGTAATCTTTCCGAACTTTTAACTTCATCTCACTTCCAGCTTATGAAGGACTGGATGCTTGTGAAGACACTTAATGGGTACAGTGGCGCTCTCTCAGACGAATTCCGGGTAGTTGGTGGGACCTATAGTAGATCGCTCTCAGGCAAGAAGGAAGCCACTAATAAAAAGAAGGCCGCCTACTACCTTGCATCAGGAACTTTTGATCAAGTGGTTGGTGACTACTACGGTAAAAAATACTTTGGTGAAAAAGCCAAAGCTGACGTTCATCAAATGGTTGATAGTATGATCGACGTATATAAAAACCGACTTTCAAACAACCAATGGTTAAGCGACGACACTAAGAAGATGGCAACTAAAAAGCTTTCTACCCTTGGAGTTCAAGTCGGATATCCTGATGAACTAGATCCGCTTTACAAGAAATTTCACGTTACCGAGGAAAAAGATGGTGGCACGGTTTTAAGTAACCTACTTAACTTTGAAAAAATTGCCAACCAAGACGAATTCTCAAAGTGGAACAAACCAGTGGAAAGAGAACGTTGGGAAATGAGTGCCAACACCGTGAATGCTTACTATCATCCCTTTAAAAACATCATTGTCTTCCCGGCCGCCATTCTACAAGCACCATTTTACAGTTTAGATCAACCCGAAAGCGCTAATTATGGCGGAATCGGAGCGGTTATGGCTCATGAAATTTCACACGCCTTTGACAATAATGGCTCTTTATTCGACCAGTATGGTAACCTGAATAATTGGTGGACCAAGTCCGATCACGAACACTTCTCCAAGTTAGCCCAGAAAATGATTGACGAATTCAACGGCATTCCATTTGCGGGTGGTAAAGTTAACGGTAACCTGACCGTCTCAGAGAATATCGCTGATGCGGGTGGTCTTAGCTGTGCTGAAGAAGCCGCTAAAAATGGTGATGACACTGACTTATACCAGTTCTTTACCAACTGGGGTCGGATTTGGCGAATGAAAGCCACCCCAGAATACCAGAATCTATTACTATCAATTGACGTGCATGCACCTGCTCCACTTCGAGCATCTGTTCAAGTTAAGAATCTTGATGACTTTTACACAACTTTTGACGTAACCGCCAAAGATCAGATGTACTTAAAACCTGATAAACGAGTTCAAATCTGGTAGGATGTAAGTGAAAAATAGAACAGATGGGAGTGCATAATATGAAACTTACTGATTATATCGATAAACAAATTCAATTCTTAGACCAACAATTACAAGATGCTAAAGACAAGAGTGAAGTTAAGGGTCAATACCTCATTGAATCAAAGATTAACGAACTTCAAGCATTAAGCCGTGCCGTTGAAAAAGGTGTCGTTAACCAACTCTAATTAAAACAAAAGCGAGATCACATTAATTTGTGATCTCGCTTTTTGTTTGATTATTCAGCGAACAGGAATCTTTCAATAATTCTTGAAGCCATCTGATTGTTTAATAACTTACTGTGTTGACCTGATCTTCCGCTTACTTTAATTTCCTGATAGTCAGAGCCCGGGACAAGCTTTCTTAATTCACGAGCAGACGAAGTAGTAACTCGTCCGTCAGATTTATTTGTCTTGCTCAATTGTCCGTAAACGTTGAGAACACTCACACCCTTCGGAAAACTCTTAGAAGCATCCTTTAATTCACTAACTTTCGGGTAGCGATGGTTCATAACATCAGTTACCGGCATGATGCCCTTGTATGGTCCACCAATTGATATGAACTTGGTCAGTCGCATATGATTCGATTCTTGACCATATGCCACGGCGTTCTGATAAATCGTTAGACTCCCAGAACCAAATCCTAAAGCATTATATTGTTGATAATGGTACTTATGATTTAAATGAACGAGAATCTCATTCAGCCACTTCGCCTGAATTACCGTGGAAGCAGTATTGTCGGTAAAGTTGACCTTGATAATCGGATACTTAGCGTGTACATTTCCGTTAGGATGGTAATAAATCTTACCGTCCGGATAAACATTAATCTTCATGGCATACTCGCCGCCCTCACGACTAGAAGTAACCGTCAGGTGGTTAGCAGCCTTGGAAGTTTTATTTAGGTCTGATACAAATAAAATGGGGGTGTGTTCGCCACGCTTTACACCATCAACGTTGATCCCAAATTCAATAAAAAGAAAACCAGCCACAACAATGGCAATTCCAATCGCAAATAAAAAAATGTTTTTCTTTGCTGCTTTTTCCAAAAAATCACTCTTCCTTTGTTCATAAATTAGGAATCCCAGTGACACAAAAATCCCGCACAAAAAATCCGGAACACGCAAGCACCGGTTTCCAAATAATAATACACAACTGTGTATGAAACATAGTCTTATTAGATTTATAGCTCATCTTGTTTTCTTCCGGCAAAAAAGAAATAAAGACAGATACCAATGGTACCCAACAACAATATTAACATAACCAACCAGAAGATGCTCTTTGAAACCGCTTTATTTATTGAATGAGTCGCTGAAATTGGGTTATTGACAGTAAACCCACGCGTAAAGTTCCAGACCTTAGTTCCCTTAAATTGAGGATCATTAGAAATCATTTTTAAGTGAAGCAAATAGCGTCCGTTCGGTAATTGGTTAGCGGACTTAGGAACCAGGTAATTAAACGAACTATTAGGCGCGATTACGGCATCAAAAGTTGTATGTGAGTCTAAAGCATTCATACTGTTAATCGGTGTAACGTCAGTCTTAATCTTGGTTTTTCCAAGCACCGCCGCCCTGTCATTTGATAACTTGACTTCCATCAAATTAGGATTACTAGTATTCAGCATCTTAATCCCATTCATTTTGATGTTAGCAGGTTGTTTTCCGTGTTTTAACTGAATTCCAACCGAATATGAATACAGTGAATTGACTGGTGATGACGACTGGTTGCCATTATCTTCGACAACGTAAAGGCCACCAAGAATGGTTCCCTTGAAGTCTTGAAATCGCCTGTCATTCGGAACATTTAGATTTAAAACAACGGTTTGCTTTTGTTGCGGTTGAAGTGAAACCGACTGATCGGAAGTTTTAGCAAAAGTTACCAACTTCTCAATCGGAAATTGACGGTTATTAGTTTTCTCTTTATTAGCGTAACTAATCGTAGGAGCTCCAGAAGTAGTAGCGGGATTAACTCCCAATTTAACCTTTAATGGCATGTTAGTGCTTCGGTTAATCAATTTGATTTTTAGCTGTTGTTTCATCCCAGGAGTTGCCTTAATATCGAAATAATCAGCCCTTTTTTGTTGGCCTTTCACATCTTTAATCTGAGGAAGAACTTCCAGTGGGACCTGATTTTGTGTATCGGCCTGGGTAAAAACACTTCCAAGTAAGAAGAAAAGAACAAAAGCACCGAGTGCAACCATCATCACCATTAATCTTTGAACTACTTTCATTATAACGCCACTCCAATTTCCAAGTTTAATCATTCATTACGCACAAAAGACGACAACAATTCTTAAATTATCATCGTCTTAATCATTAGTCGCCCTCAGAAGGACCGTGAGACAAGTTCCAAGTCAGCGTTCCACTAGAGTTCTGTGAATTGCCACCAAGGCCCGCTTTATTATCCCTTAAAACTTCTTCATCTAGGTTCAATTTAATGTTATCCAAATTCCAAAATGTCTGATAGGTTGAATTATCTAAACTCACATCATTACTTGAGACAATCGGGGTTTCCTGTCCATTAAAGTTAATGAGGTCGGAAAGATTGTTTCCCGTTTTACTCCACTGCGTAAGTCCCATGCCACTTGGGGTACTTAATTCTTGGAGAAAACCATCACCAAGTGGGGACCCACCCAAAAGTAACGATGCATCATTTAACAGGTTTCCTTGATTATCATTTGCTGTAGCCGTAACCGATAAGTTCCAACCGTCATCATTTATTTCGCTACCAACAGAATTAGTAAACTGGGTAAAGATCCCCGGCTTCGAACTATTTGGATTGTAAGCTAACGAAGTTCCCTGCTCAGAAATTGGAACCGCCAAATGACCATTAATCGGTGACGCATTCCCACCGTTCATGTTAAATTGCATGCTTTGAGGAACTGCGTCGAGTCTTAACATTGCCGGATCATTATTGTCAGCAGGGTTGTTAGCTCCCGCAACTTGGTCACCCGGATCGACATTTTGTGGAAAGCCATTGTCATCCTGTGTTTGCGGTTGATATGGATTAATCACCCCTGGACTATTAACACCGTCAACTGGTTCTGGGGTCTCCTTCGTGTAAAACCAACTGGAATCATTATATCCAGCGGCAAAAGCCGTAATGGTTTCGTTCGCAGTCAGGTAGGTTTGCTGTCCGTTCTTTTTAGGCAACGTATAATTGAAGTGCCCGTTAGAATCAGTCTTAGCGACGTACTCCCTTTTGGAAATATTATCAGGAGCTTTGGGTTGAAACATTGGATATCCAAAGGCGTAACCATCATTTGGGATACTATCGTTGTTACCAACATTGGGTTGGATATTCGGATCACCAGTTAAACTAACATACGCATCTGCATAGGGTGCACCGTTGTCATCCGTGACGGTTCCGTCAATCTGGTACGAGTACTTCGAATCCCTTGCATCATTTAATGAATGGTCAAACTGCAGGTTACCTTCGGACTGGGAAGTCCCCACCTTTAAACGAGAGTATTGATATGGATCAAACGAAGTGGGTTGAAAGGTATCATTTGGATATGACCAGCCACTAGCCGGTGATTGTTCCCAACTCCACTGAGGCGAACCGTCATTATCAGAATTAGTTAAGTTCCAAGCTGAGAATGGTTGATTAGCACCAAACTCAATCTGTCCACTCCCGGTTGTACGACCGCGATTAACCGAAATAATTGGTTCATTAACCGGATGACTATAATTACTCATCCGCAGATCGCCATACCCTAGTTTACGTAAATCAATGTTCCCAGTTAGCGACTGAATTGCCATTCTTGAGTCATTATTTTGAACATTTTTATCAATGTTTAAGGTTGGCTGTTGATCAGAACCTGGGTCAAGTTCAGCAACCTGATTAGGAGCAAAGGTAATGTCACCGTTAGCAAATATGCCTGGACGATTAGTTGCTGGGCTTCCGTAACCATGATTACTATTGACCGTTAGGGTTGAACTCCCAATATTAATTCCAGATTGAGCACTACTATTTGCTCGATTATAAGAAGTGATGGCCGTATGACCAGGCGTCATATCAATATTAACCTTGGAGTAATTACCAATACTAAAGTCATTTTGGTTATTTCCACGCCCCAGATCAAATCCAGAAGTTTGACCTGAACTGTTGCTATTACCACCACCAACTGAGTTTTTAGCGGTCGCATCCATATCGACATTGACATTGTTACCAATCGCAATCTGACCCAGATTAAAGGGTTGACCAGTATTAGGATTAGTGGGAACATTTTGAATCCGCTGATCCCATCGTTCGTCTCCCCAGTCACCAATTTCAAAATTAGGAAGAGAAGAATTGTTATTACTGGTGGTTTTAACGTTAGTTGGATTGGAACTGTCATTACTGTCGGCAATCCACAATGCACATGCTTCCATCAGTTGTTGACCACCAAAGGAAATATTAGTATTAGTTCGCCCCATCGCTGAATACCGATTAACCTGGTTCAACCGGATTTGGCCCTTTAAAACGTCTAATCCACCATAGTTAACAAACGGTTGGGAACCAGTATACGAATAATTGGTGTAAGTTTGTACATCACCATGAATTCCACCGTTGCTATCACAAAACATCCCATAATAATTACCACCATACACGTTCAAGTTGTTAACCTGAACGTCTGGAAACTGGGATGTCCCATTCGAATTGCTTCTATTATTTCCATGCCAATCAAAACTATTACCGTCTAAATCAACCGTTGGACCATTAACGTGTTGATCGTCCGGATTACTATTAGAAGCGGTAACTTGTCCGTCGACCACCAGATTGCCACTTAGACGAGAAGCAGCCTGGACCTGTCGCATTCCGGTATCAGGAGCGGCAAAATCATTTGCAATTAAAATATGATCGACGTTTGAATTCTGGATGGCCGCAACAAAACTACTCCAGTCGCCCACCGAGACAGTCGATAAATCAGCCGTTTTAATTTGCGCAGCCGACAACTTGGTGGCTGGCACGTACTTACCCGCCTTAAAATCACTTTCGTCATTCTGACTTTCTTGCATTAATTGTGTGTACTTACCATTCTTTTGGTCCATATCATGGTTACTTAAGGTTTTTGTCTTCTGGTCGTTTCCAGATGACGCCTGATCCGGATTATCACTATTTGAACTTGTCTTTTTAAACGAACTGCTTTGACTAGTGGAATTAGCTTGATTAGCTGATGAACTAGCTGTTTGAGGATTACTTTCGGCCTTTACTGAAGCAGAACGATTTGAACTCGTTGTATATAAGAATAGGATCGTACAAGCCACTATAAATAACCCGGTCAGCCCACCGATAGTTACTCGTTTAATCCACTTGTCTTTTTTCACCGTTCATTCCCCCCCGATTTAAGACTTACATCTTGTGTTTTCGATGATTAAATATTACTAGAAATGCCAAAATTGTGACAATCAGTACTAACGCAACTATAATTCCGATCATAATCAAGAGTGTTCGATCTGAAAATGTCCTGATGTAGTCAACCGGACTAACGATAAATTTCCTTTGTAATTTAACGTGACTAGGTGATTCATTAACTGAATTTTTACCACTGAGATTAACGGTGGCAACGTACCTACCGGGCAATAATTGCTTATTCAGCGGTTGTTTGATCGCAAATTCACTGTTGGGGGCTATCTGACCCCTTCTAATCTCGTCGGTACTCGTCATAAGTTGATTGAACGTCACGTTCTTCAACGTTGCATTAGCCTTCACGTCATCTAACATGGCCGGTTTTTTATTTACTAGTCCAAAAGTAAACATTGCATGCTTGACGGCATCCTTCTTGAGATCGTTTTTGGTTGCCTCAATCTCACTACCTTGCGGTTTCCCTTTTCTAACCTCAATCGGGATGGTGTAAGAAAATTGATTATTAATCTCACCCTTAACTGCCGGCGCATCTTGTGTAAAAGTCACTGCGCCAAGAATTTCGCCATTAAAGTCGCGAAACTTATCATTATTTAGGTTAAGGGACATTTTCACGATCCGAGTTTGCCTGGGAGCTAACTGAAAATCACGATCACTTAACTCATTAAATGAGACTACTTGGCGCATGTTAACGGGTAATCCACGAAACTGACTTTGATTATTATTAAAAAATAACGCCAACTTAGATGATGTGGACGCAGAATCAACTCGGGTGCTAATCTGACAAGCGTTGGTTTTACTTAAGTTAGTTAACGAGACAGCGATGGGGTAATCACGTGCTTGGTTAGTTATAATCTGGTAGTATGAATTATCATGTGACACATGATAACTGTCATCGATCTTGACCTGGATTGGGGCCGTACTGCTCATACTAGCAGCCGAAGTCGTCAAAGTGGCCAAGACTACCACCATAAATAAAGCAATCAGCGTGATTAATAGTGATTTAACGAACTTTTTCATAATTAGTGTCCTAACTTTTTAGTGAACCTGAGGAGCATAATTCCAATCAATTGTGCCGTTGTATTCATTATCTTGACTAGGGACTTTATCATAGCCAGTAAAACTATTACTATTAAACGGAACTTCCAGGCGGAAATCTCCTAACGTCCATGCTAATTCATACACGCCAAACGAACCAACCGGAGTCATTGACTGATCAGCGGGGCCATTATTAGTATTCGACAACATTACCGGAGCATCTGCATCAGTCGTAATGGTGGTAGTTCCAATGTTGTCTGGTGACGCTGGTTGTGAGATATTATTGTACACAGCATCCCCAATGTCATATTGAAACAGTTGGGTATTCTTTAATTCAATGTACGCTCCGGGAAGGGCATCTCCATCACCGTTAACAAACCCGTTTCCATTCCCATCGGCTTCAAGTGTGGCCTTTAACTCCATTGGTCCGGTATCACCAAAGTCATGAACTTGGACAAACACAAAGTTATTCTGACTTCCGTCTTTAGACGTGCTAGATCCACTTGAAGTTAACGGACTATCCGCAAAATGTGGGTCACTGAGAGCCTGAAAGGTTAACTCTTTGGGGACATAATCGACGGCATCTTGATCATTATTCTCACCAGCCGCTCCATTAGCACCAATGTTGGAATTGTCACTTGGTGTAAAAGGATTGATGATTGGGACATTAAATCTTCCCTGCACGTTTAGGCCAACGTTGGTATTATTATTTTGGGAATAATCAATTAACCCATCGGCTTTTACAATTATGGAAAATAGGCACACTAACAAAACCATGCTGCATAGAAAAAGCCCTACATATTTTAATTTTGCTACCAAACTCGTCGCCTCTTTTATCTCAAAGAATAAAAAGTAATCTTCTTTAACAACAACTTGTTAACTAAACCAGATATCTTGCTTCATATTTTAGAATAATTATTAATTTATCACTTAATTAATTGATATTGTAACACGATCCCCATCAATCTTTAAATTTTATAAAAATAAATGTGATGTTCTTTCACAAAGACGTCGGTTAATTTATGATTAGAAATAATAGGCCCAGTAGTGATATATTAGAGGTGTGAGATTCTAACTAAACTTGGTAATTAAAAAATCATTTTTATGCTTTATTTAATTTTAATTATGGAAGAAAAAACAATTTATCCAACTAATAAAAGGAGATATTCACTTGATTACTTTAAAATCGGATCGTGAAATTAAAAAAATGGCCGAGTCTGGTGCAGTGCTAGCCGGTGTCCACAATGGTTTGAAAAAAATCATTAAGCCGGGTGTCGATACTTGGGAAATTGAAGAATTCGCTGACAAGTACATTACCGACCACGGGGCTACTCCATCAGAGAAGGGCTTTGACGGATATAACTATGGGACTTGCATCTCAATCAACAATGAAGTTGCCCATGGAATCCCGCGTCGGGGCTTAAAATTAAAGGAAGGCGACATTGTCAAAGTTGACATGTGTGTCAATAAAGACGGTTTTGAAAGTGACTCCTGCTGGTCATACGCGGTTGGTGAAGTCTCACCCAAGATCAAGAAACTCATGGAAGTTACTAAAAAAGGACTTTACCTTGGCATTGACCAAGCTCAAGTTGGTAATCGAATTGGAGACATTGGTGCGGCCATTCAACACTACGTTGAAGACGAAAACCATATGGGTGATGTCCGAGAATTAATTGGACATGGCATCCAGCCTTCCATTCATGAAGATCCAGCTGTTCCAGCTTATGGGGTTGCCGGTCATGGAATGCGTCTCAGACCAGGCATGACCATTACCATTGAACCAATGGTTAACCTCGGTACTTGGAAAATCAAAGATGATTATGATAAAAAAGACGATTGGACCTACTACGTTAGCCAAGATGGCTCATACTCAGCTCAATATGAACACACCTTAGCAATCACCGAAGATGGTCCTAAAATTCTCACTTCTCAGGATCACGTTGCTGACGCTAAATACATGTTCAAAAAATAAAAGTAATGAAAATGGATCCGAAATCATTAAGAATTTCGGACCCATTTCTTTTTTGTTCTCCATTCTGTTTCGCTATGCTAAGATGGATTTGTTTCAGACTAAATCAGGGATGAAAGGTGGACCAAAAATGAAAAAATCAATCAAAATTGTGGGAACCCTAATGGTATTATTAGTTTCAATGATTACCTTTAGTTCTTTCACGAGCTCGACCACTGAAGCTGATCAGAAAGTTGACCCTAACATTGGTTTTCGTTATGAACACCCCACCGCCAAATACTATATTCGGAGAGGAACTCCCCAATCGTACCAAACTATCATTGAACAAGCTGCCAGAAACTGGAATAAAACGCATGCTTTTACCTGGATTCGTTCCAAAACCAAAGTTCCGACAACCATTGGTACTACCAATAGTAATACTGGCTTCTGGAAGGGCAATCGGTACGCTGGAGTTACTTTGAATCTCACTAAAACCGTCAACGTTAAAAATCACACTTATCAGTCAGGTGCCAAAATCACGCTCAATCCGCGGGTAATGAGCAACATGGAATACACTTACAAGCAGCAATTGCTAACAACCGAACACGAATTTGGTCATGCAATGGGACTTAAGCACAATCACGTTCAAGAAAGTATCATGTTCCCAAATGACACCTACTATAATTCACTTGATCCTAATCAGATTGGTCTTAGTGACATTCATGGTTTAAAAAACCTGTACAATGAAAAATAAAACAATTTTAAAGGGATGCTACTTTCATAAAGTAGCATCCCTTCCTTATTTCCATCCGTATGTTTTTAAATCCATATCACGCTTAGGTATCTTAGACACATAAGGGTTCCCTTTAACGTAGAAACGATACGGCTTGTCCGTCCAAGTTCCTCGGTCACTAACCCCAATTCGTCCCGATTCGACCACTTCTTTTGGGACTTTCACATGATCAATGTCTAAGTCAAGGGCGGTGTTACCAAGCTCAATCAAGTTCATATCCTTGTCATAAATCCCCAAGGCATCCATTAATTTTCCCGGGCCATTAGTCAATTCAAAACCATTTTTCTTACGATTTTGTTTCATCAAGTCAATCCCTTGATAAGGTTCGATTCCACGAATCAAAATTCCCTCTGGTACGTCCTTAGCCTGAGCAGCAACGTCCAAACAAAGTCGACCATGAATGGAGTAGATATAAATCGTGCCAGGAACACCATACAAGGCTTCGTTCGATGGGGTCCTTTTCCCCTGATAGGCATGCGCTGCTGAATCTCTTTGTCCCAGGTAGGCTTCCGCTTCGGTAACGTATCCGCTCATCAACCCCTTTGGAGAATGATAAACCAGTAACGTTCCAAGCATTTTTTTAGTAATCTCATCGGTGGTACCTTCATTAAAAAAATCTCTTAACTTATCTGACAAAACCCTTACCTACCCTACCTATTATTAAAAACTTTAGACTAACGAATGATAATCGTTGAAATTTTAGACTGCTTAACCAGTTTAACACTAATACTACGATTACCGTGTTCACCGGTCGCATCAGCTCCACAAATTAAGAGATCTGCCTTAAACTTGGGAGCAATAGCATCCAAGATTTCATCGTCAATGTTCCCACCAACCGAAATAATGGGAGTTACGTCCTCCACGCCAGCGTCACTTGCTCGATCGGTGTAATTACCAACCACTTCTCGTAAATG
Source organism: Fructilactobacillus sp. X3R2C1 (assembly GCF_059901235.1). Taxonomy (NCBI): domain Bacteria; kingdom Bacillati; phylum Bacillota; class Bacilli; order Lactobacillales; family Lactobacillaceae; genus Fructilactobacillus; species Fructilactobacillus sp. X3R2C1. The sequence continues at coordinate 168,509 of NZ_JBWXVA010000001.1, forward strand.
ATCCCGTTTTGCTTCGATTTTACTTGGTGTTAAAGAATCATAAATATTAATATCATTATTTTCTAACACCGAGCAAATTCCAAGTGCCGCATGAAACTTAATGGCAATAGTAACTGCGTAACGAAAAGCCCGTTGCGTTGACTTACTATCGTCGGGATCAACTGTCAATAAAATCCTTTCAAATGTCAATGGTTTAAATTTTTCCATTGTCTTCATCCCCTTTCAATAACATCATATCATTAATTTTATGATTTTTAATAAAAAAATAATCAGTAGCAACCCACTGATTATTATTAACTCATTATTCTTTATTAGGATCAGGTAGCGACGCTTCACCAGCACCATTTTGAGCGTCTTCAATACTTTTTACCATTTTTTTAGCATGAATACGACGCATCTTTTCCTTTTTTTGTTTAATTCTTAGATTGTCCATTGCTTTATTTTTAAGCACGATTCCCTCATCATTTTTAACCATGTGGTAAATCGATATCAATATCATGATACATACGAACATTAATGGAAATCCAGCAATCGCACAGAAGGTCTGAATGGTACTAAATCCTCCGACAACTACTAGTCCAAACGAGAATAAGACAAAGACAACAACCCATGTCATTCGGTTAAACTGGGTTGGTTCCTGTCCCTCCTTTAACCCTAAACTTGTAAATGAGGAAACAATGAAAGCTGAGGACGAGATGGTCGTCGCCAGAAAGATAAAACACGAAATACAGTAAACGATAAAAACAATTACCTTAAAGGGCAAACTGGATAATACAGCAGTAATGACAGCAGCCTGCCCCTGCGTATTCAAAATATGAACCAAGTTAATCTGGCCGGTCCTTTGTAACCATAACGAATAGCCACCAAGAATTGCATAAAAACTTAAACATCCTACTGAACCGTAACCAAGCATTCCAATCAAAGTGGAACGAATGGTTCGTCCTTTAGAAATACGAGCAATAAAGAGTCCCATGACCGGCATGTATGACAGCCACCAGCCCCAGTAGAAAATCGTTTCCAGTTTGGCAACGTCCGCAGTTCCATTGGGAATGGTATTAGTCGACATGGAAACAAACTTATCAGCCAAGAGTCCCAAACTGTTGGTCTCTGAACTTAAGATATAAATAGTTGGACCAACTAACAGGACAAAGGCTAAGAAAATAATGGCTGTCCAAATATGGGCATCACTCAAACGATCAATTCCACCATTTAATCCCTTATAAACGGTCCAGGCAAAGATCACAAATAGCACCGCAAAGAGCGCAGTTTTAAGTTCCAAATTATCTGGAATCCCTAATAAACGACTTAAAACATTAGAAATAATGGGAATTTCCATTCCAACCGATGATCCAACACCACCCATAATTCCAAAGACAACCAGAAAATCAACTAGCTGTCTGGTGTAATACTTCCACCTAGCCTCACCTTGAATAAAATCAATGGCAGAGCTAAGGCGTTGTACCTTGCCGTGTTTAACAAATAGAATATAAGCAATGGCAATCGTGGCCGGAGCAAACATCATCCATGCCATTGGTCCCCAGTTAAACTGACCAAACATGTGCGCATAATTATAAGCACTCTGTGAAAATGGTTTAGCCCCAAAGGGAGGATGCTGCAAGTATCGAAGCGGATCCACCATACTCAACATTAAAATGCTGGCATCAATTGCAGTCGCAAAGACCATGCTGCCCCATTGCAAATCACTATACTCTGGTTTGGAGTGGGGCTCACCCAAGCGGATAGCACCATACTTTGAAAAGATTAACCACATAAAAAATAAGAAGTTAATTATGTAAACCACCATATAGGCCCATCCCATTTGATTAGTGATCCAATTTAAGGCTACCGCTAGTACTCCTTGCAACTTGGAACCACCAATAATCAGAATGATTGAACCAATTCCAAAAATTAATAAGGTTGGAATAAAGACGAATTTATCAATATTAAATTTTTTAAAAATAAAGAAATCCCTCCAAACGCTTTTTTCACAACAAAAAACGCTATGTATGGTGCTCATAGAGCCACTTGCATAGCGTTGTAAAGGTCACACAAATGATAATTACTTATCTTTCACTATCATTATACACAACTAAGATAATAAGTAAAATTCACTAATTATTATCAATCTTTTTTAATACTTTGGCTGGATTGCCGACTAAAACCACATCGTCTCCAAATGATTTGGTAACAACAGCTCCAGCACCAACCACCACATTGTTTCCGAGGGTTACGCCGGGAACAATGGTGACATGACCACCAAACCAGGCATTATCACCGATGGTAATGGGAGCGGCCATCTCGACGTCCGCGATTCGCTTTTTAGCGTTTAACGGGTGGACGTTTGTATAAAGTCCACAATTAGGACCTATGTAACAATTTTTACCAAATGTGATTGGAGCCGTATCAAGCAGCGTTAATCCGTAGTTAGCGTAAAAGTTGTCTCCGATGTAAATATTAAAGCCATAATCAAACTCCATCCCAGTCTCAACAAAGAATCTTGGTCCGCTCTTTTTTAACAAGGATTGAATCAGTTGGTTCCGCCTCTCATTATTAGGGGTATTATTAGCCTCCTGCAACTGCTTTCGACAAAGGATCCTTCGACTAATCAGTTCTTTATCAAATTGATTATAAGATTCTCCCTTAGTCATTTTTTCTCTTTCACTCGTCATTGAATCACTCCTTTTAGGTCTTAACCTTATTATTAGGAAAATTTACATTTTGTCCATAGTTTGATTCAATTTCTCGTCCACGAAGACGTTCCCTTTATTTGTGGCATGACCCTTCGTCCAACCAAATTGGATGTTAGGAAACTGTTTCAATAAATCATCCAATTGTTGCCAGAGTTCCTTATTTTTAAGTTCTCCGCCACTACGTTTCCATCCGCGCTTTTTCCACCCGTCAATCCAGTGTTTAGTAATGGCGTTTAAAACGTATTTTGAATCGCTGACAACCCCAACACTCTGGTCGTTAAGCTGATGATCAAACAACCATTTCAAAGCTTTCACGAGTGCCATAATCTCCATTCTATTATTAGTCACCCCATACTCACCGCCTGAATCAACGTGCTGACCGGTCGGAGCATCAATTAGGTATGCCCACGCCGCCTTATCGTTTGATTTGACGTGACCACCAGCAACATTACCGTGATTTCTGGAACCACCATCGGTAAATACAATGATGGTTGGGCGTTTACCTACTTTACTTTCCACCGGATGGTTTTCAAATTGAACCCCATATAAGTACGCGCCAGCTTCTCTTTTAGTTGTAAAACTTTTATACTCAGCTCCCGAAAATCCATCAACTTGCTTTTTAGTGAGTTCCCACGTCGGATAAATTCCAGGGTGTCTCCCCTGCTTTACCGCGTAATACTTCTTATTCTTTGCCATTTTAGCTCCATTTGAATTAAAATCTTAATTAATTATTACATTTAATCATATCGTTTTGCATTTTGTAATATTTATGCGAAAATAACATACAGGAGGGGATTCATACAATGGCTGACATAGCTGCAAAATTAATTACAGTTGATCAAGCGTTAGCAATGCTCAAGGACCGTCATGCTCAAAAAAATGAACGTTTTCCCAAGTTAATGACTCCCGGTAAGTACATTTTACCAGATTACTTCTTAACTAGAAAAAGGGAAGCGTTTAAGATTAGAAAGCATACTTTCTTAAAGCGGCGCTCCCGCTCATACGTTGCTTTCGATTCAGAGAATGGTCAGACGCTTTGGTTGCACAATTTCCCTAGTCTATCAGAAGCATTATTCTGGTTAGATACCGGCCTTAAACCAGCCGATTCTGATTCAGGATCTTCATTCAAAGAATGGAAACAAGAGCATGCAAAAGAAATTGAAGGCATGAAAGACCAGCTTAGACAAATGCCAAAACCTAAAAAAAGTAAACCAAAAAAAGCTAAAAAGGGTAAAAAGCATTAATATCAAAAGTCCCGAGTTGAATTTGGGTTTTTGATTAACTAATTTCACAAAAAAGCACCGCTCAATCAAATGAGGGGTGCTTTTTTGTAGCTGCTGTGGCTGGGCTCGAACCAGCGACATCTTCATTAACAGTGAAGCGTTTCTACCAACTGAACTACACAGCAATAATGAATTACTTAATTTGTTGTTCACAAGTATACACAGTTATTAATTAGCTGTCTACTGTTTTATCAAATTATTTTAAATAAAAAAAGTTCTGCGCTAAAGAAACGCAGAACTCAAGTTTAATCTATTTTCGCAGCTGCTCGTTTGGGTAAATGATAACCTTTAAAGAGTTCGATTTATCCGTTCTTGATTTTTCAAGAGCCGCTTTCGTTTCATCTAGTGGATAAAAGTTAGTTAATAGATTATCAACCTTATCAGTGTTTTTAGCTAAAATCTTTAATCCAGTCTTGTAGTTGTTACAGTATCTAAAGATCCCCATAATGGTGGTTTCATGGTCAGTCATGAACGGAACATCCAGTGGCGTTTGGTCGGTTGTTGGGACACCAATGTAGGCGACTTTGCCACCCCGCTTCAGTGCGTGAAGTGAAGTTTGTTCACCTGGAACTGATCCTGAAGCGTCAATGGCGTAATCAACGCCCGTTCCATTTGTGATGGTCTTAACTTCGTCTAAAACATCCGCATTTTTAATGTTAATTGCATGAGTAGCTCCCAGCTTCTTGGCGGTATCAAGTCGGAGTTGCTCGGTATCACTAACAATGATGGTGTCAGCACCATGGGCCTTTGCAGCTAAGATCGCAAGCAATCCAACTGGTCCCATCCCTGAAATCAAAATAGTAGATCCCACGTCAACTCCCAATTTCTGTGTAGCATGAACGCCAACTGATAGTGGCTCATTTAGAGTCGCCTCTTCATAAGAAACGTTTTCAGGAATGTGATAAACAAAGTCTTGTGGATAAACGATGAATTGAGTTAAATCACCATCAACTGGCGGGGTCGCCATGAATTGCATGTTAGGACAGAGGTTATAATGACCGGTTCGACAAGCCTCACAATGACCACAGGGAACACCCGGTTCCATTGCGACTCGATCACCACGTTTAAAGTCGGTTACTTGATCACCCACTGCTACAATCACACCAGAACTTTCATGTCCTAAGATTAAGGGTTTTTTAACCACAAAATCACCAATGTGTCCTTGGTCATAGTAGTGAACATCTGAACCACAGATTCCAACTGCCACAACTTTAATCAAAACATCAGTTGGACCCATTTTCTTTAACTTAGTGTCCTTCATATCAATATCAAACATTTTTTCTAAGACCGCACTTTTAGTGGTCTTAGGCATATTATTTTTGTCATAGTCGGGAATTTTTACATCAGTCATGATTTTCAGTCTCCTTTATTAAGAACTCATTTACAAAAATCATTTTAGGTTAGAAACCTACAACTCCCATTTTTATCATCCCATTCCCATAATTTTCACCATCATTATCACACCTTGCTCAGTGGTTATCAATAAAAAAGCACAAAAAAATAGACCACTAATTATCAAAATAAATCAATAATCAGACGTCTAGTAAAAGTTAATTAGTTCAATTATTTAGCAGGTTTTTGCTTCAAAAACTTTTGTAAGTCTGCTACTTCTTTTTGTTTTGCTTTACGTTTTTTAGTGTCGATCGGACGACGACCTTGGACACCATTTGGATGACAAATTCTCATGATGAAAAACTCCTTCCAATTAAGTCTAATTCCTTAAATACATCAGCTCTTAGTATTATAATACATGGAACAGGTAAAAATCAAATCAAACTAGAATGGAGACGCAAAAAATGGCTAAAGATTATCCACAAGCAGTAACGATTGCTGGAAGCGATAGCGACGGTAGTGCTGGCGTCCAAGCTGATTTAAACACTTTCTTTGCCCGTCGGGTCTACGGGGCATCGATTATCACAGCATGTGTATCGGGTAATTCATATGGGATTCACGATAGTGTTAACATGCCGACTAGTTTTATTGACCAGGAATTTAAAGACCTCGGTGATGACTTTCACATCTTGGCTGCTAAAACTGGCATGTTATCAGACGCTAACATCATTAATACGGTCGTAAAAGATTATCAGCTCTATGACTTTGGTCCCCTCGTGGTTGATCCAGTAATCACCACCAAATTTGGTACCATGCTTTTAGAAACGGATGCTTTTGACGCCATGAAAAACCAACTGGTTCCCATGGCAACCGTCCTCACGCCGAACTTTTTTGAAGCGCAAAAGTTGACTGGTTTAGACGTTGACGATCCCAACTTTATGGCAAAGTCAGCTCAAGCCATGCAGGACATGGGGGCTAGTAACGTAATTGTCAAAGGACGCCATGATGACCCTAGTCAGACCAAGGTTTCTGACTACGTTTTACTTGAAGACGGCAAACATTTTAATACCGACGGCCCTTATTTTACCACCGACCGTAAAAACGGAACTGGTGATACTCTTTCAGCTGGCATTACCGCTGAACTGGCAAAAGGACACACTGTTGCCGATTCCATTAAGATTGCCAAACAATACGTTGATGGCGCAATCGAAGACGAGATCCAAGTTGGTCATAAATATGGTCCAATCAATCATTGGGCAAGATAATTTAGGAATTAATATTTGTAAGACGCAAATTCATTAATTAAGGGATGAGTTTGGGTCTTTTTTTGGATTGAGCTCAATTTTCATTTGAGGCAAATTAATCATAATGTGGTATGTTCTAATTATCCAAGCTTAAATAATTTTGATTATTAATTTATTGATCAAAAAGGAAAGGAATCTTATGTTTCATGAAAGCAAACAAACCAATAAAATTATTTTTAGACATGGATAACGTGTTAGTTAATACCATCCCTGTTCTAAACCAACGGGCGAAATCATTACCAACCGGAGCTCGTCCTGATCGGATCCCCGGCATCTTTAAGGATCTTGATCCGACCGAAAATGCGATTGAAAGTGTTAATCAATTAAAAAAATATTATGATTTGTACATCCTCACTACTGCTCCGTGGAGCAATCCAAGTGCTTGGCAGGATAAGGTAGCGTGGATTCAACGCTACTTTGGTCAGGAAAAAGGAAGCCCCTTTTACAAAAAAATCACAATGACTCACGATAAGAGTCTCGTTCACTACGTTGGTGGAATTCTGATCGATGATCGTCCGTATCATGGTGCCAGTGCTTGGAACGACACCAAAACCAACAGTGTGTGGATCCAATACGGATTTGATAAACGATTGACTTGGAAAGATGATCTAGTTCCATTCTTGATTAAAATTGCCCAATATGACAATCAAACTAACCAGTTGATTGATGCCGTCAATCAAGCTAATGATCAAAATCCAAAATACGTCGTCCACGGAAATGTAAGTACGTTTCAAAAAGAAAATTGGGAATAAGGGAGAAAATAAAATGATTACAAACAGTACTAAAATGTTAGATAAAGCTCGAAAAGAACACTATGCCGTTCCGGCATTCAACGTCAACAACCTCGAATGGGCGAAAGCCATCTTAGAAGCATGTGAAGAAGCCAAGTCACCGGTCATTATGCAGGTTACTTCTGGTGCGGCCAACTACATGGGCAGTTTTAGATTAGCCTATGATTTGATCGTGGATATGCACAATGCATTAAACATCACCGTACCGGTCTCAATCCATCTCGATCACGGAAACTACTACGACTCCATTAAAACCCTTGGAATCAAGTTCACTTCAATCATGTTTGACGGGTCTGCCTTACCATTAAACGAAAACCTTGAAAAAACCAAGACCCTAATTAAGTTAGCACACGCAGAAGACGTTAGTGTCGAAGCTGAAGTCGGAACCATTGGTGGTGAAGAGGACGGAGTAATTGCTGATGGTGAAATTGCACCAGTTGATTCAGCCGTCAAAATGGCCGAGACTGGCGTAGACATGCTGGCAGTTGGCATCGGTAATATCCACGGTAAGTATCCAAAGGACTGGAAGGGTCTCAACTTTGCTCATCTAAAAAAGATCGACCAAGCCCTTTATGATAATACGGGAAAGCAAATCCCATTGGTTCTCCATGGCGGCTCTGGAATTCCTGATGACCAAATCAAAAAGGCTATTCAATTAGGAATCTCTAAGATCAACGTCAATACTGAGGGACAATTAGCTTTCCACCAAGCAATGCGTGACTACGTCCACTCTGATAAAGACCTCGAAGGAAAAAATTATGACCCCCGAATCTTCTTAAAGGCTGGAACCAACGCGCTTAAAAACATGTGCCTAGACCGGATTAGAGTCTTTGGATCAGAAAACAAAGCCTAATTCATACCCGTTATCAAAATAATTAATCCATCTGGATTCACATTTATCTAAAAATGTGAATCCTTTTTTTATTCCATCAGTTCATTCATCAACTACATATAATAAAATGAATAAAGTTTGACGAACGTTAACCCACGTGATTACTCATTTTCTTACTCAAAGCCGGATATTATCCAGGATGCTTTTATTGTGAAATTTGATATTGGTAGTATACTAACCGTTAAAGAAAACGTTTTCTTTAGTTTATGAATGCTGACATCAAGCGAATCCTAGGAAAATGGCACATTTAATAATTATGTGAAATATGGTTTATTTGTGAAAGTAAGAAGTGATAGACAAAATGAAAAAATATATTTTAGTAATTGACGAAGGAACCACCAGTGTTCGCGCTATCATTTACGATAAAAACGCAAACGTGGTATCTAGCGATCAAAAAGAATTAACCATGTATTTCCCGGAACCCGGTTGGGTGGAACAGGATGCTAACGAAATTTGGTTAACCGCCCAAGCCGTGATGGCAACCGCCATTATCAAGGGCCGGATTAATCCGAATGAGATCGCTAGTATCGGAATTACTAATCAACGAGAAACCACCGTAATTTGGGACAAAGAAAGTGGATTGCCCATTTCTAAGGCCATTGTGTGGCAATCACGTCAAACTGCCCCAATAGCCAAAACAATGATTGATGCCGGGTATAAAAGCATGGTGCAAAAGAAAACCGGCTTAATTATCGATGCGTATTTTTCTGCCACTAAAATCAGATACATCTTGGATCAAGTCTCTGGTGCCCAGGAACGAGCCGAAAATGGTGAACTTCTGTTTGGTACGATCGACAGTTGGTTACTTTGGAAACTAACGGGCGGTGAAGTTCATGCGACCGATTATTCGAACGTTTCTCGAACCATGCTATATAACATCGAAAATCTCGACTGGGATCCTGAATTACTGAACATTCTCAATATTCCTAAAGTCATGCTTCCAGAAGTCAAGGACTCATCGGGAGTCTTTGGTAAGAGTCTGCCGGAAAACTTTTTTGGTGCTTCGGTTCCCATCTCTGGAATCGCTGGTGATCAACAAGCCGCTCTATTCGGTCATTTAGCGGTTAATTCCGGTGACGTTAAAAACACTTATGGTACCGGTTCCTTTATTGTGATGAATACGGGAAAAAAGCCCAAATACTCACACAACGGCTTATTAACCACGATTGGTTATGGAATTGGTGGTCAAATTACCTACGCTTTGGAGGGATCCGTGTTTATTGCTGGTTCCGCCATCCAGTGGCTAAGGGATCGCATGCAGTTAGTTAAAACGGCTCCCGATACCGAAAATCTAGCCAACAAGTCTAATAATCACAACGAGGTTTATGTCGTCCCAGCAATCACTGGATTAGGTGCTCCGTACTGGAATCCAGACGCGCGTGGTGCGGTCTTCGGTTTATCACGTGGAACCACCAAAAATGACTTTGTTAAGGCAACGTTACAGTCCATTGCCTATCAAAGTCGGGACGTTGTGGGTGCCATGGTAAATGATACTAATATGCCAGTCACCAATCTTCACGTTGATGGCGGAGCATCGTTAAATAACTATTTAATGCAATTTCAATCCGATCTTTTAGAGACCTCAGTCGTGCGATCAAAAGACATTGAAATGACAGGACGTGGTGCCGCCTATTTAGCCGGACTAGCCATTGGATTCTGGAAGAGTATTGACGAACTTAAAAAACTTCAGCCTGAGCCAACCATTTTCAATCCCAACATGGAAAAAGATGAAGCAGAAAGCTTATATTCGGGCTGGAAACAAGCAGTTAAGGCAACTGAATCATTTAAGCCTCAGGAGAATGAAAATGAATAACTTTTCGTATAAAAACCGAAACCAAGATATTGATCAACTTAAAAATGATGATTTTGACGTCACAATCATTGGTGGTGGCATTACTGGAGCAGGCATTGCCATTCAGGCCGCTGCTTCGGGTCTCAAAACCGCTTTAATTGATATGCAGGATTTTGCTGAAGGAACCAGTAGTCGTTCGACCAAACTCGTTCATGGGGGAATTCGATACCTCAAGACTTTTGATATTGACGTCGTAAACGACACCGTCAAGGAACGAGCCATTGTGCAACATATTGCTCCACACATCCCTCGTCCTTCTAAAATGCTACTGCCACTTTACGATAATAAGGATGACACCTTCACCCCGTTAAGCGCAGAAGTCGCCATGGCCATTTACGATCATTTAGCCAACGTTCCAAAAGACAGTCCCTTTGCACACCAAACACTGTCAAAAGCGGATGCAGAGAAAAAATTACCCAACCTAAACCACAATCATTTAGTTGGGATGGGAGTCTATCTTGATTACAAAAATAACGATGCGCGCCTCACAATCGAAAACATTAAACAAGCAGTCAGTGATGGTGCCGTTGCCGTTAGTCACGTTAAAGCAGTCAACATCGAAAACGATCACAATCAAAAGATTGTAAACGTGATTGATAGAGAAGATAACACCGAATTTCCAATTAAATCCAAAATCGTCATCAATGCGGCAGGCCCTTGGTACGATGGCATTGTTAAAATGTTTGATTACGATCATAAGCAAAAAATCAGACCTACCAAGGGAGTTCACTTAGTAGTTGATCAAAGCAAACTTAAGGTGCCCCTCCCCGTTTACTTAGACTCTGGGTTAGACGACGGTCGGATGATTTTTATCATCCCAAGATTTGGAAAAACTTACTTTGGAACGACGGACACGGATTACGATGGTGATTACAGTAACCCAACCGTTAATCAAAAAGATGTTAACTATCTCTTAAAGACCGTTAACCAACACTTCCCAAACGCTAACTTAACGACTAACGATATAGAAGCAAGCTGGGCTGGCATTCGTCCTTTGATTGAATCCGGTGATTATAACGGGAATACCACGCACAAAAACTTAAACGACGACGATCTGCACCACTTAGACACTAAAATCAATCAATACTTTAACCAACAGATTGACCACAACGACGTTAACAATTACGTTCATTCGGTAGTTTCAAACGACCAAAGTGCTTCAAGTGTTTCACGTGGATTTGAAATCAAACTGGTCGACGGTGTCATCAACGTCTCTGGCGGTAAATTAACTGATTACCGGCTAATGGGCGAAGACACGATGAAACTCGTCAAAAAAGAACTGGAACAAAAATTTGATCAACCTGTTTCATTAATTGACTCTAAAAATTACCAAATCTCTGGTGGCCACTTCGATTCAAACGACGTTAACGGCAACATTAAAAGTTATGCTGCCACCTTAGTCAACCGCGGCTTAAGCACCAAGGAAGCCATGGCGATTGCCAACCTGTTTGGATCAAACACTCCCTTAATCGCTAACTACGTTGCCAGTGGCGTCACTGCGCCAGGTTTAACTTTGGCAGAAACAAGTGTTCTTCACTACTCAATTGATCACGAAATGATCAGTCGTCCAATCGACTTCTTACTTAGAAGAACGAACTACCTCCTATTTGATTCTGAGAAAACCGATCAAATCGAGAGGCCGGTCATCGATGAAATGAGCCGCCAATTAGGCTGGGATCGAGCAACTAAAGAAAACATGACCAGGGAATACTTTAAGATCCGCCATCAGTCTCAATTAAAGAAACTAAAGGAGGCTAGTCTCAATGAGTAATCGAATTCCACTTATTTTAGCAAATTGGAAAATGAACAAAACCAGCAAAGATATTGAGGACTTCTTAAAATCATTAGAAGGTAAGTTGCCTGATAAAAACCTCGTTCAAGTTGGCATTGCGGCCCAAAACGTCTACCTTTATAAAATGGTTCAGTTCATTCAATCCCAAAAAGAGCCCATCGAAGTTTTTGCCGAAAATTTGCACTGGGCCGACGAAGGTCCGTACACCGGAGAAACGTCCCCGGTTGCATTATCAGACCTTGGAATCAATGGTTCTATAATTGGTCACTATGAACGCCGCAAGATGTTTAAAGAAACGAACGGTACAATTGGATTAAAAATCATGGGCAGCTTTCGCAATCACCTCACTCCGGTAGTGGCAATCTCAGAAGATACCTCAACCTATAATCCTGATGATCTGGAGATGTCACCCTTAACCGAAATTGCCGTTTCATTTGCTGGCATCAACAGAAAGGATGCTGAACATTTAGTCATCGCATACGAACCATCGTGGTCCATCGGTGCCGCTAAAACAGCCTCATTAGCGGAGATTGAACATGCAGCACGGGTGATTCGCACCTCCCTTAAGATTATTTTTGGAAATGACACTGCCGAAAAGATTAGGATTCAATACGGTGGAGCAGTCACCCCAGAAAATGCCAAAGCCATTTTTTCATCACCAAATATCGACGGACTGTTGATTGGAAGAGCCTCATTATCTTCAGATACCTTTCTTAAAATCATCAATGACGTGGCCGAAGTTCAAAGAGGAACCTAATAATGAAATTAAAAATCTTTGGTGAACTGGTTGGGACTGCCTTATTAATCTATTTAGGAACAGGCCTCATCATTTTCAGCGGACCGTACGCTGACCAGTTAGGTCCGTCGGTTGGATGGGGTCTCACCTTATCCATTCTGGTTTATGCCACTGGACCACTTTCAGGAGCTCATCTAAATCCAGCCGTAACCCTTACCATGTATTTAACTAAAAGAATGCCCGGAAAAGAGGCGATTATTTATGTAATTAGTCAACTAGTCGGCGGTCTCTTAGGTGAAATTTGTGTCGTTTTAACCTACGTCTCACTGCTTAACAAGACTGGTGAAAGTTGGAACAAGGAAGTTAGCACTAATTATTTAGGTGGAACGGTCTTCCCCCACATCTCCGCTCCAATTGCTTTCTTCACCGAAGTTCTACTGACCACCACTTTGTTAATTGTGATCCTAGTCTTAAACCATTCTAAAACAAATATGTATGCCATTCAGTCACCAATTGCCGTCGGCTTTACCATCTTTGTTTTGGTAATTGTTGGTGGTAAGTTAACCGGCGCTTCAATGAATCCCGTCCGATCATTGTTCCCCGCTATTTTTGCTGGCGGATTAGCATTAAAATCACTATGGCTTTATCTAACAGCACCACTTGTCGGTTCGATTCTGGCAGCCTTAATAAACCAATACATTATTTCAGACCGAAGCGAACGAATTTAGTATTATAAATAAAAAAGCTCCCAAACCGGAGCTTTTAAATCAAACAGTACCCACAGGGGCTCGTCTTTAACGACGGGTCCCTTTTGTTGTCAATACCATCAACGTAAAGAGTCCTTACCATTTTTCGGGACTCCAACTTCTCCCATCAATTTCATTTTCAGCCTGCTCATTTCTTTTGGCCTGTTCTTTAACTAACTGTTTACATCCATATAACAGTGCACGATTAATAAATGACGTCTGGGTCTTAATTAATTCATTAATCTTATTAGTCGTCCATTCTTCGTTATCATCCATAATTAGTCTTCCTCCTGATTCCGAATTAGGTTAATTTGTTCCTTTAAGTCATTTAAATTATCTTGACTGGTTTCCACTTCTTTAATAATTAAATCCAGATCCTGCTTATGTGATTTCATACTTCCAGTTGCCAATTTCTTTAGTTGAAAAGCCATCCACGTCTCACGTTCGTTAAAGTTAAAGGGATACTTAGCTGTCAAATACATCTGGTAGTCAACAAGCAACTTTTTTTTCTCATCATCCGACATGTACCCAAATTGCGAAATCACAAGTGGTGTCATAAACTTCATACCTGCTTGTCTAGCAAGGGCTTCGTATGGTGTCATAATTTGAGAAATACTAAAGGATTGACTAGCACCCACCGCAAACGATGATTTAGGGTAGCCCACACTCGTCACGATTCCGAGTTTCTTGCCCTTTAAACGGCCATCTTCATTAGCGTACGTGTAGGCCCGACTTAAGACCTCATCCTCCCAAACTTTAAGCGATGAGGGGGCACTATACCAATAAAGTGGAAACTGAAAAATGATCCGATCAGCCTTATTTAAGAGGTCACGCTCAGCTTGCACGTCAATTGGATCACTTCCATATATTTCATCTAAACAGTGCCATGTAACATCGGCTAAATCAGCTTGACTGGTTCTTAGAAATTCCTGGGTAATTGAGTCCTGAAACTTGGGGTGTGAAACGATTATTAATGTTTTCATGCCTTCATCTTCTTTTAATTGATTAATATAAGTCTATCATATTGACATCAGTAGAATTTATGTTATATTTAAATAGATGTGTGAATGGTTTCGAGTTTCTAAGGTTTCTTGTTTTGTATTATTATGAAATGACTTCCTTTTAAGATTCAAACTAAGCAACACTGAAAAATTTATTGCGCTATGCGCTAGGAGGTTTCATATTATGAAACAAGGTACTGTTAAATGGTTTAACGCTGACAAGGGTTATGGTTTTATTACTACTGATGATGGTGATGTATTCGTACATTACTCAGCTATCAACAAGGATGGCTTCAAGACCCTTGACGAAGGCGAAAAGGTTACTTTGGACGTTGAAGAAGGAGACCGTGGTCCCCAAGCTGCTAACGTTACTCCAATGGACTAATTTTAGCCAAACAAAAAGAGTTCTGCAATCGCAGAGCTCTTTTTTTATACATATTTTTAAATTAAAAAACTAGTTAACCTTAAAGTTCATGTACTTCGATGCAAAGATGACCAATTCTTCAACGGGCTCTTCCATCCCGTCTTCTGTCCACGTTAGTAAAACTTCAGTTAAACCACCTGAAATCAACGAAATTAGCATTTTCGATGAATTGGCGCGCAACTCTAATATATCGTCGTCAACCAGATTCGTAATGTATTTTTTTAAGATTTTAAGTAACAAATAAGACAGATCATTATCAACGATTACATCCATCATCCGCTTATTCTCTTTAATAATCGTAAAGAAAGTCGTTGCTAGGCCGTTAAAATTAGAGACCTTTTGCGCTAATAAACGATTAATAAAGGTTGAAAAGGTCTCCTGAAATTGACCAACGATGACGTCTTCCTTGGTATGGAAGTTACGATAAAACGTCATCCGGGAAACCCCAACGTGTTTGGAAATGTCTTTCACCGTAATTTCTTGATAAGACTTAGTTTGGAGCATCTCAAACGTTCCTTCAATTATTCTCTTTTTGGCTGTTTCTTTTTTTGCCATATTTTCACCATTCGACCATAAACATGAGAGATTAACTTGGCAAATAAATAAGCGTGAAGAATGTTCTCCTCACACTTATTTATTTTTTAACGAGTCAAGTTGCGTTTGCAATTCATGATACTGATTTGATAATTCCATGTATTCAGTACTCATTTTATTATATTTATTTTCATACTGAGTAGCTCGATCGAGAGCATTTTTTAATTCGTCTTGAAACTGGACCACCTGTGACTTCAAATCACTAGTGCTCTTATCTGAAATGTCAGTACCACTTGTCAAAGCTTGAATTTTACTTTTAAGCTCTTTATTACGAGCCAATAAATCTTTGACCTGTTGTTTCAAATCTGAATCAACCATTATACTCACTTCCTAGACAATTGCATTTTAGTTGAAACCGCAGCACCTTGCAATTAAATTACTAAAATTTACTAAGTTAACGGTTTCAAGATGGGTGCAATCATTGCTCTGGCTGATTTACTCAATTGAAGTTTCTTATTGTGCATTAGCTGATGAACTCGAAAAAGGTTATTTTCACGCTGTTGCCAGTCTTTGACTGGTAGAGCGCCTTGCTTGTTTAATACTTTAATATTCATAAGCAATCCCTCCAAATACAAAATCAACTTAAATGATTAGTTCAAGTTAACAAGAATTATAATACATATTTCAAAATTAGTCATCTCTTGTAATTTATTGCCCGTATCAATACGTTTGTGCCGCCCAGCCCTTACAATCCTGTATGCAATAAGTTATAATACAAATATCAAATTAAGAAGGAAGTCTATTCAATGAGTAATTCTACCCAATCAGGCAATACTGCCGCACCACAAATGACTTGGTACGGTAAAACATTTAATATATTACTTAAAGTTTTAATGTCGTTTGTTGGTATCACCATGTTATCACTTGGTGCCACGTTACTTCGATCAAGCAAGATTTTAGGTCTTGATCCTTTTACTGCCGTTAATATTGGTATGTCAAACCATCTGCACATGTCACTTGGTTTGTACCAGTTACTGGCTAACCTGGTAATCTTCGTGTTTGTCTTGTTCCTTGACCGTCACATGATCGGAATTGGAACCATCATGAACATGGTGCTAGTTGGATTTGAGATTCAAATTTTCACTCAATTTTACCAACAAATCTTCCCGTCGGGGATTAACTTCTTCGTAATCGTTGCTAATGCCTTCTTGGGACTAATCCTATTTACGGCTGGTAGTTCAATCTACATGGCTCCTAATCTTGGTGTTGCCCCCTATGATGCCATTGCTCCAATTGTATCATCACGACTACACATCAAGTACAAGACGGCTCGTGTGATCCAAGATATCCTCTTCTTGATTGCCGCTGTCCTTGCTGGTGGCCCCGTTGGATTTGCATCAATCATCGTCGCCTTCTTTGCCGGTCCACTAATTTCCTACTGGAACAAACACATTAGTGACCCCATTGTTAACGGAATTGACGACTTCAGTGAACAGCCAACGGTTAAACACGCCGCTAGTACGATTTCTAAGGCGACGTTATCTGGGTACCATTATCTAACCCATGCTTATAACGCCACTTTAAACGTTCAGATGAACTTATCAGGGTACACTAATCAACAGTTAGGGACTCGTCTTCACGACGCCCAAACGAACATGGAAGACTCACAGAAGGCTTACAATGCTTACCGGACCCAGTACAGAATGTTGATGGCAGAAATGATGAAACGAAGCAAAAACGGTAACGTTAATCCACAATCAACTGGTAGTACTACTGATGGTGCTCCTCAAAATTCAAAAGATTCTGATGCCAATAATAATAATCTCAATGATTCCAAAAAGTAATTAAATACCCAAAAGGTCCAGCAATAACGGAGACGTTAGTTGCTGGACCTTTTTTTATTTATAATCTTGATCATTGTTCGCGCTTATAATTAGTCATTTTTAATGGCTCAACCCATTTATCAAAGTTATCACCAGTGACGTATCCTGAATCAATGGCCGCCTGTCTAAGATTCGTCTTTCCCTTTAAAGCAGCATTGGCAATTTCAGCTGCTCGATGATAGCCAATGTGTGGTGACAATGCCGTTACCGTCATCAAAGAATTATGGACCAACTCCTCCATGCGATCTTGGTTGACTTCAATCCCTTTGACCATCAAGTCCGTAAAGTGGCTTAAGATGCCTGTCAGTGACTGAACGGAATCAAGAAAACAGGATATGATAATTGGCTTATAGACATTCATTTCAAAGTTTCCCTGGGTGTTAGCAACTTCGATGGTCGTATCATTTCCCATGATGCGCGCTACTACCATATCCATGGCTTCACCCTGAGTCGGGTTCACCTTGCCAGGCATAATCGATGACCCAGGTTCATTAGCGGGAATTTTAATCTCACCGTAACCAGCTCTAGGACCACTCGCTAGAAATTTAATGTCATTGGCAATTTTCATCAGATCAGTTGCAAGCGTCCGCACAGCCCCATGCGTCATGGTAATGGCCGAATGGGAAGCTAATCCATAAAATTTATTTTCAACTTCAAACGGCTCATGATACTTATTACCCAGGGTTTGAACCATTTCCTTATCAAAGTCTTCCGTCGTATTAAGGCCGGTCCCGACTGCTGTTCCACCAATTGGTAGCCCCAGTAGTGACTTCGAATTGTCCCTCACAAAATCAAGGTCGTGTTGAATGGTGCTAGCCCATCCCGACACTTCCTGTCCAAACGTCATCGGAGTGGCGTCCTGTAAATGAGTGCGCCCAATCTTAACCACATCCCAATACTTTTTCTGTAAGTGATGCATAACATTAATCAAATGCTCCAACTCAGGTAACAGCTGATTGATGGCAACCAGACTTGCAATGTTCATTGCCGTTGGAAACGTATCATTTGAACTCTGGGAATGATTAACATCATCATTTGGTAAAACATTAATCTTTGGATTAATCTGATTAGCAACGTGGGCAATCACCTCGTTCACGTTCATGTTAGTCTGAGTTCCCGATCCAGTTTGGTAAATGTGTAACGGGAAGTTTTGCATTAATTGATTATCGGAAAGACTCAATAGTTTTTGGGCACCCTGCTCAATCAACTCACCCTTTTTTCGATCGATGGTGTCTTGTTTGATGCTCACCTCGGCAGCACTTGCTTTAATGTTTATGAGAGCGCGAATTACCAATACTGGTAACTTGGGACCGACAGGAAAATTATGCCGGCTCCGCTCGGTTTGAGCACCCCACAAAGCATCCTTTGGCACCTTGACGTCTCCAAGCGTGTCACTTTCAATTCGATAATCAGACATTTTGTCATCTCCTAATTAAATATTGGGTACGACTTATCTGCTTAAGACCTGACTTTTTTCTAGTAAACGACTGATGAAATAAGTCAGCACTCCACTGAATAAGAAGACCGATACAAGCCGGGTTAGAAACAGTAGGAGTAAAAATCCAAAATGATAATTTGCGTATCCACTTTTGATCATATCCCAAGCAAACGTAATTACCGTGGTGGTAATCGTCGTACTTATGATTCCTAACCAATCATAATGTTTATATCCCAATACGGCAAATCCTAACTCAGACGATAGTCCTTGAATTAAGCCGGATAACAAATCAGCAATTCCCCACTGACTGCCAAGGATCATCTCGACGAAGGCTCCCAGTAACTCACCAAGGGTAGCGGAAAATGGGATGCGAATGATAAACGCTGCTAACGGTCCAGCAAGCGTCCATAATCCAAAGGTGGCTTCGTTTGCAAACGGCTGCAATCCAAATGGTGTCAGTGCCGCAGCTAAGATATTATAGAGAAATGAAGTTCCCCAAAAAATCACTCCACAAAAAGCACCAATCAATGTAACTAAAATAATGTCCTTTAAATGCCATTCTCTCAAAATTTTCATGTGATCTCCTCCAATAAAAAAAGTTCCTGGATCTACCCCGGGAACTTCAACACATGATTAAAAATGACACTTGTAGTGTAGTCGGATCCCTTCGCAGGTCTTAACCTGATCAGGTTCAATGGGTATTATCTCAGCCTTTCGGCACCCCAGAATTATATAATTCACTTTAATAATATACTGATTGAATGGTAAAAGCAATCAAAATCAAAATGGAGATGCATTAATGCATCTCCATTTAACCTATTCTAATCCGACCCGTTTGAAAATATCATCAACGTGTCTAAGGTGGTAATGATAATCAAACGCATCGTTAATCTCTTGGTCAGACAACCGTTCATTAATCTGATCGTTAGCTTTAACTAACTTTTCAAATGACTCGCGGTTTTCCCATGACTGAGCCGTCAGTGGTTGAACTAAGTCGTACGCTTCTTCCCGACTCATGCCTTTATCAATTAGTTTTAGCATTACTCGTTGACTGTAAATTAGGCCATAAGTTAGATTCATATTTTCCTTCATCCGCTTTGGGAACACGTCTAGATTTGAAAGAATGTTGTTGAAACGATGGAGCATGTAATCTAAGAGCGTGGTACTCTCTGGTAGAATAATTCGCTCAGCCGAAGAATGGGAAATATCACGCTCATGCCACAAAGAAACGTTCTCGTAGGCAGTGGTGATTAGTCCACGCATCGTTCTGGCCAACCCACAAATGTTTTCTGATCCAATTGGGTTCCGTTTATGTGGCATTGCTGAAGAACCCTTTTGACCAGGATTAAAATGCTCTTCTACTTCATGAATCTCAGAACGTTGCAAACCACGGATCTCCGTTGCAAAATTTTCAAGACTAGTGGCAATCAACGCCAAAGTGGCGATATATTCGGCATGCAAATCACGAGGTAAGACTTGACTAGTGATTTCTTGGGCTCGTAGTCCTAATTTATTACATACGTAAGCCTCTACCTGAGGATCGATGTTAGCAAACGTCCCAACGGCTCCAGAAATTTTCCCGGCTTCCACTCCGGCAGCTGTTTCGTTAAATCGTTTTAGGTTTCGTTTCATTTCTGAATACCAACGTGCCATCTTTAAGCCAAAAGTCATTGGTTCCGCCTGAACCCCATGGGTTCTTCCGATTTCAACCGTATCCTTATATTTTAAGGCTTTCTGCTTAATGGTATCCATTAAAGTTAAAATATCCTGACGAAGAATCTCGTCAGCCTGCTTTAGTCTAAGTCCCTGAGCGGTATCGACAACATCAGTACTAGTAACGCCGTAATGGATCCACTTTTTTTCGGGGCCAAGCGACTCCGAAACATCGCGGGTAAAAGCCACCACATCATGGTGAGTTTCCGATTCAATCTGTGCAATGCGGTCCACGTCAAAGGTCGCGTTTCTTTTAATGGCAATAATGTCAGCATCTGGAATCTTACCTAACTTATTCCATGCTTCATCAATCGCAATCTCAACTTCAAGCCATGTCTGATACTGATTCTGCTTACTCCAAATTCGCTTCATTGGTGCTCTTGTATAACGATCAATCATTTCATTCACCTCATTATAATTACAGGATAATCTTACATAATGTTTTCTTTTCAGTCAAATCAACGCCGCTACTACTTTATTATAATTCTAATATTCAATAAAACACGAACATTATTTTTAACAATATTTTGAACGTTCTTGATTTTTCCATATGTGATTGGTAAACTGTTCTTGGTCAAAAAATTCATTTACGAGGTGCTATTTATGTCTGTAACAGTTGTTGTTGGTAGTCAATGGGGCGATGAGGGCAAAGGAAAGATTGTCGATACCCTAAGTGCTGACGCGGATATCATTGCTAGATATCAGGGCGGTGACAATGCGGGTCACACCATTGTGTATAACAATCAAAATTTTCACGTTCAACTCGTTCCGTCCGGAATTTTCTATTCTGACAAGTTGGCAGTAATTGGAAACGGCGTTGTTTTGAACCCCAAGTCACTATTTAAAGAAGTCGACTATCTAAACAAACATGGTGTTTCTACCGACAACCTCCGTGTATCATCTCGTGCTCAAGTCATCATGCCATACCATCCTCTTTTTGATAAGCTTCAAGAGGAACACAAACATCATAAGATCGGGACGACTCAGAAGGGAATTGGCCCTGCTTACATGGACAAGGTTGCTAGGGTTGGAATTCGGGTGGCCGATTTAATTGATCCAGTAACTTTCAAGAAGCGTTTGAAAGACGTCTTGGCTGAAAAGAACGAAATTTTGGTTAAACTATACAACCATGAGCCCCTTAATTTTGAAGAAATCTATAATGAATACGTCCAGTTAGGGAAACGATTAAAACCATACGTAACCGAAACCTCCGTTCTTTTAAACGATGAAATCGATCATAACCAAAACGTCCTGTTTGAAGGTGCTCAAGGAATTATGTTAGACGTTGACCATGGGACATATCCCTACGTCACTTCTTCGAACCCCGTTGCCGGAGGCGCTGCCGTTGGTGCTGGGATTGGACCCAGCAAGATTGATCGGGTCATTGGAACTTGTAAAGCCTATACTTCACGTGTCGGTGAGGGACCATTTCCAACGGAACTACTAGACGAGACCGGTAACTACATCAGAGAAACCGCCCATGAGTACGGGGTTGTGACCAAGCGTCCCAGACGAATCGGTTGGTTTGACAGCGTTGCCTTAAGACACGCTCGTCGTGTTTCTGGTCTAACCCACCTAGCCTTAAACTGTCTGGATGTTTTTGACGGATTAAAAGAAATTAAGATTTGTACCGCATATGAACTAGACGGTAAGAAAATCACTTATTACCCCGCTAACTTGGATATCTTGGACAAGTGCAAACCGGTCTACGAAACGCTCCAGGGATGGAACGAGGATATCACTAATTGTGATACTTACGACAAGCTTCCTAAAAACGCCCAAAAGTTTCTTGACCGGGTTTCAGAACTTGTAGGTATCCCGTTAGTCACTTTCTCAACTGGTCCCAAGCGAGAACAGACCCATCAAATGTAAAAAATAAGATCCTGGATAAAATCCAGGGTCTTTTTATGTCAACTCTTATACATAGCGTAATTCTTTGGATGTGTGAGTAAATGGTTCATTTCCATCCTTGGTTAGGTGAATGCAATCTTCAATTCGAACTCCGGCTACGCCAGGAATGTAGATACCAGGTTCAATTGAAAAGCACATGCCTTCCTTTAAAGTCATCTTATTGCCCTCCATTATTGAAGGGAATTCATGCTCACCCATCCCCATGCCGTGGCCTAAACGGTGGATGAAGTATTTACCATAACCAGCCTTGTCAATGATATCTCTTGCAACCGCATCCAGGTCTTCGGCCCGAATACCTGGTTTAGCAGCAGATTGGGCAGCTAACTGAGCTTCCAAACAAACGTCATAAATCTCTTTTTGTTTGGCCGGAATTTTATCACCAACAGCGACCGTCCGGGAAGCATCAGAGATGTAGCCATTATGAACCGTTCCTAAATCAAATAATAACAGGTTATCGTTCTTAATCTTGTTCATGTCAGTAGCACCATGTGGTTCCGCCGCGTGAGGTCCAGTCTGAACCAGAGTATCAAAACTCATGTTCATAACCCCTCTGATTTTTTCCTGGTACTCAATCTCAGCAGCCACTTCTGCCTCCGTTTTACCGGCTTTAGTGGTCTCAAAACCAACTTGAAAAGCAAAGTCGGCTTCTTTTCCAGCAGCGTCTAACTGTTCAATCTCATATGGCGTCTTAATTACCCGCAGTTCACTAACTTCTGGAGCCACGTTAGTGCTAAAGTCAGCCTTCGGAAATTCAGCTTGAAGCTGTTGATAACGACTAATGACCAAGTTGTCGTCTTCAATCCCAAATCGCTTGGGATCAGGAGTTACATCACGAATGTGCTTGGCGATCAGTTTAAAGGGATCTTCATGGTCTAAGTAACCATAAACGGGATACTTCCATCCTGACTCCTTTATGGCTTCCACTTCGAGTTCTGGTGCAAACAGAAATGGTTCCGCATCAGGAAAAATAAAAAGTGCCAACACCCGTTCAACGGGATCACTACCAAAACCAGTAAAGTACTTAATATCCTCAAAATTACTGATGTAAGCAACATCAAGCTTCTTTTGGTTAACGTAGTCTCTCATTTCATTTAATTTAACCATAATAAGACCTCCTGAATTTGTTGCTAATTTTAGCATACAATTAAATTTAATCAACACAAAAAGAAAAACCTAACATTAATCGTCAGATTTCATCTTCCTAATATGTCTGGTCACATTCGGATCCAGGTTTAACGTTTGCTGGTCTCGTGTCTTTAACAAAAGGTGCCCACGTTCGTCGATTCCCGCCAATTTTCCAGTGATTTCATTATCATGATTGATAAGGGAAACTTGTTCGTTAAGCCACAGCAGACGCTTAGTATATTGATTAATAATCCGATCATCGTCCCACTCGCGATAGACCTCGTACAAATGGTCATAAACCGAAGCAATTAACTGGTTCCTTTTAAGTGGTGGTACCACGTTTAAACTCCCCACCATTTGGTCACCATTACGTGAAAACGGCATGATCCCAATATCGAGGCCGATGCCCATGATAAAGTTCTCGGGCTCGTTATCTTCGTTACTCTGAATTTCAGTTAAAATCCCACAGACCTTACTGTCATCGTGATACACGTCATTGACCCATTTTAATTGAGTATCGATGTTGTAGACCCGTTTAATGGCGTCCGTAACGGCAACCCCAAGCCCAAGTGTTAAAACGCCTGGATTATCAAGATACCTTGGTTGGGCCTGAAACACCACCGTAAAATAAACGCCGTTGTTTGCAGGAGAATAAAAATGATGGCCATTTTGGCCTTTCCCCTTCGTCTGTTCGTTAGCAATGATCATGCCAGGACGATGCCAAACCTCCACTTGAGCCTCTTCGTTAGTCGACGGCAATTGGTCATAAACCTCGATTTGATCAATGGGATTACTAATTAAGCTATGAATTACGCGTGCATTTAAAATATCGTTCATGATTTATTCACTCACCTGGGTAGCAAGTGTCCCAATGTACTTCCATCCCACGTCCAAAAAGTTAATCTGGTACAAATCATCGTTTCTTCTAGCACTTTCCATGTGAGGCAGTGAAACATCAACGGACTTGGGTTTTCCGATCAATCCGACTCCCTGAAGTTTTAAGACCGCTTCCTTGATGGTCCATAATCTTAACGCTTGTTCACCTTGCCGTTCGCCCTTTAAATTCTTTAAGTAATTAAGTTCCGCTGGAGTGAATGCCTTGGTAATCCTGGTGTAGTCATAAGGACGAATCTGTTCTAAGTCAACTCCAATTGGTTGATCAGAAATTACCACCAAAACTGCGTCATGAGAGTGAGCAATGTTAAAATGATAGCCATTTGGTACAAAATAGGGTTTCCCGTAATGTCCAAAATCAATGTCAACGTTTTTAATGGCGTCTTGTACTGGCATCCCCACCAGTTTAGCTAACAAAACCCTTCCAACAAGCGTCTGTTGCTTTTTCGGCTTATCGGTGATTCCTAGGTCTTGGTAGTATGGTTGAAATGCTTTTGTGGTGATCGAATCACTTAAAAATTTAATCATGCTAATTCCTCATTTTCATTTTATTAGACCTGATTGGGTCCGAGAGATAAAAAATAAGAGTCTCACTATTTTCAACAGATACAATAGTAACACTCTCATACATCTTGGTCATTGACTAAAAATTACGGTACCTAGCAAACCGCTTCTTAAGCATCTCATCCTTTGTCATCGCATTTAGTTCTTTAATTTTTTTAACCAAATCACCACGAAACCGTTCAAAGCCATCGGCAGTATTTACTTCAGGAATAATCCGATCAATGATTCCTTCTTTTAGTAAGTCATCTGGAGTCAACTTCATGACTGAAGCAGCTTCTTTCATCCGACTAGCATCTTTCCACAAAATGGTGGCATATCCTTCTGGGGAAAGAACCGAATAGATACTATCCTCAAAAGCCCAGACGCAGTCACCAACAGCTAATGCCAGGGCACCACCACTGCCACCTTCACCAACAATCACACTTACGTAAGGAACTTTCAGTTGCATTCCCTGTAAGATTAATTGCGCAATCGTATAGCCAATCCCGTGGTACTCGGCTTCTACACCAGGATAAGCTCCAGGAGTATTAATCAAGGTAACAATTGAACGATTGAATTTTTCGGCCTGCTTCATCAATCGCAGCGCTTTGCGGTATCCGTCAGGCTCAGCCGAACCAAAGTGCCTTTCGATGTTGGAATTTAGATCCGAGCCCTTTCTAATCCCAATCAACGTCGTCGGAATTTCATCAAGGGTTCCAATCCCAGCGTATACGGCGGGGTCATCACCGTAAACCCGATCACCATGCAGTTCCATAAAATCTTCGGTAATTCCGTTAATGAGGTCATCAACCCCAATCTTACCCGCAGCTCTAGCATTTATAACTCTATCCCATGCGGTTGGTTTACTCATCATTATCACCTACCCGATGCCACTTTAGAATTTTATTAAGTGTCTCTTTTAGATCGCGTCGTCTCACGACCCCATCCAAAAACCCATTTTTAAGTAATGTCTCTGATCGTTGAAAGTCTTTTGGTGGGCGCTGTTGAATCGTCTTTTCAATCACCCGACGTCCCGCAAAACCAATCAAAGCGTGGGGCTCTGATAAAATAATGTCGCCCTGCATTGCAAAACTGGCAGTTACACCACCAGTAGTGGGATCACAGGGAACACTGACGTACAGTAAGCCCGCTTTACTGTGTTGCGCAACCGCTTCAGACACTTTGGCCATCTGCATCAGGGAATGAATCCCCTCTTGCATCCGTGCTCCTCCAGAAGCAGTAAACACAATCACGGGAAGCTTCTTTTTCGTTGCCGTTTCAAACAGCCGTGCCAAAATCTCACCCGTTGCCGTCCCGAGGCTTGCCATTACAAAGCGCCAGTCCATCGCAGCCATCGCTACCTGATTTCCATCAATGGTACCAATCCCAGACAAAACACTCTCATTTAGACCAGTTACCACGCGTGCCTTCTTCAACTTAGTTACGTATTTTTCGTCGTTAAATTTTTTAGAAGCCTTTAAATCAGTATTAATGGGTGTGAAGTCGTCACACATTAACTCAATTCGCTCTTTAGCACCAATCCGAAAGGCATAGTAACAATTAGGACACTCTTTATACCTGCCAAGATCTTTCTTGTAAAAACTCTTCTGACAGATTGGACATTTGACCCAGATGTGATCAGGAATTTGATCCATTCGCTGACTTAACTCTTTTTGACTAATACTTTCAAACCGTTTGCTTGTCATACTGCTTCATCCATTCTTTTAAGAACGCACCTTCAATGTAATTATTGTTAAAATCACCAGTCAAAAAATGCTGATCAGAAATCAAACCAATCAAGAAATCGCGATTGGTGGTGACCCCCTTCACAACAAATTCGTTCAAAATTTGCTTCATTTCGGACACGGCTTCCCGTTTTGTCGGTTTATGCACGATAACTTTAGCAATCATCGAATCATAGTAAGGTGAAATCATGTCGCCAGCTTCAACCCCAGAATCAATTCGAATGGAATCAGATTCATGGGTAAATTTCACCTGCTGAAGTTTACCAGGTGATGGAGCAAAATTATTGCTAGGATCCTCGGCATCGATCCGACATTCAAGTGAGTAACCCTTTATCTCACAGTCTTGTTGATTAAAAGGGAGTGATTGTCCTTCTGCCACTAGAATCTGAGCTTTAATAATTTCAACTCCAGTTACTTCTTCGGTAACGGTATATTCAACTTGAAGCCTGGTGTTCATCTCCATAAAATAGAAATGATGTTTTTGATCCATCAAGAATTCAAAGGTCCCGGTGTTTGTGTAACCAATCCCTTTGGCGGCCTTCGCCACTATCTGACCCAGTTCTCGGCGTTTGTTGGGCGTAATCTTGGAACATGGACTTTCTTCGATTATTTTTTGATGATTTCGTTGCATTGAGCAATCTCGCTCCGGAAAATAGACCACGTGGCCGTGTTCATCGGCAATGACCTGCATTTCAATGTGTTTGGCATCATTTAAATCTTTTTCCATATAAAGCCGGTCATCACCAAATGAAAGTTTGGCTTCACGCTTAGTATCACTAAAGGCTTTTTTTAATTCAGATTCACTAGTAACTTTTCGAATTCCCTTACCGCCACCACCGGCAGCAGCCTTTAACATCACGGGATAACCAGTTTCTTGGGCCACTTCTTTAGCCTGGTCGTAAGTATCAACAAACCCATCGCTACCAGGAATTATCGGAACGCCATTCTTTTTCATTGCTTCTTTGGCATTACCCTTATTACCCATCAGATTAATTACTGAAGCGGTGGGACCAATAAATTTAATTCCGCACTGTTCACATAATTCAGCAAAATCAGCATTTTCAGACAAAAAGCCATACCCGGGATGGAGCGCATCACATCCGCAAAGAACCGCGGAATCAATAATTGCTGCCATGTTTAGGTATGACTCATCTGGAAACGGTCCACCAATACATACGGATTCGTCAGCTAATTTTACGAATAAACTATCAGCATCAGCGGTTGAATAAACCGCCACCGCCTTGATATTCATTTCGTGAAGTGCACGGATGATCTGAACTGCGATCTCACCGCGGTTTGCAACCAGCACTTTTTTAAACATTAAATCACCTTTTTAAACTAATATGAATTGAGCTTTCTAGTCTTCCTTAATTTCAAAAATCGGTTCATTGTATTCCACCATCGAACCACTTTCAGGCATTCGTTTAACGATGGTCCCACTCACTGGACTTTTAACCTCATTAACCAACTTCATGGCTTCAATTACACAAACGGTCTCACCCTTTTTAACATGATCACCATCTTGCTTAAAGTCGGCCTTTTCTGGGCTTGGAGCGTAATAAAGAATTCCAACCATTGGAGCTTTCAATTGATAATTATCGGAGTCGTCAGTTGCATCAATTGACGCAGATTCAAGTTGAGCCGGCTTTCTGGATTCATTAACTGACTCACTTGCATGCAAGCTGTCGTGATCAGGAATTTTGGATAAGTAAACGGCCCCTTCATTCTGATTAATCTTAATTTCTTGTAAACTCGATTGCTCAAATTTATCAATTAATTTTTCAATATCTTGTTCATTCACTAATCTTCATTCCACTTCTTCATTGCAATTACCGCATTGTGACCACCAAAGCCAAAGGCATTACTAATTGCAGTATTAACGGGCGCCTTTTTGTTATCTTCATTGACCAAATCAACGTGAATCTCAGGATCCTTATGCTTCATCCCCACGTTAACTGGCATCTGATCATTTTGAAGGGCAGCAACTAATGCAACCGCTTCAAGTCCACCAGCAGCTCCCAATGAGTGTCCTACCATTCCTTTAATGGAACTAACCTTGACGTGATCGTTATCTTTAAACAACTTTTCAATCGCACCAGCTTCAGCAACATCATTAGCGTGAGTGCTGGTACCGTGCGCATTAACGTAATCAAGTTCACTAGTTTTAATGTGACCTTCGTCAATGGCTTGCTTCATAGCTCTAATGGCACCTTTCCCAGAGGGGTTTGGAGCAGTCATGTGGTACGCATCACTAGTAGCACCGTATCCAACCACTTCGGCCAAAATATTAGCACCACGTGCTTTAGCATGGTCATAATCCTCAAGTACAAGAGTACCAGCCCCTTCTCCCATGACAAAGCCATTGCGGTCTTTATCAAATGGCATTGAGGCATCTTCTACTTTTTCAGCGGTTGAAAGAGCGGTCAATTTAGCAAATCCAGCAATTCCAATCTCGGTAATGGCAGCTTCAGTTCCGCCAGCAATCATCATCTTGGCTTTCCCTTGTTTAATTAGTTCAAAGGCGTTTCCAATGGCATTATTAGCTGAAGCACAAGCCGTCACAATGGTCTGAGACGTGTTTTCCGCATCAAAGTACATGGAAACATTTCCAGCCGCCATGTTAGCAATGGCTTTAGGAACAAAAAGTGGTGAAACTCGCTTTGGTCCTTTTTCGTGCATCTTGATGATGTCACTCTCAATGGTAGTAAGACCACCAATTCCATTTCCGTACATGACACCAAGGTCCTCAGGTTCGTAATCACCCTGTTTCAGGCCAGCTTGATCCATGGCCTCTTTAGCACTGTACAAAGCGTACTGTGAAAAAAGATCAATTCGTTTGTAAGCACGTTTATCTAAACGCTTGCTTGGATCAAAGTCTTTAACTTCAGCAGCTACCGTCACACCCGTGCTACTAGCATCAAATTTGGTAATTGGTGCAATGCCCACTTTAGAGTTGAACAAATTGTTGGAAAAGGTTTCGGCATCATTTCCAATGGGGGTGACAGCACCCATCCCTGTTACAACTACTCGATTACTCAAATGATTTCCTCCTGTTCAAATAAATAATTTTACTGATTATTTATCGTTCTCCGCAATCTTCTTTTGAATGTAGTCAACTAATTGTTGGACGGTGTTGATGTCTTCATCACTTTCAATTTCGATGTCATATTCATTTTCAAGTCCGTCAACCACTTCAAAAAAGTCAAGACTATCAATATCAACGTCTTCCTTAAGGTTAGTGTCCATCTTGATGTCTGATGCTGGTACATCAGTTTGTTTTGCGATTAAGTCCTTGATTTTGTTAAAAATTTCGTTTTGGTCTGCCATAATTTATCACTCCATAATATTTTTTGTATTTAGTATCTAATTACTACGGTTCCAATGGTTAATCCCCCACCAAAACCGGTTAAAACAAGGTTGTCACCACGGTTAATCTGATGCTCCTCTACCATTTCACTTAATAGCAGTGGTTCGCTTGCCGCAGCGGTATTGCCATACTTATTGATATTAACGGGAAACTTTTCCATCGATAAACCTAATTTGTTAGCAATACTTTTAATAATTCGTTCATTTGCTTGATGAACGATAAAGTACTTCACATCACTTAAGCCAATGTTTGCCTTTGAAAGCGCCAGTTTGATGGATTCTGGAACCCTTTGAGTAGCAAAACGATACACTTCATGACCATCCATCTTGAAATACGGCTGGTGCGTATCATCAGCGAAGTGCCCAGCCGTTAGCGAATTACCAAGTTCTCCAACTGTTTCTAAGTCACTAGCAAGTACTTTTGACTCACTTCCATCGTTGGTAGCTAGAATTCCCGCAGCACCATCCCCAAACAGGACCGCCGTCGAACGGTCTGACCAATCAATGTACTTGCTTAGCTTCTCACCGCCAATTAAAATTCCTTTTGAATGCGGCTTACTTGCAAGCAACGCATTCAAGACGTAAATTCCGTAAGCAAATCCAGAGCAAGCGGCGTTCAGATCAAAGGCAATTGCATTGTCAGCATGAAGATTTCCCTGAACCACTGCCGCAGTTGAGGGAGTTTGAAAGTCTGATGACATGGTGGCTACAATGATGAAATCAACGTCACTTGCAGAAATATTGGCCTTATTAATGAGCTTAGTTGCAACATCAGTACACATGGAAGTATTAGTCTCTGACTTAGAAATGTGACGGGCGCGAATACCGGTCCGTCGTTTGATCCACTCATCAGAGGTATCCATGATTTTAGTCAAATCATGATTAGTAACAACATTATTGGGCGTTGACCTTGCCGTTTCTAAGATTGAAAAACTACCCATTTGCGACTCCTATTACCTATTTTATTGTTCTCTTTCCTTGTTACTTACGATAAAGGTCAACTGAGCGTCACAAGCCTTTTTATCGCCAACGTATGCCACACACGAAACTGAGCCAGCACTTCCTCTAACCTTATCAATCTTAACCTCAAAGCGTAGAACATCACCGGGCTCCACCATCTTTCTGAACTTCGCGTTGCGAATGCTACCCATATAAACCGTTTTGTTCTTAAACTGGGGCGACTTCAAAATCAGAATTGAAGCCACCTGGGCCATCGATTCAATAATTAAAACACCGGGCATGACTGGATTACCAGGGAAATGTCCTTGGAAATAATTTTCGTTAATTGTAACATTCTTGGTAGCCGTAATGGACTTGCCTGGATCCATCGCATCGACCCGGTCAATAAATAAAATCGGATAACGATTTGGGATCAGATCCATAATTTCTTTTGCGTTCATTAAACTCAAATTATTCACCTCTATTAATCTAATTTGATTCAAGCATGGTATTTCGAGTAATTACCATGTGTTCATATTCAACAAGTTTTCGTTATTTAGCAATCAAAAACCATTCTAGTTAGAATGATTCTGACATAAAAGCCTGTCATATCAGCATTTTAAAGCAAGTATGTATCTGGTTACACTTGTTTTAATGTGTAATCATGTTTCAAATCACGCTCTTAAGCCCAAAAAATATCCCATAGCCATTTTTAGGCCATGGGATATTTAAATTAATTTTAATTTAGGCAAGTAAATGAACACC
The DNA here is from genome assembly GCF_059901235.1 of Fructilactobacillus sp. X3R2C1. NCBI lineage: Bacteria > Bacillati > Bacillota > Bacilli > Lactobacillales > Lactobacillaceae > Fructilactobacillus > Fructilactobacillus sp. X3R2C1. Next base: position 200,208 of record NZ_JBWXVA010000001.1, read on the forward strand.
CTTGTCAACGTAGATAATGTCACCAGTAACACCGGTTGATAAATCACTAACTAAGAAAGCAGCAACGTTACCAATCTGATCAGTTGTTACATTCTCACCATCAACGGTGAATGATTGTGACATTTTAAGAAGGTCACGATGACCCTTAATTCCGGTAACAGCCAAAGTTTTAACGGCTCCAGCGGAAATTGCGTTTACTCGAATTTGGTCTTTACCAAGTTCAGAAGCAAGGTAACGCATAGCTGATTCAAGGGATGCCTTAGCAATTCCCATCATGTTGTAATCAGGAATGGCACGAGTTGAACCCATATAAGTTAACGTTAAAATGCTACCAGGCTTGTTCATAATCTTGCTGGCATAACGAGTAACTGAGATAAATGAGTACGCACTAATGTCTTCGGCTAAGTTGTAACCATCTTTTTTGGTGTTAATCACACCATTTTGAAGGGTCTCTTTGTCAGCAAAAGCAATGGCATGAATAACCCCATCGATGTTTCCAAAACGGTCATGAATTTCGGAAAAAGCCTTTTGGACGTTAGCATCTTCGGCCACGTCACATTCAACCAGTGGGAACTCTTCATCACCAATGGTCTTCTCAATACTCTTCTTTAAACGATCATTTTGGTATGTCAAAATAACTTGAGCTCCAAGTGACTTAATTGCTTGTGCACATCCCCAAGCAATACTTTTCCTATTCGCCACACCCATCACAACAACTTTTTTTCCTTTTAATAAATCAGCCATCTTCAAAATCCTCCTAGAACCAAATATCTAATTTACATCATTATATCAAAAAATTAATTCATTCATTAAAAATTTCGGTAACGGGAAAGTCGCTTAGCAACCAAATCATCCTTAGATAATGTATTTAATTCCCTAATTTTTTTAACCAGATCGCCTCTGAAACGTTCGAAACCATCAACCGTATCAGCTTCGGGAATAATCCGATCGATGATTCCCTCGGACAACAAATCATCTGGCGTTAATTTCATCACTGAAGCAGCTTCTTTCATCCGACTGGGGTCTTTCCACAAAATCGTGGCGTAACCTTCAGGTGAGAGCACCGAATAAATACTATCCTCAAAGGCCCAGACACAATCACCGACAGCCAGTGCTAAAGCACCACCACTGCCACCTTCGCCAACGATCACACTAATATAAGGAACGGTTAGTTGCATTCCCTGTAAGATTAATTGAGCAATCGTATAACCAATTCCATGATACTCGGCATCAACGCCAGGATAGGCGCCTGGTGTATTAGTTAAGGTGACAATCGGCCGGTTGAACTTTTCGGCCTGTTTCATCAGACGCAAAGCCTTCCGATATCCATCTGGTTCTGCGGAACCAAAGTGCCGCTCAATGTTGGAGTTTAAGTCCGACCCTTTTCTAATCCCCACAAACGTAGTGGCAATGTTGTCCATGGTGCCAATCCCACCATAAACAGCCGGATCATCACCATAAGCCCGGTCACCATGAAGCTCCATAAAATCATCGGTAATGCCGTTGATTAAATCATCAACCCCAATTTTTTTGGCAGCTCTAGCGGCTAGCACCTTATCCCATGCCGTTTTTTTAGCCATTAAGATCACCTACCTGATGCCATTTTAATAACTTCCCTAACGTTTCTTTCAATTCAGAACGTTTAATGACATCGTCCAAGAAGCCATTTTTAAGCAACGTTTCAGCCCGCTGAAAATCTTTTGGCGGACGCTGTTGGATCGTTTTTTCAATCACCCGACGACCAGCAAAACCAATCAAAGCATGGGGTTCTGACAACAAAATATCACCCTGCATGGCAAAGCTGGCGGTCACACCACCAGTGGTAGGATCGCCAAGCACACTGATGTAAAGCAACCCAGCCTTACTATGCTCAGCTACTGCCTCAGAGACCTTGGCCATCTGCATCAAGGAATGAATTCCTTCCTGCATTCTCGCACCACCAGAAGCAGTAAAGACAATCACTGGCAGGCCCTTTTTAGTAGCCGTTTCAAATAAACGAGCCAAAATCTCTCCAGTAGCTGTCCCTAGACTGGCCATAATAAAACGCCAGTCCATCGCTGCAACCGCAACTTTGACACCGTTGATCGTTCCGATTCCCGATAGGACACTTTCGTTTATCCCAGTAATCTCTCTGGCCTTCTTTAGTTTTGCCACGTACTTATCGTCTTTAAATTTTTTGGAAGCCTTTAAATCAGTATTAATGGGTGTAAAGTCGTCGCACATCATTTGAATGCGTTCTTTGGCTCCAATCCGAAAAGCATAGCCACAATTTGGGCATTCCTTGTACTTACCAAGTTTCTTTTTGTAAAAAGTAGTCCCACAATAAGGACATTTCACCCAAATATCATCAGGAATCTGATCCATTCTTTTGGTCAGCTCATCAGAATTCAAATTCTCAAAATCACTTTTTGCCATGTTTCTTCATCCATTCTTTTAAGAACGTACTTTCAATGTAATTATTGTTAAAATCCCCAGCCAAGAAATGCTTGTCATTTAGTAAAGCAATCAAGAAATCTCGGTTGGTTTTGACCCCTTCAATGTGAAACTCATTAAGAACCCGACGCATCTTATGGACAGCCTGTTTCTTAGTAGGCAAATGAACAATGATTTTGGCAATCATTGAATCGTAGTAGGGCGAAATGACGTCGTTTTGTCCAATGCCAGAGTCCACTCGAACTCCCTTTGTACCGTAAGTCTGGTGCAAACTCGTAATCTTACCCGGCGATGGGGCAAAATTATTGCTGGGATCTTCTGCATCAATTCGACACTCCAAAGCGTAGCCTTTTACGCCACAATCAGCCTGCGTGAAGGGTAATTTTTCACCTTCTGCAACTAAGATCTGAGCTTTAATGATTTCCACATCGGCAACTTCTTCGGTAATGGTGTACTCAACCTGCAATCTGGTGTTCATTTCCATAAAATAGAAGTTGTGATCCTGATCCATTAAGAACTCGTATGTACCTGTATTTGTATACTGGATTCCCTTGGTGGCGTTAACGACGATCTGACCAAGTTCTTGGCGCTTTGCGGAAGTGATTTCAGAACATGGACTTTCTTCAATGATCTTCTGGTGATTACGTTGAAGTGAACAATCACGTTCGGGGAAATAAACAACGTTACCATGCTCATCGGCAATGACTTGCATCTCAATGTGCTTGGCGTCGTTTAGATCTTTTTCCATGTACAATCGATCATCGCCAAAGGAAAGTTTAGCCTCCCGTTTCGTATCCTGAAAAGCCTTAGCCAGTTCATCGTCATCAGCAACTTTTCGAATCCCTTTACCACCACCACCGGCAGCAGCCTTTAGCATTACCGGATAACCAATTTGATGAGCGACTTCTTTGGCTTGTTCCACGGAGTCAATAAAACCATCACTGCCAGGAATCGTTGGCACACCACTTTTTTTCATGGCTTCCTTGGCGTTTCCCTTGTTACCCATCAAATTTATGACCTTAGCACTTGGACCGATAAACTTAATGCCACACTGATTGCAAAGTTCCGCAAAATCAGCGTTTTCAGACAAAAAGCCATATCCCGGGTGCAAAGCATCGCAACCAGTAAGTACCGCTGCATCAACAATTGCTGCCATATTGAGATATGACTCGTCTGGAAATGGTCCACCGATACAAACTGACTCATCGGCCAATTTTACGAATAAACTATCAGCGTCAGCAGTTGAATACACTGCCACTGCCTTAATATTCATATCATGAAGCGCACGGATAATCTGGACTGCAATCTCGCCCCGATTAGCCACCAGTACCTTTTTAAACATTAAATCACCTTTCACTCACTATGATTCAACCGCAAACATCAACGTTGCATTAGCGATTTCCTGTCCGTCCCTAGTGACAACACCTTTTCCAATTCCAATATTATGTTTAACCTTTAATAAATCGACCTTTAAATGTAAAACATCGCCCGGTCGAAAGTCATCTTTAAACTCAGCTTGTTTGATTCCACCAAAAAAGGCGTTTTTACCCTTGTATTCTGGCATTGATAAGAGAGCAACCACTCCAGTCTGAGCCATTGACTCAAGCACCAACGGACGTGGCAGTGTCGGATGATTACCTTGATTTTCAAAGTACCATTCGTTTCCTGCCAACATCTTAGTGGCCTCGGCTCCCTCTCCCGGGGTAATGGTGTCAATCTTATCAATCATCTGAATTGGGGGACGTTGAGGGATATAATCATTAACATTCAATGCCATAACTAATCCTCCTTAATCTCATAAACTGGTTCGTTATACTCAACCATCGAACCATTCTCAACCAGACGTTTCATGACGGTGCCGCTCACCGGACTTTTGACTTCATTGACCATCTTCATGGCCTCAATGATACAAACCGTTTCACCCTTTTGAACGCGATCACCATCTTTTTTGAAGTCGGGCTTTTCAGGACTAGGAGCAAAATACAATATTCCCACCATCGGTGCCTTTAGTTGATAATTACCACTAGTAGGTGCATTCAACTGAAGCTTTTCCTGATTTTCATCCGATTTATCATCCGCCGTTTTTTCAACGTGGGTGACTGGTTTAGAATGACTGTCAATCTTGGAGAAATAAAGTTGTTGACCGTTTTCGTCAATTTTTAATTCTTGTAAGTTGGACTTATCAAATTTAGTTATTAATTTTTCAATGTCTTTTTCATTCATTATTGATTCCACTTCTTTATCGCAATGACCGCGTTATGACCACCAAATCCAAATGAATTACTAATGGCGGTATTGACCGGTCTTTTAGCATTATCTTTATCCACTAGCCTGATATGACTTTCTGGATCCTGGGTACTGACACCAACATTCACTGGCATTTGACTATGCTTCATGGATCCAAGAATTGCCACTGCCTCAATGGCCCCGGCAGCTCCAAGGGCATGACCAGTCATCCCTTTGGTTGAACTAACCAAGACGTGGTCATTATCTTTAAACAACTTGCTAATGGCCTTTGACTCAGAAACATCATTAGATTGAGTTGCTGTGCCATGGGCATTAATGTAATCAAGGTCGGAAGTCTTGATGTGAGCTTCATCCAATGCTTGTTGCATGGCCCCAATGGCCCCTTCCCCATCTGGATCCGGAGCAGTAAGGTTGTAAGCGTCACTCGTTTGGCCGTAGCCAACGATTTCACCCAAAATATGTGCATCACGCGCTTTGGCGTGATCGTAATCTTCAAGCACTAAGGTTCCAGCACCAGCGCCCATTACGAAACCGTCCCGATCTTTATCAAATGGCATGGAAGCGTGAGCTGGATCTTCACTTGAAGAAAGAGCTGTTAGGGCCGCAAAGGCTGAAATCCCAACCGGAGTAATTGCTGCCTCTGATCCACCAGCGATCATCATTTTAGCCTTGCCAGCTTTAAGGTATTCATAAGCATCGCCAATCGCGTTGGTTCCAGTTGCACAAGCTGTAACCACGGCTTTACTGGTGTTTTTAGCGCCAAAGTAGATCGAAATATTGCCAGCAGCCATATTAATAATGGTTTCTGGGATAAATAACGGGGAAAGACGTCTGGGACCCTTTTTGTACATTTTTAGAACCTGCGTCTCGATGGTACTAATACCACCAATCCCAGATCCGTAGATGACGCCAAGATCCTTTCCATCATATTCTCCTCGTTTCAACCCAGCTTGGTCCATTGCCTCTACGGCACTGTAAAGTGCGTATTGCGCAAATGGATCTACTCGATGATAGTCTCGTTTAGCTAAGCGTTTGCTTGGATCAAAGTCCTTTACGCCGGCTGCCACGTGAGCTTTAATCTCAGAGGTGTCAAAACTAGTGATTTTTTCGATTCCAACCTTTGAAGCCAACAAATTATCAATAAAAGTCTCAGCATCGTTCCCGATCGGGGTTACTGCACCCATGCCCGTAACAACAACTCTATTACCCAATTGAATCCTCCCTTAAATAAACGGAACTACATTGTGAGTCCGCCATCAACAGTGATTACCTGTCCGGTAATGTATTGATTATTAATCAAAAACTCGATTGTTTCGGCTACTTCTTCAGCACTTCCAAAACGATGAAGGGGAATGGTATCTTCCCACCTCGAAATAATTTTGTCACTCAATTTGGCCGTCATGTCGGTCTTGATCATGCCAGGAGCAACGGCGTTACAACGAACCCCTCTAAGTGATCCTTCTTGTGCCGTCGTCTTTGTTAAACCAACAATCCCTGATTTGCTTGCCGAATAATTAGCCTGTCCCATATTTCCGTGAAGTCCCGAAATACTGGAAGTGTTGATGATAACACCAGCTCGTTTCTTTTGCATTGTTTTTAAGGCATACTTAGTCATGTTAAACGTTCCAACGAGGTTAGTGTCTAACACAGCTTTAAAATCCTCTTCGCTCATCCGCGTTAAGAGTTTGTCCCTGGTAATCCCAGCATTATTAACCAATACATCGAGATGATCATGTTCATCTAAGATCTGGTTCACCATTGACTCAGCGTCTTCTTCTTTTGAAACGTCGCCAATCAAGATCTCAATCTCAGTGTCAAACTGTGACTTTAAATCTTTTACTTCGTCATCACTTAATTCTCGATGAGAATTCACAATCACAAAATTATGTGGATCTTTTGCTAATCGTTTGGCAGTTGCCAGACCAATTCCCTTAGTAGCACCGGTAATTAAAACCGTGCTTTTGTCATTTTTCGTTGTCATGAATTAGTCCTCCAAACCAAGTTTTGCTTGTAAATCATTTAATTTCTTTAAACTGTCAACGCTATAAGCATCGACATCTTTAAGTGTCTTTTTTGCAAATTTAGTCAGTGTGTTCCCCGGCCCGATTTCAATCAGCGTATCTACTCCGTAGTTTTTGACCATGAATTCTAGATCCGCTTTAAAGTGGGTTGGATTGACCAACTGACGGGTTAACGTATCGGAGAGGTTATCCTTGTTAAACAGGTCAACGTCAGTGTTGCTGATCACTGGAACCTCCGGGGTTTTAAAAGCAACATTCTCCAACCGTTTTGAAAGCAAATCACTAGCTAGTTGCATCAGCGGAGTATGTGAAGAAACGGCCACTTTTAAGGGAACGACCCGCTTTGCTCCCCGGTTCTTAAGTTCTGCACTAGCTGTTTTGACCCCAGACTCAGTCCCACCAATCACAGTTTGTTCGCTGGTATTGAAATTAGCTGGGTATGCTCCATCAACTTCGTTAGTTACGTCAACCACCACTTGGGGCTCAACCTTTAACACAGCAGCCATTGAACCGGGATTTTGCTGTCCGGCTTCATCCATGTAGTGGCTTCGGTCACGCACTAATTTTAATCCTGATTGAAAAGATAGTGCTTTAGCAGATACTAAAGCACTATACTCGCCTAAACTAAGACCCATCATTGCCTGCGCTTTAGGAAGCTTGCCAGCTAAAATCTGGTAAATCCCATAACTCAAAGTCAAAATGGCAATCTGAGTATTTTCAGGATCGTCAAAAACCTTCGGATCGGATAGATCAAGATTTAAAGTATGCGACGCGGTATCGACCACGTTTTTATAGGTATCGTTATTTTGATACAAGTCAGATCCCATGTTAGCAAACTGTTGTCCCTGGCCACTGAATAAATAACCGATTTTCAAAATTTAAAACACTCCTAAAATAAAAAACACTTTATTATTTATCGTTCTTTTCGTCAATTTGCTTTGCAACATAATCAACTAGGTCAGAAACCGTCTCCATGCCCTCGTCACTATCAATTTCGATGTCATAGGCATCTTCTAGGGCATCCACAATTTCAAAGATATCTAATGAATCTAAATCCAAGTTATCTTTGAAGTTAGCGTCCATTTTAATGTCATCGGGGTTGATATCGGTTTGGTCGGTAACAACCGCCTTAATCTTGTCAAAAATCTGATTCTTATCTGCTTTTTCAGCCATAAATAATCACTCCATTTAATAAAATTTGTTTGTCCTCAATAATTAATTATAACAGTTCCAGTAGTTAATCCGCCACCAAAACCGACAAGGGCAACTTTGTTTCCTCTTTGAATTTTACCGCTTGTAAGCAAATCTGCCAATAGCAGTGGTTCACTAGCTGCCGCTGTATTCCCATATTCATCAATATCAATTGGGAACCGACTTTTCGGCAAATCAAGCCTTCTAACAACGCTAGTAATAATTCTGGCATTAGCTTGATGCATGACAAAAACATCAATATCATCTAAAGCTAAATGAGCATCTGTCAGTGCTATTTTAATTGAACTGGGAACCCTCTTTAACGCAAAGTTAAACACTTTATGACCATCCATCTTAAAGAACCGATTTTCTTGATTGGTACTTTTCCCAAATGGTGTAACGCAGGGAAAGTGTCCAGCTGTCAAAGCTGACCCCAAATCACCATAAGTTTGAAGGGACTCTCCTAAGACCTTCGAATCAGAACTAGGATCATTTTGAACCAAGATCCCAGCGGCTCCATCACCAAAAAGCACGGCAGTTGATCGATCTGACCAGTCCAAAAACTTACTTAATACTTCCGCACCAATCAAAATCCCACAACTACCGTTCTTTTTTGCTAACAACGAATTAAGAATTGACGTTCCAAACGCAAAACCCGTACATGCGGCATCAATATCAAACGCCACCGCATTGGTAGCGTCAATCGCACCCTGAACGCTAGCAGCCGTCGATGGAGTCTGATAATCAGATGACATGGTGGCCACAATTACATAATCCAAGTCTTTAGGATCAGTCCCAGAACTTTTCAAAAGCTTTTGAGCCACTTCCACACTCATTGACGTTGTAGATTCATTAACCGCAATGTGCCGACTTGAAATGCCCGTTCGTCTCTTGATCCATTCATCAGAGGTGTCCATAATCTTAGCCAGGTCGTCATTAGTGACGACCTTTTCAGGAACACTTTTGGCGCTTGAAATAATTTTAAAAGCACTCACTACTTATCACCTACTTAATCGACCCGGTCAGCTAACGAGAATTCAAGTGTGGCCGAACAAGCTTTATCGCCATTAACTTCACTATCAGCCACCATCGTGTAGGTTCCATCGTTAACTTCTTTTAAATCAACGTGAACTTTCAAAATGTCGCCAGGTCGGACCATGTGTCTAAACTTCACATTTTTAGTTTTGTTAAGTTTAGTAACCTTACTTTTAGGATCAACATCAAGCGATTTCAAAATGAGGATTGACGCCACCTGCGATAAGGTCTCAACAATTAAAACTCCTGGCATTAGTGGAAATCCGGGAAAATGACCCTGAAAATAGTTTTCATTAGCGGTGACGTTCTTTACGGCATCAATTGACTCGCCCGGGGTTAGCTGATCCACTCGGTCCACAAATAAAGTTGGGTTACGGTTTGGAAGAATTTCCATTATTTTATCAATGCTTAACTGTTCCATATTTTCATCTCACAAAATTTAGTTTTACGTTACAAATGTGACGTTTGGTAACATCTTAACGTTTATTCAAACTGAGTGCCTCGCTACTTACTAAGAGGATTTTATCCTTTGAATTATACCCAATCGCCCATCGATTTCCGTATCGATCTCCAGGAATTCCTGGGAATTTATCGGCCTCATCATTATCCATATCTTGAAGATAATCATAGGACTCTGGGATGGGAGCCGAGTAACGATCGATTCCAACACCATCAACATAGTACATCCGCCAGTGATTGGTGTCATTTATGAAATGATGCTCTTGATCATAGGAACCGGGCATAACCTCAACGCTGTACTCAAGGTAATCTGGGTTGACCAGAACAGTATGCCCATTATCCATGATTGCGGAATAATAGGTGCCATAGTCCACCAAATCTGGATAACGATGACGTTCAATCTTTTGCCGTGGCGCCAGCTCAATATCTGTCCCATCAATCACTCTCTGTTTATTAGGATGTCGTTTTTCATCGATTTCAGTTTGAAATTTTTTCAAGAATTCATTGGCCGAACCGTGCAATTTGGAAATACCATCCGAAATCCGATTTTTTCTAACCATGATACTGTCCCTCCTTAATTTTTTTACACTTGATTTTACCACATTGAAGACTAAATTCTAACGTTTGGGCACCAAGGTATCGTATACTTGCTTATAGTATAAGAGATCAAATAATCAATGAAGGTAGGTAAGAAAAATGGAATTGAAGCTTGAACGAATCTATACCAAGCCCGTCGATAAGGATGGATACCGAATCCTAGTTGATCGTCTCTGGCCTCGTGGAATCTCGAAGGTTAACGCCGATCTAGATATTTGGTTCAAATCAATCGCTCCAAGTACCGAACTAAGAAAATGGTTCGGACACGCCCCCGCCAAGTTTGAGGAATTCAAACAAAAGTATTTGGATGAACTAAAAAATAATCCACAAATGCCCGGATTTATATCATTAATTTCCACCCATTTAAAATCGGATAACGTAATTTTGTTGTATGGAGCAAAGGATACAAAGCATAATCAAGCGATCATTATCTATCACTATTTGCTTGCCCAACCTGAGATTAAAGCAGAACTCAATCAGTAATGGAGGAATTTAACATGAAAACAGTAGAAATTGGTAAATCAGACGTAACGACCGTCCCACTAGGTTTAGGCACTAATGCCGTTGGTGGTCACAACTTATTTCCAAACTTAAGTGACCAAACCGGAATCGAAATCGTTAAAACAGCTTTAGACTCTGGCATTACCCTGCTAGATACTGCCTTTGCGTATGGCATGGGCGAATCAGAAAAACTAATCGGTGAAGCCATCAAGGGATACGATCGTTCTAAGATTCAGATCGCTACTAAGGGTTGTCAAAAGGTTCAAAGCGATGGAAGCGTTGTTATTGATGACTCTCCGGAATACTTAAAACAATGCGTCGAAGATAGTTTGAAACGACTTCAAACCGACTACGTTGATATCTTCTACATCCATTTTCCAGATGATCACACCCCATTAAACGAATCAGTGGCTGCTTTAAACGAAATGAAAAAAGCCGGTAAGATTCGTGCCATCGGAGTTTCAAACATGTCAATGAAACAATTAAAGCAGGCCAACCTTGACGGACTGGTTGACATTGATGAAGAAGAATACAACTTGATTGATCGCTCAGCCGAAAGGGAAAGATTCCCATATCTAAAGGAACACGATATTTCATTTGTTCCATTCTTCCCACTTGCATCTGGACTCTTGACCGGCAAGTACAGCAAAGAGACTAAGTTCCCAAAGGATGATATCAGACATGACAATCCCGACTTTAAAGGCAAAGAGTTCAAAAAGATTGTTGAAAAAGTTGACCAACTAAAGCCAATTGCCGACAAGCATGACGCTACCGTTGCTCAAATCGTCATTGCTTGGTACATCAAGAATCCTGACATCACGGTTGTTATTCCGGGTGCTAAAAAGCCAGAGCAAGTCAAAAGCAATGCTAAAGCGTTAGACATTGACCTTAGCCACGCCGAGTATGATCAAATTAACACCCTATTTAAATAGAAATTAAGAAATGAAAAGCGTTCATCAAATGATGAACGCTTTTTTGACACTTATTTATTTTTAATTTCACGGTAGAAAATGATTTGAGCCGCTGAATTCCAGAAACTAATGAAAATCATTGGAACATATACAATTACAGAAACCACCGCGGCTAAAATAGAATTACCCTTCACAACGGTTGTAACGGCTGTCATCAAAATGGTTAATACGAAATACATACAGAAAAATAACAGCTGCAGATAAAAAAAGTTCCACTTGTAACCCTTCGTTGTTTGCCAAGCATCGGTAAATGCTTGAGTAATCCCAACTTCTTTTCCGGTCTCAATTTCATCTTGATACGAATACATCCAAAGACCCCATCCAACCGACAAGATGACGCCGGGAACAATCAATAGGAGGGTTGCAAAGGTCTCTGCAAGTGTCATTAATAGTCCTACCAGAATGATGACAGGCCAATTATACTTACGATTAAAAGCCACAAAAGCATTCTTAAACTTAAAACTATCATTTTGAATACTCTTGGCGTATCCCATGGCCAGAGAGGCAGCAAATAAGATTCCCACCAGACCAACAATTAATTCAAAGATTGAGAAAAGGGCTCTTTGCATGCCTTGAAGCTTGAACAACATCATTGGATCCGAAAAAGCTCCCACGACCCCAGCTGGGATGCCCATTAAAAACATCATCCACCAGTTCTTCTTAACGATTCCCCACGACTTTGTCATTGCATTTGCAATCATATGTATTCCTCCATTTTTCGTTACTAGAATTATTACACGCCGAGTTCTTTTTGACAACGTAAAAAAAGAGAAGCAACTTGCTTCTCTTTTTGTAACTAATGATTAACTATTTAATTTCTTCGTAGAATTTAATGTTAGCCATTGAGAACCACACCATGTAAAAGATTGAAATTGCGATGGCGAGCACCGTCAAAATGACTTCAAGCACAATTGCAAAGACGGTCCATGTCAACATTGAGGCAAAGATCCACCAGAGAAGTGCACCTACCAGGACAATTACCGCGTAGGTTACGATGGCAATGATTAGGTTCAAAACTTTCAAACCAATCAGACCCCAACGATTGCCAGTCATGAGTTTCCATGAAGCTGAAAAGCCATCCATTAGATGAACTTTTTTACCAGCTCGTTGAGCATCAAAGTAAGTCAAGTAGATGAATGCTAAACCAGTGGCAACAAAGATCCAAGCAATTCCAACTAATGCTAGAATCACAATTCCAACAATGATCAAAGCGACCACTTGAGCGGTGGTGGTGTTAAAACCAAAGACTCGAGGAACAAATGAAGCACTAATCACACCAGCGGAGGCAACAAATAATGCACCAAAAATGAAACTAATCAAATCCATAAAAGCGGCATACAGTGCTGCCACTAGCCAAGTGTTTCCTTGTTTAAATGCCACAAAGGCATCTTCAAATTTAAACGTATCGGTCTCGTCACCAGTCAGGTACCCCATCGCTGCTGATTCAAATAATACAATCCCAATAATTCCAACGATGATCGAGATTAACCAGATACTAAAACTGGCACCCAAACTATAACTTAAACTCAAAGCCTCAGAATTTTGCAGGCTGCTAACCAATCCACCCAGAACAGCGGATATTAAGATCGCAGGAACAACCATTGCTAACAAAATCCAAAAATGCTTTTTGGTTACGTTAAGGGCACTTTTAATTGCTTTAATAATCATAATAATTCTCCCTTTGTTAATTTATTTACAATTTCATTATAACGAAATCTTAATAAAAACGCTATCAGTCACAATCACAACCAATAAAAAAAAGAAGCACACGCTTCTCTTTTGACTAAATTAGTCATCCCATTGGTCAACAGTGTCAACTGGAGCATCAGGATTCCCATTCCAACGGAAGTCACCGTACCAAATTGAACGCTTGTCAACGTTAAGGCTATTAATTAGGCGAATGTCATCGTCGTCAAGTTCAAAGTCAAAGATGTCAGCATTGGCTTTAATGTATTTTTCGTGAGCTGACTTTGGAATTGAGATAATGCCTCGTTGCATGTCCCAACGAATGATGATTTGTGCGGTTGATTTACCGTACTTTTCAGCAACCTTCTTAACAAGTGGATTGTTTAAAGCGGCTCCACCACCAAGTGGTGACCATGCTTCAAGTTTAATGTCATTTAAGTCACAGTATTCTTTAATGTCAGCTTCTTGTTCTAAGGGATGAAATTCCATTTGGTTGACAGCTGGCTTTACGGAAGCATGCTTCATCAAGTCTCTTAGACGACGAATATTGAAGTTTGAAACTCCAATGGCACGTGCTTTACCCTCATGGTAAATCTTTTCAAGAGCGCGCCAAGTTTCCTTGTACTTGCCATTAACTGGCCAGTGAATTAGTAACAAGTCAACGTATGGGGTTTGAAGACGCTTTAATTGGCCTTCAAAAGCTTCAAGAGTTGAATCGTATCCTTGATCACCATTAAATACTTTAGTCGTTAGAAAAACATCTTCACGTTTTAATCCGTTGTCAGTCAGACCTTTTTTCAGACCTTCACCAACACCGGCTTCATTTCCATATTGTTTAGCGGTATCGATTGCTCGATAACCATCATTTAGTGCCCATTCAACGGATTGAGCGGCGGTTTTATTATCACTCTTCCAAACACCCATTCCTAATTGGGGCATTTCAACGCCATTATTTAAACGTACTTTTGATTCTAAATCTCTACTCATACTTAACACCTCCATGAACTAATTGTAGGATATCACGTTATTTATTTCATGAATTTTGTTTGTTATTTTTAGCGAGCGTCACGGTAAAATCAAGCGTTCCCTTGTTCACGACGTCTAAGATGTACTGAAATAACATCATAATCCAAGAAAAGGCCAACGTGAACGAAGTAATCTCAAAGGCTGTTAGTGAGAAGTAGTGCACAACTTGAAAGAGGATACTGGCCAGCACTAGTAGTAGTCCAATCAAATACGACGTTTTCAGGAAGTTTTTAGAAATTCCAGGCCAAAGCCAACGAATTCCAGCAATCAGAATAATAATAATCCAAACTAACGACCAGCCAAACTGAGTGTGCCAAAAATGCATCCACGGAATCTGAATGTCATTGGGAATAATCCCGATAGCGGCCACGTTAAACGCCATTAACGTCAAAAGGGTTCGTAAAATCCAAGTTTGAATGGTTGGTCTTTGAACTGATTTTAACGAAACAAACAAGAAATCAATCACAGCCCACATCAATAAAGCGGAAAAGATAATGGTCAAGTTAAACTGCCAACTGTCGGTTGCTCGACTCGTCCCCAAAAAGCTCAGATTATGGCGCCACCAGTAGCGATGACTGTTTGACGACATGGAGATCAGAACACCAGAAACAATGATTAGGTTCAAAAGATCGACTAATAAAGTTGGCGTTAGAGCCACTGCCACACTAATCATGACGTAGTTCACGATTCCCTCTAAAATGGCAATGATGATGGTCGCCGTATACACATCGAAAGTGGCGCCTTTAAAAGCAATTCCCAGAATCCAAAATACCCCAAGCAGTCCAACCAATAAACTGGCAGTAAAGGATAGAACAATCGTTGGAAAGTTTCGCCAGTAAATATTGCGATAAATGGTATTTTGTGGATTCTTGCGACTTTTAATGAGAAAAATCGTAAACAGTAAAGCACCAAAAAACAGTCCCAATATAATGGTGCCACTGGCAATCGAATATTTACCACTGATGGGGACGATCTGAAAGTGCCGATACTTAAAAAAGATCAGTGCGATTAACGCGGTCATCATCGCCGGAATCAGCGACCACCAGATCGAAACGTTCCACGAATTCGGCGTGCCATCGTTAACTTTTTCTACCGTCATGCCCTGTCTTCGCAGTGTCAAGTTCAATTTGGCTCCCGGCTTAATATGGAGACGTTCAACGACCTGATTTGGGATTGCAATTTTATACTTTGGTTCCGTCATTATGATTCCTCGTTCGTTATGAATTTGAAAATAGTTTTATTCTTCTATTATAACGGACCCAGGACTAATTATTAAAAAAAGAAGCAGAATTCTATGAATTCTACTTCTTAAGTTAGTTGATAATTTTAATTTATTTGTCATCACCAGTGAAATCGAAAACAACACGGCCAACAATCTTACCAGCCTTCATGTCATCAATTACGTTGTTGATATTTTCTAACTTGTCAGTTCTAACGATTGGTTTAACCTTACCTTCAGCACCGAACTGGAAGGTTTCTCTAAGATCTTGTCTAGTTCCAACTAGTGAACCAGCAACTTTAATACCGTCAAGAACGGTCTTGTCGATGTTAAGTGCCATATCACCCTTTGGTAGAGCAACCGCAACTAAGGTTCCGTCAGGACGTAAAGCGTTAACTGATTGAGTGAAAGCATCCTTGTTAACGGCAGTAACGATTGAATCGTAAACTCCACCAACTTTATCTTGAACTTGTTCGGCAACGTTACCGTCATGTCTGTTAATCAAAACATCGGCACCATTTTCTTTAGCAGCTTCTAACTTCTTAGGATCTCCATCCACAACTACAACTGGAGCACCAAAGACGTTTTTGGCAAGTTGAACACCCAGGTTACCTAATCCACCGGCACCAACGATTTCAACCCACTTGCCGGGTCTCGTGTCACCAATCTTTAAAGCTTTGTAAGTGGTAACACCGGCACAAGTTAGTGAAGTTGCTTCAACGGGGTCCAAGCCTTCAGGAACCTTAACGGCGTACTTAGCATCAACGATACATTCTTCTGCCATGGCACCGTTAACGGTGAAACCAGAGTTTTTAACGTTACGACATAAGGTCTCATTACCAGTAACACAATACTCACAAGTACCGTCAGCTGAGTAGAACCAAGCGATTGAAACTCGGTCACCAACTTTTAAGTCGGTAACGTCGTCAGCAACTTGAGTTACACGTCCAACTCCTTCGTGACCAATGATTCGGCCCGGAACTTCACCGAAGTCACCCGAGGCAACGTGGAGGTCAGTATGACAGAGTCCACAATACTCAACTTTAACTAAAGCTTCACCCTCGTGAATTGGACGAAGTTTGACATCTTTAACATCAACGTATCCATCTGAATTATCTCTAACAACTGCTGCTTTTACCATATTAATTCTCCTATTCCCATGATTTATAGTCGTCTATCTATCAACAATTCCTATCATATAGTTAAAATTTTCACGTGTCAACAGGGAATTGTAAGCGATAACAGATTGTAATATATCCTTAAAAAACGAAGAATTAAAAAAGTGATCTATTTCCATGCCCAGGGGTCTTGATGCCATTTATTAAGTCGCTCGTACTGATCATTTTCGATTTGACCGTTGTTAAGCATTTGCTTAATTAGTTCAGGATAAGTTAACAGCGGAACAAATCCTAAATCGGCCTTGTTAAAATTATCGTCGGCATCACTAAAACCATAGGAGAAGATGGAAACTACCCCATCAACTTGATGGCCGTCATTTTGAACTGCCTGAGCGGCCTTAATCACACTGCCACCAGTTGAAATTAAATCATCAATGAGCACAATGTGATCATCTGGGTCTACTTTTCCTTCAATTTGTTTACTAGTCCCATGATCCTTTGGTTTGGATCTAACGTAGATCATCGGTAACTTCATTTCTTCAGCTACCCAAGCCGCGTGCGGGATTCCAGCCGTTGCCACTCCGCCAATGACTGTGACGTTCGGAAAATTAGTCTGAATTAATTGACCAAGGGCCTGATAAATCTTTTTTCTTAGTTTTGGATACGAAATCGTTAAACGTAGGTCGGTATAAATTGGCGACTTAATCCCACTGGCAAACGTAAAGGGGCGTCTTGGATTCAGTTGAACGATTTGGTCGTTAACCAGGTCCTTTAAAATTTCAGTTGTACTATGCATAACTAATCTGTCCCCTTCTTTAAATTCCATTCATCATTGTATTTTTGATAAGCCCGATAAGGATGTTCACTCTGCGTAATGGGACGTCCCACGACAATGGCAGACGCACCATCACGCCGCGCTTGTTCTGGTGTTGCCACCCGTTTTTGATCTTCACTGGCGTCGTCTTTACTTCTGATTCCAGGCACAACGTAATCAAAGTCATCCCCAACTTGCTTCATTAAATCAGGCAGTTCTTTAGCTGAGGTAATGACCCCATCACAACCAGAATCTTTAGCTAGCTTAGCTAGGGAGACTACCTGCTCATTCATGTTCAAAGAACAATTTTGCTCGTTAGCAAGTCCGGCTTTCGAAATGGAAGTTAATTCGGTCACCCCTAATAACTCGGGAACCTGATTATGAGATTGATTACTCCCATCCACTAAGCCACGCTTAGCAGCCTTCATCATTTCACTTCCGCCAAGTGTGTGCACGGTCACATAATCAACTCCAAGTTGAGCAAGCTGAAACATTCCCGCGTACACAGTGTTAGGAATGTCCATTAACTTCAGGTCTAAAAAGATTGAACACCCCTTATTTTTGATTTCTTTGACCGTCTCAGGACCGTATCGATAGAAAAGTTCCATCCCAACCTTGACCGTCAGTTGACTTGGGTACGCAAACTGATCCAAAAACGTATTTACGTCCATTTGCGTCGGAAAATCCAGCGCAATCATCATTGCCTTCTTCATTTTCTTACCTCGCAAAAAAGGACCAATCACAGACGAGTGTCAGAGAATGGTCCTTTAAAATTAAATTTATATCAGTTAATAAACATAATCCTGGTTTCTCTGAACCAACTTAATTAATTATTACTCTAAATATAGGGAATATCGGTGGGGCCGTCAAGGTAAAAGTTCATCTTGTCAAAACAATTTTACTATGTAATAATCACTAACAGCGTCAAATAAACAAGACCAGCGAGTCTTAATTTGGAGGAAATTATGGATAAAATAAGCAATAATACTGAGCACAGCCATGCATCAATGAGCAAGAACCAGAAACTAGTCTTACTGTCGTCTAGTTCTGGCTTTGGTCTTGAAAACATGGACGTGCTTTTTCTGTCTTTTACAATGAGTTCCATCATCGCATCCTTACACATCTCAGCCGGAGCGGCCGGGTTAATTGGAACTATCACCAACTGGGGAATGCTGCTTGGTGGCGTGATCTTTGGATTTCTTGGTGACCGTTTTGGTCGAGTTAAGACGTTTACCTACACTATCTTCATCTTTGCGTTTGCGACCGCTCTAATGGGGTTTGCCAACAACATCTACTTAATCTACTTTCTAAGACTGTTGACCGGGATTGGAGCTGGTGGTGAATACGGACTCGGGATTACTTTACTAGCTGAAGCATTTCCAAAGAATAAGTTAGGAAAAATGTCATCAATTGCATCAGTCGGAGGGCAAGTCGGTGCTCTTCTTGCAGCAATCCTGGCCGCCTTTATTATTCCACACCTTGGCTGGCATGCGTTGTACTTGCTCGGGCTCATTCCGATTGTCCTAATCTTCTTCGTTAGACGCCATTTACACGAGTCAGACGAGTTTCTTGAATCAAAGCAGGAACAGACCATTTCAACTGGCGAAGCCATTAAAAAATACATGTTTTCAGACTTTAAGACCGCCTATCAAAGTGTCGGTTTGATGATTATGACGACCGTTCAGATCGCTGGATACTTCGGGTTAATGAACTGGCTTCCAACCATCGTTCAAAAGCAAAGTGGTTTAAACGTTGCTGGATCCTCACTATGGATGATTTCCACCATTATTGGGATGAGTATTGGCATGATGGTGTTTGGTACGATTCTTGATCACATCGGACCACGGCTCTCATTTGGGATCTTCCTAATTGCCTCATCAATCATGGTTTACTTATTGGCCCTAGCGCACACCACGATTGCTCTACTAGTGATTGGTGCGGTCGTTGGTTTCTTCTCAAACAGGATGTACGGCGGATACGGTGCGGTTGTGAGTCAACTCTACCCCACTGAAGTGAGAAGTAGTGCCAACAATATCATCGTGGGAGTTGGTCGAGCAGTTGGTGGAATGTCATCGGTCATTATCGGAATTCTAATGGATCAATATAACCTGTACGTAGTAATGATTTTCCTTTCCGTTTTGTATTTAATCAGCTTTGTCACCATGATAAGCATCCCTGGCATTAAAAAATTAAGTAAAAAACACCAAATTAAGTGCAAATAACTAACATTTTTAACCCAAAAGAATTAGAATAGACATGAATAAATGAAAAAGGGGATATATAACATGGCTGATGATTTTGAAACACCACGCGTATTAGACGAAAAGATGTCAGAAGTATTTGATTGGAGCGACGACTCAACTCCAGTACGTGATGCATTATGGGATCACTACATGGAAGATAACAGTCATGATACCATGAAGACTGAATCTGATATGGAAAAGTACTTAAACATGAGCGATGACGATGTTAAAGCTGATGCTGAAAAGTTACTTAAAAAATAGTTTTTGATTCTTAGAACTCATCATTATTGATGGGTTCTTTTTTTATACAAAAAGAGATGACTGAATTGTCATCTCTTTTATTTGGGATTAATTGTTAACGATCCGTTGATAAACATGAGTTGTTAACAGATAAATTACTATATAGAAAATAATTAAAACTAGTGTCGCACAGACACTGACGCTTAGCATAACTTTTGAATCATATACCCCAATCATTTTTAGTACGCTTGATAGAGCTGGATATGCAAAACCTAAGTTTATAACTGTTCCAACAATTGGCAACATAAAGACCATGAGCATTTGACTATGAATTGCATGTTTACTTTCCTTAGTACTTAACCCAACTTTTTTCATTGTTTTAAAGCTGTTTTTATCAGACAGTCCTTCCGAAATTTGCTTGTAATAGATAATTAGTGCAGTCATAATTACCATAATAAAAGCAATTAGAATTCCAACAAATAACAGACTACCAAAAACAGATTGAATTAAATCTTTCATCATCGGTTTAGAAGTATACTCATATTCTGGGATTTTTAATTGTTTCTGGATTTGTCTAGAAGTGGCCACCTTAGCTTTATCATTTCCATAAATATTAAAAGCAGTTACATTTTGAAAGGGAACATCTTTCTCTTCTTTCACCAATGGATTGATTTTCAAGACACTCTCTTTGTTTGAAGCAACGACATACGTCCTACGCTGCCCTAAGTTAGGTGAATCTGATGTGACAGAGAAATGATTAATTCTTTTAACATGATACTCACCACCATTTGTCTTAATCTCTTTTGGAACGATCTTAGACCTAGGTGAGAAAAATAATACCTGGTTCGGTTTTAATTTAACGTTTTGATGCTGCCAATCATTGTAATCTTTCAACGATACGGTTGATAATTCAGTTTTACCAGTTAAACTTGGGACAAATTTACCTTCCTCAGTAAAGTTTCCTGATTGTGGTTGAGTTTGTTTTAATTGTTTAAAATCAGTGATATTAGTATGGTTCCGTCTAGCAATATTACTAATACTTTTCTTATTAGTCTGAGTAAACTTAGTACTACTCGTAACCATGACATCATATGGACTGAAATTTTTGACTAACGCTTGGGTGTTAATAAATAAAGTTACAGTAGCCACAATTACTACCAAAGTTGCTGTACATAATAAGCAAATGGAGGCTAATCCTGCACCATTCTGTCTCATTCGATACAACATCCCCGAAATAGAAATAAAATGATTGGGTTGGTAATAAAATCGTTTGTTTTTTTGCAGCATTTTTAAAATTAAAATGATGCCGGTAATAAAAACTAAGTACGTTCCGATTACAACTAAAATTACCGCAATTATAAATACATATAATACGCTGTTATTGGGCTTAGTCGTTACTGAGATGAAATAGCCACTTGCTAAACAAATTAACCCCATCACTCCCCAGAGGTAATGAGACTTCGGCTCATTAGGAATCTTGCTTGCCGCCCTAAGCAACATAATTGGATTAGTCTTGATAATGCGACACACATCAAATAAAAATATTAAGAGAAAAATACCAGCAAATATCAGTAACACCAATCCGATAGCAATAATCGAAATAGTACTCTTAATTTGGTTGTCATTTAGTAATCGTTTAAGAATTAAAAACGCTAATTTTACAAAAGTGATCCCAAATATTATCCCAATTACGCTACTAACTAAGTATAAAATGATATTTTCAATCAAAAGAATCAGATCTAAATTTGCTTTAGTCAGTCCCAAAATATTATACAGACCAAGCTCTTGATCCCGCTGTCGCATCAAAAAACTATTCGCATAGAAAATAAAAATCACAGAAATAAGTAATACAAATACTAGTCCGAGTATCATCAGAGCTTCAATCAACTTCCAATATTCACTGTTATGAAGACTACTATTATTTAATAAACTAAATAAAATGTAGTTAATTCCAATTAATAGTGATGTTGAAAGGATAAATAGGGCATATCGCGAAATATTATGTGTCAGACTATGGAAGGATAATTTAGCTTCAATCATTATCAGAACCTCCCCTAATAATGGAATTAACACTAGTGGAAATTTCATCAAGGTACTGGTTCTGGCTCATGTCTCCTTTTCTCAAATCATGATAAATGATCCCGTCTTTGATAAAAAGAGTTCGTTTTGAATAACTTGCCGATAAGGCACTGTGAGTCACCATCACAATCGTTTGCCCAGCAACATTCACTGAATTAAGTAGTTTCATTAACCTAGCCGAATTATGAGAATCAAGTGCTCCCGTTGGTTCATCTGCTAAAACTAATTCTGGACGAGTCACTAACGCTCTAGCAGCTGCAATTCTTTGTTTCTGACCACCAGAAATTTCGTATGGATATTTTTCCAAAATACTACTAATTCCTAATTCATCAGCAATTTTATTTAATCGCTTGGTCATAAGTACCATACTGGTCTTAGCTAAAACTAAGGGAAGTAATATATTGTCTTTACTATTAAATGTATCTAATAAATCAAAATCTTGGAAAATAAATCCTAGATGATCACGTCGAAATCTGGCCGCTTGTTCCTCAGATAGCTCATCAATGTTTGTCCCATTCAAATTGATTACACCGCTTGTTGGCTTATCGAGGGTTGCCATGATGTTTAAAAGCGTAGTCTTCCCAGCACCAGATTCTCCCATGATGGCAACAAAATCACCTTTATTCACATCAAAAGAAATATCCTTTAGCGCAATTTTCTTTTCTAATCCCTCTCGATACACTTTCTTAACGTGTTCTAATCTTAATAAAGTCATCTAAAATTCCCCTTGTTTAAGTTATGAATTCATTATAAAAGGTCACTTCAAAAATCGATCTTACGATTTTGAAAGTAACCTTACAGTTTGTTATTTTTCAATTGTTAAGTCAGAAAAAGTTAATTTAACGGTAGTGACGCGTTCATTAGAAGTCACCATAATTTTAATATTCAATTCATCACAGATTGTTTTAGTTAAATATAAACCCATCCCTGTCGAAGACTGCCGTGTTCTCCCGTTAGTTCCCGTAAAACCAGGTTCAAAAATTCGTGACAACTCACTTTGACGGATTGGAACTCCACTATCTTGAACACTAAGGGTAGTTCCCTTCCAATTCACATGAATTACAGTTTTTTTCGAAGCATACTTTAATCCATTATAAATTACCTGTTTTAACACAAAAGAAAGCCATTTCTTATCAGTTAAAACTTTAATGTTATCAACTTCAATTTTTGGAGTGATTTGTTTTTCGATGAAAAAAATCGAATACTCTTTTACAACCTGCTGAATCATTAAATTTAAATCATACGACTCAAACTTTAAGTCATGATTAAAACTATTCAATCGCTCATAAGTTAATAGGTTATCAAGTTCATTTTGCATTAACGCCACTTGTTTGACGACGTCATCACTATCAACCTTAGCGGATTGTTCTGCCAAAATACTAATCCCGGCAATTGGAAGCTTCATTTCGTGACTCCACATCATCAGATAATCCTGATTATTCTTCTCACGCTGTCTAATTTTATTTTCCAACCTAGTGACATTATCAATTTGTTTATTAAAATTCATCTGTGTCACCCTAAGTAGTGGATCAGATTTGGAGAACTCGTTAATTTTTCTACTAGAAAAATCCTTTTGGGTCTTAGAAATTTTGTGATCCATCTTAACAATTTGATACAAAATAATAAAAACGACGGGTATCCACGTAAACCTGATCAAATCTTTACAAACTTCCATTGGAAACTTGTAAAGCAAACATAACGCTAACATGAAACTAAGCGTGATCAAGTAAACTAATACAATTGGAGTTTGTTGTAAGAATAATTGAATCCAATATTTAATCTTATTCATCAGAAATTAACCTATATCCGCGTTTTCGTTCGGTTACAATTCGATCATTCAGACCAACCTTGTTTAGTTTGCCTCTTAAACGACTAATATTTACTCCAAGAACGTCCAAATCAATGAACGACCCACCTTCCCACAATAGACGCATTAATTTCTTTTTCGAGACTAGACTATTGACATTTAATATAAGGATGCGTAAAACGTAGGCTTCAGTTGGGGTTAACTTAACCGCATCTTTACCGTCACTGAATTCATTTGTTAGAAAGTTCAGTTTAAAGTCTTCGTATTCTAAATAGTTTTCGTTGGGTTGGTTATTCTTAGTACGACGCAACATCGCACTAATTTTAGAACTCAATACGTTAGTGGAAAACGGTTTAGTAATGTAATCATCAGCACCAGCGGAAATGGCACGAACTGCGTTTGGGTCCATTTCTGCAGACGAAAGAAAAATAATGGGGACATTTGATTTTTTGCGGATTTTTTCAGTCCAATAAAATCCATCATAAATTGGCAAGGTAATATCCATTAGAACTAAATCAGCCTTTACCTCACTGAACTCATCTAGTATGTGTTCCCAATCTTTTGCCACCGTTACTATGTACTTCCATTTCTTAAGTTCACTAACAACCGCTTTCGCAATTGTCTGATCATCTTCAACTAAAAATATTCGTGTCATTTCTACCCTCCTACTATATTTTCTTAATCTTTTCTTAGTTTACACTATCAATAATTAGTTTTCATCCACAAAAAAGAAGCCAGCATGACTGACTTCTCTAAAAAGTTTAGATTATCAACGATCAGTAACCAGCTTATATCCCCGCATTGGTACCGTCTTAATTTTTCCCTTTAGTCCAACTTGATCTAACTTGCGTCGAAGTAAACTAATGTCATCTTCAATGGCATCCTCATCAATAAAACTTCCGTTCGCCCACAGAAACGTCATCAATTCCTTTTTGGACACTAACTTATTCTTATGCTCAATGAAAAGGACCATTAGTGAAGTCTCCGTTGAAGTTAGCTTAATCGACTGTGTATTACTGCTTAGTTCTCCCACTGCCGGATTTAAAGTGAACCCATCAAAACTAAATCCATTACTTTTATCTACCAAATTCTCATCTCCGATTTTATTTATTAAAATTGTCACAAAAAAAGGAAGCTACCGAGTAGCCTCCTTTTAGAGCTTATTAATCGTTGTCGTCCAAATCGTCGACAACCTTTTTATAATCTTTCATAAATTTATCATAAGCAGCAGAATCGAACTTGTCGAACTTACCAACTTCATGAAGGGTGCGTTTAATTTCATGAATGGCACGGTGTTCTTCTAACCAACGATGAACTTTGTGGCCCTCTTGTGATTCAGTGCCTTCCTTGTCCAAAGTTTTTTGTAGTTCGTTCATAATTTCTGAAATCTTATCTAATGCTTTTGTTTCTTTACTTTCGTCTGACATAACAATCTCTCCCTCTTTATTTAAGTATGACATCATTATATCTTGAAACATCAAGGGTTCAAACCAATATGCTCAAGGGTTTAAGAAAGTTATAAGAGTTCTTCTTGATTCTTGTGTCGCTGGACGTACTGAAGGATGTAAACGGCCAAGATAACCAAAACGGCACCAAGAACTTCAATCCAACTGATGTGCGTGTGTAAAAAGATCACACTCAAGATAAAGGTTGCTACCGGTTGAATGGCATCTAGTAGACTAATAACTTCTGATGAAGTAAAGCGGGAAGCATAGATCAATGATGAGAATGTGAGCAGGGTTCCAAAGAGGATGATCCCACAAACACCAAGCACTCCACCCATTCCTAGGTGGGGCACGTTGGTCCAAACGGGATGATTGATGTTAAAGGCTAAACTGGCAATCAGAGTTCCCCAACCAAGAACCACGATTGGTGAGTTGTCGTGAGCCAGTGGCCTTGGAAGCACCACGTACAAAGCAGCAGTGATTCCAGAAATGATCCCCCAGAAAAACGAGTCAAAGGGAATGGATAATTGAGAAAGGTCCCCCTTAGTAATTGAAAGGAAAACTCCAGCTAGTGCCAAAATAAAGACCACGATGTCCATCTTCATGGGCTTTTTGTGCATGAACAGAAAACCACCCAGTAGGATGAATAGTGGCGACAGGTACTGCAAAATCGTGGTGGCAGCGGCGTTTCCAGTCTGGATACTAACGTAGAAACTTCCCATGTTGGCAGCCAAACCGAACAAACCGTATAAAACTAGCCACATGATTGATTTCCATGAACGGAAAACACTAAAAATGCCTTTTCCGTAAATAATGGCACTGACTAGTAATAATACAATGGCAGCCCCGGTAGTTCGTGCTGACAAGAACCACGCAGCTGGAATCCCAACGTTTTGTGAAACGTACTGCGTAATAACGCCAGCAACACCCCATGAAGTTGAAGCAAACGCCGCTAAACTAATTCCTTTAACGGTGTTGCTCATCTTACCCGTTTTACTTTTCATATTCTCTCCTCACAGTCTACTCTTGATCTAAATGTGACTTTGCCTCATCAATCAACTTCAAATCAACGTAATCATTTAAAAAACGTTCCATCGGTGTGTACAAATGTCGTTTTTTAAAAGATACACTAAAATCCGCCACAATGGCAACCCTTAATTTATTTTCCGTCAAAAAAACCTGACCAATGCGCTGAAAATGTCCCTTAGTATGTTTCCCGATCCGCCAAGTATGAAGTTTAAAATTACCCTGCTCATCCCTCTTAATTACGTAATTACCGGAGTCATCCAGTTTAACTGGAACCCCGGTAAAACGAATTACTTTATATTTATCTGCCATGATCTCGGCTAAAGCTTCTGTTGTTTAATATTGCGACGCTTGGAATCCTGCAAGATGTAGATGGCAAGAATTACCAAGGCGGATCCGACAATTTCCATTAAACTAATCTTGGTGTGTAAGAAGATGACACTCAAGATGAAGGTCACTACTGGTTGAACGGCATCAACTAAACTAACGTCTTCAGATGAAGCAAAGTGTAAACTGTGAAGCAAACATGCAAATGGGATTACGGTTCCAATGATAACAATGGCACCAATCCCAATGATCGCACCCATCGTTAAGTGAGGTACACCAACCCAAACTGGTTGATGAATGTTAAAGACTAATCCGGCAATCAAGGTTCCCCATCCAAGGACGACAATTGGTGAATTTTCTTCCATTAATGGCCGAGGGATGACAACGTAGCATGCGGCCGTGATTCCTGAAACAATTCCCCAAAGTAACGCTGGCAGCGGAATAGCTAACTGATTAATGTCACCCTTGGTAATTGCCAAAAACACCCCGACAAGTGCCAACAGGAACACGATTAAATCAATCTTATAGGGACGTTTATGAAAGAACAAAAAGCCCCCTAAAAGGATGAACAGTGGTGATAAATACTGCAAGATGGTTGCTGATGCTGCGTTTCCGTCCTGAACACTAAGGTAAAACGACATCAGGTTGGCACCTAAGCCAATGATTCCATATGCCACAATACAAATAATCGATTTCCAGTCCTTAAAAACATGGAAGATTTTTTTCCCATACATAATCGAACCAATTGCTAAAAGTAGAATCCCGGAAAAAATAGTTCTGACGGACAAGAACCATGAAGCTGGAATAGCGGCATTTTGTGAGACAAACTGCAAAACAACCCCAGAAATACCCCAAAAAGTGGATGCAAGGGTTGCCCAAGCAATGCCTTTTAATACTTTACTTTTTCCAATGCTAGTCTTTTCTTCACTCATATTTTCACCCTAACTCGGCATAAACCGATTTATTTTTTTACACATCAATTTAATAGTTTAATTTTAGGCGTAAAGAACAGGGCGGTCAATAGTCCATGTCATTTTATCTAACATAAAAAAGCGAAACCAGTTTTACCTGGTTTCGCTTTTAAATTAAAAACTAATCTTCGTTTTTATCTCGTTTAAATCTCATTGGTTGATACGTTAACCGAATGGCAGCTGGTAACAGGATTGGCAAGATGATTACTAAGATAATTAAACCAATGATAACCCCGATTGCAACCTGAATCAGTGTCAAAATTCCTGATGGAATCAGTGCGGCAAACGTACCACCTAAAATCACAGCAGCAGATAATACCACTACTCCAATATAGTTGGCCGAATTAACGATTCGTTTCGCAGGCGTTCCGTCTTTGGTTTCTCGGTACCTCATCATCAAGAAGATACTGTAATCAACCCCCAACGCAATCAACATGATAAAGGTAAAGAACGGCGTGTTCCAAGTCAACATGCTCTGTCCGAGGAAAATATCCGAGAAGATCCGTGTCAACGTCAACGAAGTGAAGTACGTCAAAATTAATGTTCCTTCAATATAAAGTGGTTGTAGAATTGAACGGGTTACAAACATCAGTGCAATCAGGATGCCGACTAACATGATGACAGCCGTTCTGAAGAAGTCTTGTGAGGCAATATCATGGGTGTCAGACATGGTTGCTGTCTCTCCCCCAATTGCAACGGTTGCATCATTTAAACTAGTTCCCTTCAGTGACTGTTTAACTTGATTTTGAACATCCTTAACCAAGTTCATCGACTTAGCGTTTGATGGGTTATCTTTTAAGACAAAGGTGATGCTTGTAATCTTGTCATTAGAAGAAACGTAGTTGTTTAAGGCTTGCTTGAAAGTATCACTTTGAAGCACCTGGTTAGGAATGTAGAACGTGTTCGCAGCCGCAGCTGAGTTCTGTAAGCCGGTCAAGTATTCATTTGACTGTTGCATGCCCTTATTAATCTTACTTAGGCCATCATTTGCTTGCGACAATTGGGCTTGAACACCCTGGAGTTGTTGCCCCATCGCCTGAGCATTTGCACCAATGTTTTGAGTATCTGAGGCAATCCCGGCCAATTCATTTTGAAGACCTGACATAGAAGCGGCCTGTTGCATTTGTACCTTGGAACTAACACTTTGAAGACCGGAAGCAACAATTTGTAACTGCTGGGGACTCATTGGTGACCCCATAGCGGTGGCTTGTTGTTGCATCTGGGCGATGACTTGCTGACCCGAAGTTTGACCAGGAGCGGTACTTGCTCCACTAGCGCCTTGAATGGTCTTTAAATGATCTCCAATTGATTGTGCCGAAGCCCCAATTGCCTTTAGTTGATCGGCATTAAATGAACCACTGTTAGCCCCACTCTGAAGTTGGGTTAAACCAGCATTAGCCTGTTGCATCTTGCTGTTCAAAGTCCCCAGCTGATCGTTTAAGTAGAGTTGGTTAATTGGTTCGCCACTTGGCTGGGTGACCGAAGCAACCGTCTTAATTTCCTTATTTTTCTCCAATTGACGAGTAATCCGATCAATTTCCATCATTGACTTCTCGTTATTGACCTTGTGTTTGGATTGAATATAAATCGTTGACGGTTCAGCAGTCCCCTTTGAGAAATGCTTGGATACCGTATTTAATCCTTGTTTTGAAGGCAATGAATTACTTAATTCAACCGAATTATCGTAGTTCAAGCTGCTCTTTCCCGCAAAGAAAATCAACGGCAAAGTCAAAACTAGAACTAAGGCAATCGCCATCACCGGATGTGCAATTGAATGACTGGACAAGAAGTACCAGATTCGACTACCCCGTTTCTTTGGTGACAGATTCTTAGCTGGCCAGTACATGGTCTTACCAAGGAGCGCCATAAAGAACGGATTTAATGAGAGAAGTACCAGTAATAGTACCACCACTCCGATGGCAACTGCCACTCCAGATTGGTAAATTGAGAACTTGGCTAGTCCAAGGGCAAAGAAACCGATTAGGACAGAACCACCACTGTAGAGAATGGTCTTACCGGCTCGTCTTCTGGCATCGACCGTCGCCTCAACTTTGTCCATTCCTTGTCCCAGATTATCCTTAAACCGGTCGTACAGCAGGATATTGTAGTCAGTCCCGATTCCAAACAGCACTACCACCATGAAGACCTGGGTAAAGTTTGAGAGTGGAAAGCCCATATACTTCGCCAAATTCATGACGACACTCAAAGAGACAATGAAAGAAACTCCCACGGTCAAAAGTGAAATCAACGGAACGATTGGAGATTTAAAGACAATGATCAACACAATCAAAATGAAGACTGCCGCAATGATTTCGGTTTGCTTGATTCCATCAATCATTGACTGCCGCATGTCGTCATCTAAGACATCAGATCCCGTCACGTACGACTTCAAGTTCGCCGTTTTCGCACCCTTTTTGAGTTTGTTGTTCATCGTTTCAACCGAGTCCTTTTTAGAAACATTCAGTTGAACTAATTCGGTCGTACCGTCCTTTGAAATCAGTTGTTTCTTGGCGGCGGCATTCTCGTTTGCTGAGGTAACACCCTTAATTCCATAGTAATCGGCATCATTTTTTAGCTTCGAAACGGTTCGATCGATGTTAGCCTGTTTACTAGCATTAATGCGTTTATTGCCGTTGTTATATACCAGTACAACTTGTCTGGTATCGCTAATGTGATGGCCCCAATGCTTTTGAATATTTTCAGCAACCTGACTCTGCATGTTAGCTGGAATCTTAGTTTGTCCATGTTGTGCAGTTACCTGTGAAATGCTAGGCAAAAAGAAAATGGCAGCTAAAACAGCAAGAACCCAAAATATCGCAAAAAATATGTATTTTTTGACGAACCTGTTCATCAAACTCCTCCTCAATGCTTAATATTTTACTTAAAACATTAATTCATTCATAACGCTTCCAATTATACAAAATTGATCACAAACAAGCAATCCGCCAAAAGCAGTTCAATCAAAAAAGCACCAACCAATTAGTCAGTGCTGAAGTGATGCTTTTCTGGGTCTGATTGCCAAGATAAAAACGGTACTCAAGACCAAAATGCCACCAATGATTTCATAGATATTGAAACTGGTATGTAAGAAAGCCACGGTTCCAATCGTTGCCGACAAAGGTTCAAACGTATCTAGTAGTCCAGCAGTCGTAGCGGACACGTACCTTAAACTCGATGTGAAGCATAGAAATGACAACATTGTGCCAAAAAGCACAATGAAGGCCACTCCCAAAATGCCACCAAGAGAAAGCTTGGGAACATCCACCCAAAAGGGATGAACGCAGGTGAAGATCACTCCACCAACGATCATTGCCCATCCAATGATGACAAACGTGCTGAACTTTTCCTGGAGTTTGACCGGCAGCATGGTCTGAAGCGCGCCAGCAAAAGCCAGGCAAAGGCCAAGCGTAAACGCTTTAGGACTCATTGCGAGGTGGGTCAAATCTCCCTTTGTTACCAGTAACCACGTTCCAAGTAGGGCTACCACTACGGCAACCCCCTGCTGAATCGTTGGCGCTTTTTTGTACACAATCACCGTCAAAATCATAATGATGACCGTTCCAAGGCTCTGCATGATAGTTGAAGTTGCCGCATTACTGGCTCTCGTTGTCAGTAAGTATAGGTACTGAACGGCCGATAAACCAAAAATCGCATAACAGAGCAGGATGACCCAGCTATATCCGGTGTGCCAAATCTTTAAAATCCTATTTCTTTGAACAAACTTTGTAAATAAAAGAATTAAGATGCCGGCAACCGACATCTTAACTCCCATTAACCATTCCGTTGAAAAATTCTTATCTTGAAACAAGAACTGCGAAACAGGTCCTTGAATTCCCCACATGATGGCTCCAGCAATTGCTAGGATGACACCAATGTAAGTTTTACTTTTCTTCAATATTTGTGCCCCATTTGCTTATCTTCGTAACCATTTGGATGCTTAGTCTTCCAGGTCCAAGCGGTTTTAATGATTTCTTCAACGTTATCAAACTGTGGTTTCCAACCAAGAACTTCTCTCGCCTTGTCAGAGTTAGCAATCAAGGTATCAGGATCGCCACCACGTCTTGCGTCAATTTCAACCGTAATCTTCTTACCAGTAACCTTTCGAGCGGCATCAACGATCTGTTTATTGGAAAAACCAGTTGATGAGCCAAGGTTAAAGATGTTACTTGGATTACCCTTTTCCAAATACTTCATGGCTAAAATATGAGCGTCCGCTAAATCAAGGACGTGCACGTAATCACGAACGTTGGTCCCGTCTGGCGTGTCATAGTCATCCCCAAAAATCTTCATGGTATCCTGCTGACCTGCAGCCACCTTTAAGACGATGGGAATTAAATGGGTTTCTGGATGATGATCCTCCCCAATGGAACCGTCTTCCTTTGCACCAGCGGCGTTGAAGTATCTAAGAGCAACAAACTTAATGCCGTAAGATTCATCAACCCACTTCATAATGTGCTCCATGATTAACTTGCTTTCACCATAAGGGTTGATGGGGTCTTTTCGATCCTTTTCATAGATTGGAATTCGCTCTGGATTACCATAGGTAGCAGCGGTGGAAGAAAAGACCAAGTACTTAATTCCGGCTTTCTTCATTGACTCCAACAGCTTAATCATCCCAATCACGTTGTTATCAAAATACTTCAAAGGATCCTTCATTGATTCGGGAACCAGTGAGAAAGCATCCATGTGGATTACAGCATCGATATTTTCCTTAGCGAAAACGTCATCCAAAAAGTCAGAATCACGAGTATCCCCCTCATAAAACTTTGCTTTAGGATTAACGGCCTTGCGGTGTCCCGTTGACAAATTATCAACCACTACAACATCGTAACCTTTATTAATTAATTGATCGACCATGTGTGAGCCAATGTATCCAGCTCCTCCAGCAACTAATACAGCCATCTTAATTACCTCCTATTTATCTAATAAATCATCATATTGAGTATTTTTTTCGAAAAATTTAACGGCAAAGGAACAAACTGGTTTGATTAAATCATGGTTTTCTTTGGCGTAATCAATCATTACCATAATTAACTTTCCAGCTAAACCCTGGCCACGATAACTGGGGTTCACAAATGTTTCGTTAATGGAGACTATTCCATTATCTTCAGTAAAAGTAACTTCAGCAATTAAATCACCATGGACATCGTTAGCATAGAAACGGCCTGGTTCATAATCAAATTTCATTTGTCTCACCACCTTAGCGTAAGTATATCACAGTCTTGACATCAATATAAAGGCGCTTACATTGACGGAGTGTCGGACTTTAATTATAATCCATATTAGAAGTTACAATTCAAACTATTCGACGTGGAAAAATTATTTCCAGGAGGAAAATTATGAGTGCAACAGATACTAAACAGGAATATGATAACTGGGTTTCTCAAGAAGATATGCCGGCAGAATTAAAAATCGATTTGGCCAAAATGAGAAACGATTCGGAACAAATTGAAGACGCTTTTGGGTCATCACTTTCATTTGGAACGGCCGGAATGCGTGGAACGCTCGGTGCTGGAACGAACCGGATGAACGTTTATACCGTTAGACAGGCCACTGAGGGTCTCGCCCAACTGATGGACACCCTTGATCCTGAGGTAAAAAAGCGTGGGGTTGTTATTAGTTTTGATCCCCGATACAACTCGCAACTCTTTGCTCACGAAGCGGCTCGGGTACTTGGTGCTCATGGCATCAAGACGTTTGTTTTTGATGACATTCGCCCAACTCCAGAACTTTCGTTTGCTGTGCGTCACTTACACACTTACGCCGGAATCATGATTACCGCTAGTCACAATCCAAAACAATACAATGGTTACAAAATTTACGGTGAAGATGGTGGCCAAATGCCACCCAAAGAATCCGATCTAATAACTACTTACATCCGCAAGGTCAACGACCTCTTCAAAATTCCAGTTTCAGAGGAAAAGGACCTTAGAAAGGATGGGCTCATGAGTATCGTTGGTGAAAACGTCGACGTTCCTTATCTAGAAGCCGTTCAAACGGTCAACGTGAACCATGACCTGATTAATAAGGTAGGAAAAGACCTGAAGTTTGTCTACACCCCCCTTCATGGAACTGGTAAAATTGTTGCTAGACGGGCACTCTCAGACGCTGGGTTCAAGAACTATGACGCGGTTGTTGAACAAACCATCGCCGACCCTGAATTTCCTACTACACCATTTCCTAATCCAGAATTCCCGCAAACCTTCGATCTTGCCATCAAATTGGGTAAAAAAGAAGATGCGGACGTTCTGATTGCGACCGACCCTGACGCTGACCGTTTGGGAGCCGCCGTTAGACAACCCGACGGTGAGTACAAACTCATGACTGGAAACCAAATTGCCAGTGTTCTTTTAAATTATATTCTTCAAGCCAAAAAAGACGCTGGTACCCTTCCAAAGGATGGAGTAGTGGTCAAATCAATCGTTTCAACTGAACTCGCCACCGATATTGCCAAGAATTACGGGATTGAGATGAAGAACGTCCTAACCGGGTTCAAGTTTATTGCGGAACAAATCAAAAACTTTGAACAAAATCACGATCATACCTTCCTCTTTGGATTTGAAGAAAGCTACGGTTATCTTATCAAACCGTTTGTAAGAGATAAGGACGCCATTCAGTCGACCCTACTGCTTGCTGAAGTTGCTGCTTACTACCGGGAAAAGGGGATGACCCTGTACGACGGTCTTCAGGATATCTACAAGAAGTACGGTTACTTTAGAGAAAAGACCATCTCCAAAGAATTCGATGGTCTAGAGGGTAAATCCAAGATGGCCGCAATCATGAAAGACTTTAGAGACCATCCCATGACAACATTCAATGGCGCCAAGGTGATTAAGCTTGAAGACTTCCAGACTTCCACCACGACGATGGCTGATGGTTCAACCCAAAAGATTGAGTTACCACAATCGAACGTTTTAAAGTATTGGCTTGATGATGGGACTTGGCTTGCAATTCGTCCTTCTGGAACTGAACCCAAGATCAAGTTTTACATCGGTGTTAAAGCTGATACAGCAAAGGCAGCTGATCAAAAACTCGAGAGCTACACTCAAGCCGTTGACGATGAACTATTAAATAAATAATTTTAAGCAAACAAAAACTGGACTCGTTTGAGTCCAGTTTTTTGATACTTTCATTTAGTTACTGGTTCATCAGCATTAACAAGTGCGACCGTGTACACTTTTTCAACTTTAAAT
Source organism: Fructilactobacillus sp. X3R2C1 (assembly GCF_059901235.1). Classification (NCBI taxonomy): domain Bacteria; kingdom Bacillati; phylum Bacillota; class Bacilli; order Lactobacillales; family Lactobacillaceae; genus Fructilactobacillus; species Fructilactobacillus sp. X3R2C1. The sequence continues at coordinate 234,857 of NZ_JBWXVA010000001.1, forward strand.
TCCTTAATGGCCTTCTCACTACGCCAGAACATCTGGATCGCAGCATGACCAGTTGTTCCCTGACGCATATCACGCCGCATTCCCGTAACATAATCAGAAACATACGTAATCATCTTAATCAACTGCGCAATTAAGGAGGCCAACTTTGATTTTTTGGGTGCGTCCATTCTCTTTAACAATTTAATCGAATAAGCGCATTTTTCAAGCAAGTTATCGTCATTGACTAGGTCACCAATCGCAAACGCAAATGAATTCTCAACGGTGTAACCATCACCACGATAATGAACTAACCCGGAGTTATCTTTAAAACTATTAACAACCGTTTCAAGGTATTTTCCTTCGTTATCAATGAATTGAACGTTATCGGCCAGTTTCGAATCCGAAAGGCTCGGGGTCTCCTTATCCGTCAAATTACTAAACCAACTTTTTAAGCTCAAATTGCCAACCCCTTTCTGATGTTTGGTTTGTGAATTATTACTTTCATTATATCATTAGCTGTAAGCGCTTACCAATAGTAACTTTCTCTCGGTAAAATCATTGGTTTGTTAATTCCTGCTTACATAACCAATTAACAATGATGTATCATTATTATCATAATGATAAATTAAGGAGTGAATCACATGAAAATTGGAGTATTAGGCGCCGGCCATATGGGCAGCGCCATCATTAAAGGACTTGTCAACAAATATAACGCGAGTGACATTTTAGTAAAGGGACATCACGTAACCAACGAGCTCAAAAACTTCTCAAAAGACCTTGGCTTCACAATTGTCACCGATGATTTTCCAAGTGACTTAAACGTCCTATTTGTAACAACTCCCGCACCAATCACAGTGGCAGTGCTGAAGAACACCAAATTGCCAGACCAAACTGTGATCGTTTCAGCGGCCCAGGGGGTTAGTGAACAAGCCATTAATGACGTGCACCAAAACAACTCAGTGGTTTGTATCGTACCTAACATCCCGGTTGCCGTGAACGCCGGTTGCATCGCCGTTGGTAAATCTAAGAATGCTAATGAAGCAGACGTTAAGTCGGCTTTAGATGTTGTCACTAACCTAGGAACGCTCATTAAGACCAGTAACCAAAACCTTGGCATCGTGGGAACGGTTGCTGGATGTGGCCCAGCTTTTGTCGACGTCTTCATGGACGCCTTAGCTGACGCCGCCGTTCAAAATGGCCTTGACCGTGAGACCGCCTTTAAGGTCGCTGCAAGTATGGTTCAAGGCAGTGGCAAATTAGCACTCGATACTGGCATTTCACCGGCAACTTTGAAAGACCAAGTTACCTCACCTGGTGGTTCTACCATTCGTGGGGTGGTTGCTTTAGACGCCACCGGCTTTAGAAATGCCGTCAACAAGGCGGTTAACGACGCCAACAAATAAAATACGGTAATAGAGGAAATTATTTGGATTCAAAAGTAAGCTTAAAAACCAAAATCGCGATCCTTGCCACCGCGTTACTATCATTTTGTGGAATTCTATTAGAAACTTCAATGAACGTTACGTTTCCAGAACTCTCACAAATTTTTCACATTTCGTTAAACTTAGTTCAGTGGATTTCAACTGGATACCTACTAGTCGTTACCATTACCATGGCAACGACGGCATACCTTTTAAAGAAATTCCCACTAAAAAACATTTTCGTCTTTGCGGTCACCGCGTTTATCCTTGGTGATATTTTGTGTGCGGTCGCACCCAACTTCTGGCTCCTATTAGTCGGACGACTAATTCAAGCAGCTGCCACCGGAATCTCACTTCCGATGATGTATCAAATCATTTTTGCTGAAGTACCCCGACCAAAAATCGGCTTTTATACTGGAATTGCTTCAATGGTTATCTCACTAGCTCCCGCACTGGGACCAACTTACGGGGGAACGCTATCATCACTACTTTCATGGCGTTACATCTTCATCGTGGCTTTCCCAATCGTCCTAATTACCCTGTTTATCGGACTTAAGAGCATTGATCTTAAAGCACCGGGAATCTCCAAACGATTTGATTTCGTTAGCTTTGCCCTCTTGATCGTGACCCTATTTTCATTTGTTTGGGGTGCTAACCAGTTTGGCGTCAAGGGTGCAACGTTTATGAGTGGCCTCATTCCCATCGTCATTGGATTAATCACCCTGGTCTTATTTATCTACCTCAATGGTCATGGTGATTCACAGCTAATGTCGCTTCACCCACTCAAGATCCCCACGGTTTCACTGAACGCCGTGAACTACTTCTTGTTGATGTTCATTAATATTGGGGCGTCATTCGTAATTCCAATTTACGCTGAAACGGTTCTTCATACCAGTGCCATGGTTGCCGGACTGATCCTGCTTCCAGGTTCAATCATTGGTGGACTCATTTCGCCATTTGCGGGAGGCGCTTATGACCGGTTCGGAGCCTTTAAACCAATCATGATTGGGATGGTTCTGCTGTCAATCGCCACGTTCTTGTTTAGTTCCATGACCGCGGCCTTCACGGTGGTCGTGTTGACGCTGTTATTCGCACTTTTACGAATTGGATTTAACTGCGCGTTCTCCTGTACCATTACCAACGCTCAAGAAACCGCTCCACAATCTGATTCAGCCGACGTGAACTCGTTATTCAACATGCTCCAACAATACGCTGGTTCAATCGGTACCAGTGTCCTGGCAACGATTTACGCCTTTAACCAGAACCAGGCTCACAGTGCTGCCCAATACGTCTCAAAGACGGTCATGGGTGGTCACATGGACTTCTTACTCCTGTTCGTACTGGCCGTTTTCGGCTTAATCCTTGCACTAGTTAACTGGACCATTCAAAGAAATCACCTCGCCAAAAATGCATAACAATCAAGCAATTAAGAAACTTGCTCCCAACCTTCACCATTTAACTACGGAACAGGAACAATTAATTCATCAAATTGAACAATTTATTAAGCAAAGAATCGATCAAAAACAACCGTCCATTTTCACGATCTTTGGAGATGCTGGAACGGGTAAAAGTGTCATTTTAAGTCAACTCTTTTTCAACATTCAACAAGCCGCAAAGAAAAAAGGCAAGCTTCATGACACTAAGAACTACTTCTTAGTTAACCATCCAGAAATTTTGAAGGTTTACAAACAAATTGCTGGATCCGAGGATAACGTTTTAAAAAAGAACTTTATGCGTCCCACCTCATTTATTAACCAAATGCACAAGCGAAACGAACGTGCTGACGTGGTGATTGTTGATGAGGCCCATCTTCTACTGTCTTCACCGGACCACTACAATAATTTCTATCAGGAGAACCAGTTAGAGGAAATCATTAAGTCAAGCAAGGTCATCATCGCCGTTTTTGATATGAATCAGGTACTACGGACCAAGTGTTACTGGGACAAACAACGTTTAAACAAACTACTTGAGCCCTACTATCACGAAAGCTATCAACTGACCCATCAGTTTCGCATGACCGCTAAACCAGACCTTGTTCATTGGATCAATGAATTTACGGCGGGCAAGTTGTTGCCAATCCCCAAGGACGCCGATACTGGTTACGACTTTCAAATCTTTGATGACGCTGAAAAAATGCGTCAAGCGATTGTGAAGAAAAACGATGAGGTGGGCTTATCCCGAATTGTTTCGACCACCGGCTATCCATCAACTTTAGATGGCGGAAAACATTACATCAAAGAACTTGGTGGTTTCAAAATGCCGTGGGATCAGTACAATTACACCAGTACTCCGTGGGCGGAAATTCCTCAAACCATCAATGAAGTTGGCTCCATTTACACCTGTCAGGGATTTGATTTGAACTACGTTGGCATTATTTTAGGTCCGCCAATCTATCTTGACCCTAAAGATCACCGCGTAAAGGTTGACTTAAAAAAGCAAACCGATGTTGAAAGCAAAAAACACCGAAAAGACATCACAGATCCGAAAAAATTTGCACAAATAAGGCGGCAAATCATCCTGAACTCCGTGAACGTGTTGATGAAGCGCGGTGTCTTTGGGACTTTCATCTTTGCTCACGACCCGAAACTTAGAGAAGCATTGATGAAATCATTTCAAAAGATCAACCACTAAGTAAGTTCCATTTTAAAGATAATTAAGCCAAAAGGCCCCATAATGTTCGTATTTTGGGACCTTTTTGGTTGTCCTGATAAAAAAATTTACTTTTGTGTAACAAAATGTGCCATCAGTGCTAGTAATTTCCTTTCAATGCGTATAATCTAGTCATAACCCCAAAATACATTTCTTGGAGCTTATGATAAGGAGGACAATTTAATGGGATCAATCATTCAATTCAAAGACGTAGAAAAGTACTACGGCAAATTTCACGCGTTAACCAACATTAACCTTGATATTCACGAAGGTGAAAACGTTGTGTTAATCGGACCATCTGGATCGGGTAAATCAACTTTACTTAGAACCATTAATGGACTAGAGACCATTCAACAGGGACAACTCATTGTTGACGGCAAAGATCTGTCAAGCAACAAAACCAACCTTAATAAACTTAGAACTGACGTTGGGATGGTCTTTCAACATTTCAACCTTTACAACAACAAAACCATCACCGAAAACATCACGTTGGCTCCACGAATCGTCTTAAAACGTCCTCAAGCTGAAAACGAAAAGGTAGCAAAAAAACTACTTGAACGAGTTAACCTACCGGAACAAGGAGCCAAATACCCAGCTCAATTATCTGGTGGTCAACAACAACGAATTGCCATTGCGCGTTCATTAGCAATGAATCCTAAGGTGTTGCTGTTTGACGAACCAACCTCTGCCCTTGATCCCGAGATGGTCGGAAGTGTGTTAGACATCATGCAAGACATTGCTAACACATCTGACATGACGACCCTCGTTGTTACTCATGAAATGGGCTTTGCCAGATCCGTTGCTGATCGCGTTATTTTCATGGCTGACGGGAAAATCTTGGAAAATTCTAAAACCGATGAATTTTTCGATCACCCTAAGACCGAACGAGCTCGCAAATTCCTATCACAAGTTGAACATAAATAAAAAGTGAGGTAGATTCCATGAGTAAATTTAAGTTAAAACGAGTGGGTTTGATTGCCTCCGTCATCCTAATTGTCATAATCATTGGCGGCATCTTTACTGGTCTTGATGCTAAGAAACACCAATCGGTCGCAACCAATGACTACGCCAGGATCAAGGACAGCCATGTCATGCACTGGGGAGTTAAAGGTGATACCAGACTATTTGGCTTAATCAGTCCCAAGACCGGTCAAAGTGAAGGATTTGATGTCGACATGGCACGCGCCGTCACCGCCCAAATGGCCAAGGACGCCGGAACGAAAATCAAGCCCGAATTCACTTCGGTCACCACTAACTCTAAAATCCAATTACTAAAAAACAATCAGGTTGAAGCAGTAGCCGCAACGATGACCATCACACCCGAGAGAGCCAAAGTGATTGACTTTACCAAACCGTATTTTCCAGCTGGCCAATCAATTCTGGTTAAAAAAGATTCCCCAATTAAGGACATTTCTCAGTTAAACAATCCTAAATACACCGTGATCACGACGATCGGAACCACTGCGATTCAAACCATGAAACAGTTTGCTCCAAAGGCAAAGGTCATCTCGATGCCAGATAACTCCCAGGCCTTAAGTGCTCTTGAATCTGGTCAGGGAGTGGCCGTGACTACCGATAACGCCATTCTATATGGTCTAGCTGATCAAAATCGTTCCACCAAGGTTGTTGGAAAACCATTCACTAATCAACCCTACGGACTAGCAATGAACAAGCACCAACCTGAACTGAAGGCCGCCATGGATAAAGCTTTAGAACAAGTCATTTCCGACGGAACTTACAACAAGTTGATTAAGAAATGGTTCTCAAACGTGCCTGGATTAGATTGGAGGAGTCTTGAAAAATGATAAATATCTTTCTTGAAAATTGGAAAACTCTTCTAGACGGCTTCTGGATTACCATCCTATCCTCAATCATTGGATTAGTTGGATCACTAGTCCTGGGGACCATCTTTGCCCTTCTAGAAATGGCTCCAAATAAATTACTTAAATTCATCGGAAGTGCGTTTGTCGAATTCTTTAGAAACATCCCACTTCTGGTCATCACCTTATTCTTCTACGTGGTGGTCGCCGCTGATTTTCACATTTCTGGATTTTGGTCTGGGACCATTGGATTAATCCTCTATACGTCTGCGTTTATCGCTGAGTGTATTAGAGGTGGCGTTGATTCAGTTGATCCGGGCCAGATGGAAGGTGCCAGAGCGAACGGATTAACGTACACTCAGGCCATGATTCAAGTGGTCTTACCCCAAGGATTCAAGCTAGCCATTCCATCGCTTGGAAACCAGTTCATTAACTTGGTTAAAAACTCATCAATTCTGTCATTTGTGGCCGGATTCGATTTAATGTACCAGGCCAACGTTATCTCTGGTGAAAATCTTGACCCATTTAACACCTACATCATCGTTGGAATTTTGTACCTCATCATCACCGTCTCCGTTTCCAAATGCATGAGCGTGATTGAGCGCAAAGTGAACGGAGGTGTCACACAATGAGTGGAGCATTTAGTTTAATTAACATGCACTATTTACTGGGTGGTCTAGTGGTTACCATTCTGGTATCAGTGATTTCAATTATTATTAGTTTTATCCTAGGAACTCTGATCGGAATTATCCTATTTGAAAAAGTTCCCTACTTTACCAAAACGGTTCGTTTCATTTCCAACACCATCAGGAATCTTCCCTTACTGCTTCTTATCTTCTTCACCTTCTTCGCTTTACCAAAGTTAGGGGTCGAGTTGAATTCCTTTGCGGCCACGGTCGTTGCCATGTCGGTCTTTGAAGCCAGTATGGTTGGCGAGATTATCCGTGGTGGCTTACTCTCAGTTGGAGTTGACCAAGCTGAAGGTGCCCTTTCTACCGGAATGAATAAGGCCCAAACGTTATGGCACATCCTGTTGCCACAGGCCCTAAAGAAGTCCATTCCACCACTGATTTCCCAATTCATTTCACTAGTTAAGGATACTTCGTTAGCAACCGCCATTGTCCTTCCAGAACTAACCTTTAGGTCTCAGGTCATCTACGGTCAGAACCCTAATTACATGATCCCGATGTTTGTCACGATTGCCATTATGTACTTCATTATTAACTACGGACTCTCCTTACTTGCAAAATGGTTCGACAAAAGAATGGTCTAGCATGCACAAATTGCTTCCCTTTCCCTTGATTTTGAGCTATGTTGGATGAGGGCATATGGGAGGTTAATGCATGTTGACAAACAAAATTAAAATCACAGCAACAATGACGAGTAAGAATCAAATTACGATTCCAAAAACCGTCCGTGACATTCTCAATCTTAAGCAAAACGACCAACTGGAATTTACAATTCAAAAAGATGGTTCGGTAACAATGGCACCTAAAGAATCCTTTGAAGGGTTTTGGAAAATCGTTGAAGATCAGGAAAAGAAATACGGTAACGTTAGCAGTTCGGAACAAGATTGGGGCCCTGATCAGGGGTCGGAGGTTATCGATTAATGAATTATAAACAAGGTGAGATTTACTTCGTTAATCTTGAACCGGCACTTGGCACCGAAACCAAGAAAAAACGTCCGTGTCTGGTGGTTAGTAACAATCACTATAATCATCTAATGAACACGGTGATTGTAATTCCAATCAGTTCTTCCGCTAAGTATCTGGAAGAAAAGAAGTACGTGAAATCACCACTATACTTTCAGGTTAATAACAAAAACGTTCACGGGACTGCCATGCTTCAGCACGTCCGAACCGTGGACATGGAAGTTCGAAGTGAAACCAAGTTGGTCGCGAAGTTAGACGATCGGGACATGCGGAAAATTACTAATAACATTAAACAGTTCTTTTAAAAGGTACGAAAAAGAGGTCACACGAAGGTGTGACCTCTTTTTTATATGGATCCCTTTCTGGTCAATTGACTAGAAAAGAAGACACCGAGCTTAATTGCATGATAACGACTCCACAAAAGTCACATACAATTGGATAACTCTAATGCAACTTCATTTTTATTATAGCAATCAATTCGTCAATTTAGAATAAACCATGTTTTTTATTTATTCTAGATGATATAAAAAGCAGCAGACAATTTTGTCTACTGCTTTCTTGTATTAATAAGTCATATGCAGATGGCATAGGTTGCAAAAATAAATATGTGGCTCAATTTTATTTTCGAATAGACAATTGGTACAACAACATTTAACTCCCATCATCTAATGAAATGATTGTTTCTCATGAATTTAATCGATAATCTTAATTAAAGACATTTAAGTAATTAATTAAGGAGAGCAACAATCATGAAAACCAAAGAACTTGTTTATGACGCACTATTTGCCGCAATCGTCGTTGTGTTAGGCCTCTTTCCACCGCTGACACTGCCGTTTATCCCAGTTCCAATTACGCTACAAAGTATGGGCATCATGCTTCAGGGAAGTTTTCTAGGTAAGAAAAACGGCTTTCTAAGTGCCCTACTGGTAGTTATCCTGGTCTTAATTGGACTGCCAGTCCTTTCAGGTGGACGTGGCGGCTTAGGGATTTTAGCGGGTCCGACCGGTGGTTACTTCATCATTTGGCCCATTGCCGCCTTTCTTATTGGCTTCCTAGTTGAAAAATTGTGGAAGAAGATTAATTTCTGGAAGTACTTCATCGCTAATGTCATCGGTGGTATGATTCTGATTGATGTTTTTGGGGCCCTGTACCTTTCAATGATTGCCCACATGTCAGTAACGGCCTCACTAGTTTCAAACTTAGCCTTCATCCCTGGTGATATCATCAAAGCCGTGATCGTTAGTTTAATCTGTGCTTCCACCAAGAAAATTAGTCTGGTGTCACAACTCAAACATGAATAATTTTATCTTTGGCACATACGCAAACAATCATTCCTTCATGCAACAATTAGATCCGCGAACCAAGCTCATTTTCATTACGCTCATCACGATCACTTTCATGTGGTCAACCACGACCATTCAAATTGGAACTGGTGCTTTAGGACTAATTGGACTGTATCACCTGGCACACATCAAAGTAAGCATGGCACTTAGTTCCATCAAGCCCATTTTGTTCATTTTAGTGTTTATTTTAATTTATCATGGAATTTTTCCAACCAATCACGACTTGGATATTAATCAGATTAACGTTGGTGGTTGGCTTTATGGAAGCCAAATTTGCGTTAAAATCATTCTCCTACTTCTACTGGCCGCCCTTTTATCGTTTACGACCAGTCCATCCGATTTATCGCAGGCAATCTCACGACTACTGAGACCATTAACTTATCTGCATCTACCTGTATCTGAGTTTTCGTTAATGATTACTCTCACTCTGCAGTTTATTCCCATCATTTTAGGTGAACTAAACGACCTGAAAGTTGCCCAAACCAGCCGTGGGGTTGACTTTACTTCATCAAAATTGACCAAGAAAATCAAACTCCACGTTCAACTCATTATTCCACTGTTGTACGCGGTCACAAACCACGCTAATAAGCTAGCCAATACTTTAGATGCCCGTGGCTACGTCCCTAACTCCCAAACGACTAGGTATCACGAAACCAAGTTTGGTATCCAAGACATCATCTTTGGCGGCGGGGTCATCATCTACTTAGCTTTAACTCTTACTTTAAGGTCATTTTAAAACTATCTTGAATCATCTTTTGGACCTGTTTTGAATCAACTTCACCAATCACAACCGTAATCCAGTGCTCCTTGTTCATGTGATAAGCCGGTAGATAGCCCTTAGACTGCTTTAAAATTCCGGCAACATCTGGATCCACTTTCACGTCTAAGACATCGATCTCATCGGTTCCATTTAAGCCTAATTTGTTTTCAGGCACGTTCATGACCAGGCCAAACCACTTCTGGTCATCTTTGTGACGAAATGCCAAGTACTTTGGATATTCTTTAAAGGGCCGGTCTGGTTCCACGTCAAACTGCTTTTTAATGTATTTAACGACATCATCACGATTATTCATTTTAATTCCCTAATCCATTCTTGACCTGATATTCATGACTAAATTCAGAAACAGCTTTCATAGCGTTCACCACATCTATCGGAGTTACCGATACTGGTAAATTAGCCATGGTATCATTTGGATCACATGCTTGAGTGGCTGCCTTCATTAACTCTTCATCACTAGCTTTCCCTAACTTCAGATCCGCTAACGTCGTTGGTAAGCCAAACTCAAGATCAAATTTCAAATACTTCTCAAATTGACGGTGATCAGAACCAGTCAGAACCAACTCACATAGGGTTCCAAAGGCGACCTTCTGTCCGTGAGATAACTGGTCAATCTCACCACTTAAAGCCGTAAAGCCATTATAAATGGCGTGAGCAGCTGCTAATCCACCACTTTCAAAACCAATTCCACTAAGAAGCGTGTTGGCTTCAGCGACTTTATCAAGTTCGGAAGTAGCCGATCCAACCACGTTTGAAGCCACTGCTAAACTGCCATATTTAAACAACGTTTGTTCACACATTTGTCCAATCGCTTCGCCAGCAAGGGTGGATTTTCCACCTAGCATGTTCGTCCCGTTCGACTTGCGGGTATCTGTCGCCTCAATGTTAGTCGCCATGGCATCAGCCATTCCTGAAATCAGAAACTTGACTGGCGCCTGACTAATCACCTTGGTATCAAGAATCACCATGTCGGGATTCTTCTTATAAAAACGATAGTGGTCAAATTGACCACTGTCAGTGTAAATTACCGATAACCGTGAACATGGCGCATCCGTCGAGGCAATCGTTGGGGCAATCACTACGGTTGTGTTCAAGTTGTCAGCAATCGCTTTGGCACTATCGGACACCTTGCCACCGCCCAGACCAATGACAATGTCATCATCGTTATTTTGCCCAATCTTAGTGACCCGATCAATCTCACTTTCAGATGATTCCCCGGCAAAATCAACGACGGTTACTTCAAAGTCATGTTGTTTCAAGTAATCAGCAAAGTCATTTCCAACCATTCTTAGTGCCGTCCCACTTGATAGAAGTAGCACCTTTTTCCCAAACTTACCAATTCGGTCCGCACTGTTCATTAATACATCTGAACCTTGGACATAATTACTAGGACTTGCATATAATTCAACCATTTTTTACTCCTCCTTTAAACTGTCATAATTATATTATTCACAAATTAAGAAGTAAACCATTTGAAAAAGGCATAAGAAAAAGCCGAGACGCTTGTCCCGACTTTTTAGACTTGTTCATCTAAACTATTAAAATACTCAACCTTGATATCTTTATCAGTAATAATAAGCTTAGTGATACTACCGTTCTTAGCTGGTTCACCAATATCAAGCGCTGGATTATACCGATCAACAATGGAGCGAATGGTCATCCCATGAGAAACGATCAGGATCTTGTCACCATCCTTGGTGTTTTTTCGGATTCGATCAATTCCACGGTCAACTCGCTTCCAAAAAGTCTTGTTGTCCTCCGCATTATTGTACAAATCGGCTCTGGCAATCAAATCACGAGCCTTTTCAAGACCAAAGTTTTTGAGAACCCCGGCTTCAGAAGTCGTCTTGACCTGTTCACCAACAAATTGCCACATCTGCTCCAAGTTTTCACCCTCAAAGTAGCCGTGGAACTGTTCCCGTAATTCGGGGAACTGATAACTAATGATGTTGATGTTATTGTTGTTGGCTTGCAAAATATGGTGGGCGGTTTGAATGGCTCGACCAGAATCACTACTAAAGGCCGCATCAAAATTGATGTCTTTCAATCGTTCACCAGCGTTATCGGCGTCCTCAAGTCCCTTTTTGGTCAAAGGTGAATCAATCCAACCTTGTACCTTGTTATAAAGATTCATATAAGTTTGTCCGTGTCGTACTAAGTATGCAGTTACTTTCATAATTTATTACCTCACTCGTTTCCTTAACTCTAACCCAATTATAACAAAAAACATTCCCAAAGTATTTTTGGGAATGCTAATTTCTATTTATTTCGTTTTCGGTAGAATAGCCACTCGCAGAATGCCCCCAAAATTCCAACGAGGGTCAAAAGCAATCCCAGGATTAATCCGGGAGTGCGGTAATGGAAGTGAAGAGTGTGCTTACCAGGCTTTAATTTCACTCCGGTAAGGCCGTCAGCAACCATCAAAGTCTTGACTTTCTTACCATTCTCAGTCACGTGCCATCCCTTGTCATAAGGAATACTCAATAAGAGCACGTTGCGCTTTGAACTCGTCTTAACGTGACCAGTGAAATCGGCTCCTGAAAGTTTCAGGTTCTCAGGATGATCCACTCTCAGCTTGTATGGCTGAGTTTCGTCAACAAATTGATTGAAAGCCACACCGTCTAAGCCAGAGAAGCTCTTTAATAGACTCTTCTCCTTCAGACTATTAGAAGAAATAATCTTAACCGTAAATTTCTGTCCTTTATCAAAATGACCTAACTTAACGTTTTCAGTCCCGATCATCCGGTATCTTTCAGGAATCTTCTTGCCATTCACAAAGATTTTATCCTTGTAGAGGTTGGCCTGGCTCAGATACATGTATTGGTTACCGGAAATAACCGGATTAACCGTCAAATTATACTTGTATCCGTCCACCGTATCCATTTGTCTAGTATCGTATGGATCAACCGTCTGATAACGGTACTTACCAGAATTATTAACGGTAACCTGAGCCTTATGCATGAACTTCTTCTTGGTTCCGGACTCGTCTTGAACGAAACGATTCAAGTTCTTAAAAACATGACCCTTGTTTAGTTTGGTCTTAACAATCCGATCAGAAACCGCATAGCCCAGTCCACTATAGCGTTCATTCTTTTTATTGATCGTCTGACCATTTTTCAAAATGGTTAACCGATTAGTAACTCCAAGTAGTTGGTCGGTAATCGGCGAACTACCAATCACGCTAACCCGGCGCACGTTTCTTGACGATAATCCCAGATTAGAAAGGACTGCTTGAGTATGCATGTTTAAAGTTGAACTATAGCCACTTACCCCACGGTAATTAAAGATAATTCCATCATTATACTGGTTGTAATCCTGATCAAAGATCCCACTGTACAGTTGATTATTCACGTCATTACGATGGAACGTCGTTTGATTCTTCTTATTATCAACTTTTTGGTCAATAATGCCTTTAGACTGGTTATAGGCATTTTCAAATTTTTTCTGATTCCCAAACATTGCAGGAGCATTCCTAAACGCATCAATCCGTCGTCCCTGAAGCGAGAGATAGAGGTTAACCCCCATCTCAACGCACAGGACTGCGAAAAGCAGGTACCAAATCTTTTTGCCATAGCGATTCGTTGCCATTAACAACAACGTGGTTATTAAGACAAAGATTAAAGCATAAATTAAGTGGGAATTCCCAGCAATAAGCTGAATGCCATACTGATGCATGTGGTTAAATAAGGCAACCAAATCGCCACAACCGTACCCAATTACTAACAGGAAGGAAACGATTAAACCAGCGTTTTTAACAACTCGATTGTCCTTAAACGCTCCGTTAATGTAAGCTTCATATGCGAACATGATGGTCACAAAACCGAACATGAAGGCTTCTCTATACGGGAATCCAGCTGGATTTTGGAACATGTGCCAAATAGTGTTAAAAGTGGTAATCCACATCCCGACGAAAATTGCCCCAACTAGCCAGAAGGAAGCGTGTTTCTGTCGTTTCGTAATCTTCTTCGATAACCAGAACACCAGGAGGCCCATGATGAAGATCGTACCCACAAAGATACTGGGATCATGGGACAAACGGCCCATAAAGTTATTGGCTCCCACCCCAAGATTAACAAAAACAGCAGGACTAAACCTTGGATAAGGCAGAAAGTCCCAGATTTTGAATAATCCCTTACTGGTTGAAAGCATCCCCACAATTGATGGAATCAACATGAAACACGACAACAGGGCGGCAATGATCGAACTAATGACGTACTTACACGTCATGGAACCATGAACCTTTAGGTAATGCCAAAACCCAGTTTTAGTTGGACGGTTCAAAAAGACGAGATAGACAAAATAGATTAAAGAGTAAATACACAGCATATAGCCCATGTAGTAATTCATGATAATGATGGCCGTCAAAGCGACGACGTATCCGCCCCATTTCCCCTTATAAAACAGTCGCTCAATTCCAAGGGTTAAAAGCGGTAGAATCATTAAGGCCTCAAGCCACATGAAATCATAGAAGTAGAGGGCAACGTAACCACTCAAACTGTATGCTACGGCAGCCATGATTTGCATCATGTCCTGTCTGTGATACTTCACCTTCAAAAAGAAGGCCATTGACCAACCAATTAGTCCGATCTTAATCAAAATGATGATTGAGATCAGAATTGGCATGTGAACCACACTGAACCATGAAACCAATAAGTTCAGAGGACTCATTAAATAGTAAGTGTAGATCGGAACGGTATTATCACCAATCGAGACCAAAAACGAGTATGCACTAAAGGTATGATGGAGCATTTGATCACGAAGTAACTTAAAAAATGGCATGTACTGCGTGAGCAAATCACTGATAAGTAGATTATGGTTACCAAATGGTGTTATTCCGTAAATTGCGAAGACGATGGAAGCCACTACGACCGGAATGATAAAAGCGGCCGCGTAGTATTTCCAAACATGCATTTTCTTTTTCATAGCTAAAAAATCCCTCGATATTAATATTTGTAAAATTATGTAACCACAGTTCATTGTATTATATTTTTGTGACGTAACCTAACAAATGTGACAATTCTTTAGGAATAATTTGTTAGTTCAATCATTTAACGCTAGTGTCTTTGACAAAACCAGCTAGCCTTCATAACTAGGATACGTCAATTATTCCAATTAACTTCCCTTAAAGTTAAATATCTCCCTAAATTACGTCATTTAACATTTCAATGGTGGTTTATTTCTTAAATTTTGGTAAAATGAATTTAAGCTTAGGCTAATAAATAAAAAGGAGTGTTCATATGTTTAGTAAAACAAAGGGCTTTGACCCGTTTTCACTGGTTATCGGAATCCTGAGTGTGATCTTATCACTCTTCATTTTGAAGAATCCATTGAACTCATTTAAGGCATTAGTTTTCGTCATTGCCATCCTGTCAATCGTTGAAGGGATCTTCAAGATTGCTGAAATTTCTCAACTAGACAAATCATTAGGGATGTCACCAGTTTGGCTTGTCATTAACGGTGTGCTTGATATCATCATTGGTATCTTGATCTTCTTAGACCCTGCCGTTGGTGGAATCTACATCTGGTTGATGTTATCAATCTGGTTCATCATCGATTCATTGTTTGAACTATGGTACAGTCGATTTGCCGAAAGAAACCACAAGGGTTACTTCTGGTTTGAAGTCATTCTTGGTATTATTGGCTTGATCTTAGGAATTGTTCTATTATTCCAACCAGCCATGGCAATGTCAGTTGCATTATTCTTAGTGGCATTTTACTTCATGTTCTTTGGAATCTTGTTAATTGTTCGTTCATTCTAACCAAAAATAAAAGATCGCGGATTCGCGATCTTTTTTTGTACCATTAATTATTTGCGGTCCTTATTTGGTTCTTCAGGACGGTCACTACGTTCGATGTGTTTATGAATCTCTTTCCCATCGGTTGAACGGTTTTCATGGCCACGATCTTTTTTGTGATCGTCTTTTTCTAACTTATGCAATAAGTTCTTTTCTTGTTTTTCACTAGGTCTTCTGTCACTCATACTAAACCCTCCTCTTCTGTTTATACGTTCCCATTATATCATTATCATCGTGGCTTTCATAAAGAATCATTTCCAAAAATGGTTTAATTGCCTTTTGAAAAAATTAATGCTAGTTTTTAGATAATGAAAACTAAGGAGAAAATACTATGAAATATGGAGTTACTGCTGGAACGGGTCGTTTCGGTGAGCGTGCTATCTTGGGCTTGATTCGACTGGTCCCTGTCGAAGACATCGTCGTAATTGCCAGAAATACTGAGAAAGCCAAAAAGATGTATCCTGCGGGAGTGGAAATCAGAAAGGGTGACTACAATGACACTGTAAGTCTGAATCAGGCCTTTGATGGAATTGATAAGCTTCTTTTCGTCTCATCGCAACCTGATCCAGAACATCCCCGCTACGTCCAACACGAAAACGTGGTCAACGCCGCCGTCAAAGCTAAGGTCAAGTTTATCGCTTATACGAGCTTCCCCCACGCTGACATCGCCAAGGTGCCACTAGCAGAGGACCACGCCAAGACCGAAAAATTAATTGAGGCAACTGGCATCAACCATTCCTTTCTTAGAAACAACTGGTACCTAGAAAACGACCTCGACCTCATCAAACGTTCCGCTAAGGGAGCGGCTTTTATCTTCTCCGCTGGTGACGGCAAAGTTGGCTGGGCCGAAGAGAAATACTACGCGTTTGCGGCGGCCAAGGTCATGGCAAGCGACGAAAAGACCAAGGATGTCTATGAGTTCTATGGAAACGAACACACCTACGCTGACTTAGCAGCCTCAGTCATTGCCAACACCAACAGGGACTTTAAGGTTAACTTGTTAAACGATGACAACTACCGCCAAGCTTTAGCAAAACGCGGCTATGACAAGGGTTCAATTAATTTCATGGTCAGTGTCCAAGACATGATCAGGGCCGGGGTCTTAGATGAAAATATCGACGAACAGGCCGTCAAATTCGGGATGACTCATCAAGAAATCTTGGCAAACAATACTGACAACGATCCGGACCTGCCGCAGGTCATTGGTAGACCATTACCAACCCTTGATGAACAGGTTAAAGATTTATTATCCACTAAACCATCATACGAAATCTAAGCAAAAGAAGTTCTTTGATTAAAATTTTAGTCAGAGAACTTTTTTAAACCCATTGATTGCATGATTTCCCCAAGTGTATTAACTTAAACTTAATTAAAGACTAAACTTTCTAGCAGAATCGAAGTGAGTAACCATGCGGCAAGAATTACTTTTTAATAATCAAGATCAAAACGTTCCCTTAGCCAGTCGGGTTCGTCCCAAGACTTTAGACCAATTTGTGGGACAGCAAAATCTCCTTGGAGAGGGAAAAATTTTAAGAGAACTAATTGAAAACGACCAGGTTTCTTCCATGATTTTCTGGGGACCACCTGGGGTTGGTAAAACCACTTTGGCCGAAATTATTGCCAGAAAAACGCAATCAAACTTTTATAGTTTCAGTGCGGCCGACAGCAGCATCAGCAAAATTAAAAAAATCATGCGTCGGGCTGAGCAAGATCAAGCAATTGGGCAAAAAACGATTGTCTTTGTCGACGAAATTCACCGTTTTAACAAAGCCCAACAGGACGCCTTTTTACCCTACGTCGAACAGGGTAGCATCATCTTGATTGGAGCTACCACCGAGAATCCGTCGTTTGAAGTCAATTCGGCGTTACTATCACGCTGTAAGGTCTTTGTCCTGCACGCCCTAAAACCGTCCGACGTGGTGACGCTTTTAAACAACGCCTTAAAGAATCCGGATGGCTTTGGCAAACAGAACATCAAGATTGGCAAAGATGAAATTAACGAGATTGCTAATTTTGCTAACGGTGACGCCCGTAAGGCGTTAAATACACTGGAAATGGCCGTCCTCAATGGTGACAAAAAAGACGGTGTAACTACCATTACACTAGATGGCTTGAAACAACTGATCGGTAACAAGTTTGTGCTGTACGACAAAAATGGTGAAGAACATTACAACATTATCTCAGCTTTGCATAAATCGATGCGTAATAGTGACGTTGACGCCGCCATTTACTGGCTTTCTCGTATGCTAGACGGTGGAGAAGACCCGCTTTACATTGCCAGACGACTGGTGCGGTTTGCCAGTGAAGACGTTGGCTTAGCTGACACGAATGCTTTAAACGTTGCCATTAACGTGTTTCAGGCCTGTCAGTTTCTGGGGATGCCCGAGTGTGACGTCCACCTCGTAGAGGCCGTTACGTACCTCTCACTCGCACCAAAATCAAATGCCCTCTATAAGGCACGATTAGCAGCCAAGAAAGACGTCAAGGAAACCGCTGATGATCCCGTTCCACTGCAAATCAGAAACGCTCCCACTAAGTTAATGAAAAACTTGGGTTACGGGAAAGGATACGAACTCGCCCATAATTATCAAGATAAGTTAACCACCATGAAAACGATGCCACCTTCAGTTGAGGGCCACGTCTACTACAAACCCACGAGTGAAGGCCATGAGATCCGGTTCAAGGAACGCCTGGAACAGATCAAGAAGTGGCATGAACAACACGATAATAAAAATTAAGCCAAAAAATTGCCAGCCCGATGTTTAATCAGATCTGACAATTTTAATTTACTGTAATTTTAAGAAAAATCGACACCACTAATAATTAAATAACGCTCCAAATACAACTAATACCAACATAATCAGTCCGAGAATCCAGAAATTAGCCGCAAACAAAACAATCGTAGCGGCTAATAGAAACATCAACAAAAGACAACCACAAGCCGCACTGCTGATAAACTCAAACAGTAACCAGACCAGAAACAAAAAAATAAAGATTGATATTGCAACAGTCATTTTTCGCCTTTCTAAGATACGATTAATTCATACACTTTATATTTAAACACAAAAAATGAACCTCTCAAAGTTCCTTTAGAGATTCATAATATTACATATTTTAAAAGTAAACAACGAATAATTCTAACGTACTGTAAGAAGCCTCATTACAATAATTACAATTTGCTATCAAGTAGTTGTTGAAACTGGTCCATGGTATCATCAAACTTCGGTAGTTTACCCGTATCCTGGGCATTTTCAACAATCTTAATGACCAAGTCGTTGAATGGAGTCTTGATTCCATACTTCTTGCCCGTCTCGGAGATCACTCCATTGATGTCATTAACCTCAGTCTTTCTGCCCTTCTCCAAATCTTGCAGCATACTAGCCTTTAGGTTCTTACTGTTGTTCATCGCGGACTTCAGGTAGGCCAACTGTGCTGGTTCATCATTAGGATGTTCACTAGTAAGTGAACTGAGGTCATGATTTCCCAATTTGGCAAATTTAACACCGTCAGCATGACCCACCTTTAATCCTTCTTTGATGATATTTAGCGCACTCTTTAAGCCAACCTCACTATCAGCAACTTGGCCAAACGTAGCATCACTTGCGGCTGATAACCCACTAAACGATGAGTTAACCAAAAGTTTAGACCATTTGGTTCCAAGTAAGTTATCGGAAATGGCGGTGCCACCAACGTGACTCAACACGTCTTTGACCTTCTTAATGCGGTCGGTGTCCTTCCCGTCAAGTTCACCAATCTGAAACGCCGCATTTTCAAAGGCAGGAAGTGCCGTGGTCAATTCGGATTCCGTGTGGTTAAGTTGGGTCCCACCAAATTCAACCGAACCAGCAACGATGTTTGCGGGATCAATGACCTTTGAAATCGCAATTTCTGGAACCCCGTTTTGAAGTGAAACCAAAGTTCCATCCGGTTTCAACACTTCTTTAACCTTGGGGAGAACTTCACCATTATGAGTCTGCTTGGTCAAAAGTAAGATGAGATCATACTCGTTCGATTTTAATTCATCCGGAGTTTTGGCGGTGACAGGAACAGTAAAGTTAGCCGTGCCGGTAACCGTCGCACTCTGATCATTTAAATCCTTAACGTGCTGGGGATTGTTGGCAATCAAATCCACGTTGCCTTTGCCGTATGCTTTGGTGAGATATGCACCAATAATGGTCCCAAGTGAACCAGCGCCGTAGACTGCAATTTTCATTATTACCATACTTCTTTCTTTTTTTGGAATACTTTGGAATACATGGAGAAGTATGTCGCTGTGAAGTGGGAATGTCAAAAACGAGGGCTTATAAAAAGTGCTAAACCACTTAAATAGTTAGCACTCACATTATATTAGTTTTGTTTTTCAACCAACTCACTATACTTCTTATAAAAGCCCTTCGTATCCGTATACGCCAAACGATACAACTCATAGTACTTGTTATACTCTTCGTGTCTTTCTGGATTGGGTTCAATTTTTTCATTAATCTTGACCCACTTTTGGACTGCTTGTGGTTGAATTTGATTCAAGCCAATTCCAGCTAGAATGGCACTTCCGAGGTCGGCTTCACCACCAGAATCGGTTGTTTTGACGATTTTACCCGTCACGTCCGCAATGATCTGGACCATTTTTTTAGAACTGCTAACACCACCAACTAGAGTAAATGAGTCGCCAATGTGATCACCAAACTGTTCAATACTCTGACGAACGGAATAGGCAATGGCCTCCTGAAACGCCTTAAATAACTCGTAACGCTTTGTCGTCATTGAAATCCCAAAGATGGTTCCTCGAACGTTGGAGTCCCAGACCGGACTGCGTTCTCCCATAAAGTATGGTAGAACAATCAAGCCGTTGCTACCAGCGGGAACGTGATTACTCTCTTCGTCCAGCATTTTCGTACTGTTATTATTATCAACTTCCTGAGCGAATTCTCGGGTAAACCACGCAATTACCGCGCCAGCCGTGTTAGCTCCGGCAAAGTTATAATAGTATTCATTTGGCTTGTAAGCATATGGCCAAATAATCAGATTGTCGTCTTTAAGTGGCTTGTCGGTCACAAGCGCTGCATTCATTGACGTTCCTAGCGCAATCGTCATACGACCCGTGCCAAGGACGCCTGTTCCGACCGTCGCTGGTCCAACGTCAACTCCAGTATTAAAGATTGGTGTCCCAACTTTTACGCCTAGTTCTTGCGCCCACTCGTCAGTGACTTGACCGGCAACATCCGTGCTAGCAATCATTTTCTGTGGCAATTTATTTAAATCAATGCCTAATTTAGTGGCCAGCTCAGGTGACCACTCATCATCATTAATGTTGAAAATCCCAGCTAAGTTACCAGCCGCAGAATAATTAATGCTGATGTTTCCCGTCAACTTATAAATGACGTACGATTCTGGTGGCAAAAATTGATAAGTGTCGCGGTACAACTCCGGCTTGTTTTGTTTCAACCACATAATTTTAGTGTAACCGTAGTACGGATCAGTCAAGTTACCAGTGATGTCCATCAGTTCGGACTTACTAACGAGTTTCAGCGCTTTTTCGGTTTCTTTTGTAGCCCGGCGATCCATCCAAATTAACGCGGGACCGAGTGGCTGCCCGTTCTTATCAATGGGAACTCCAGAACCTCCATAAAGACCGTCGATGCCAACGCCAATGATATGAGTACTATCGACTTTTCGGGCTAATTTTTTAATCAAAGACGTCACTGCCTGGAGCCAGTCGTCAGCATTTTCTTGTGCCCATTCTGGATGTGGTGTTTCTAACTGATACGAAGCTTTGTCTTGAGCAATAATTTCACCCGTAGTCGTCATCAAGATAGCTTTGGTGCTTGAGGTGCCGATGTCAATTCCTAAAATGTATTGGGTCATGGGAAGTCTCCTTTGAAAAATAAAGTGAGCTGTTTTGATAACATAAGTTTAGCTTATTGGGAGTAATTTGTTAATGAGTGAACATAAAATGGAATAAAAAAGAGATGCAAGAATGAGCATCTCATGTAATTTATATTATATAAAAATAACTAAATAAATTAATTATGAATAACAAAGAAAAAAGCGTGGATAAACGCCACAAATCCGCAGTTTTTACCTTTACCAAGGTTGTATTCATAAATAAAATCAGTTAGTTTGTAATGAATAGTGCATAAAATGAATATCAAAACACCTTCTAGGGTTACTATAACAAACTGCATCAAATGGAAAGACGGCCAATAAACAAGGACAGTCATTAAAAACAACACACCATTATAAAAACCATTATTAACATTTGAAGACCATGATTTAATTAAAGTTCCACCTTTGTAATTTTTTATATTCATACTGAATGTAATATCACCATTGTTTTCTCTACTACAACTATCATATAATTTTCGATAAGCAACTTCTAAAGATAAATATTCGGCCCCTATTGCTTCAAATAACACAACAATACCAAACAACATGATGAAAAGTTGATTTTTATCAAAGCTAGAACTGGTAGATTTTACAAATGTAAATATTGCAGCTAAAAGTGAAATACATAATCCCTTCATCTTAAATGAATTACCACCCAAACGATCAATTACATTCTCTATCATTTTAAGATGTTCAACTTTATTTGAATTTAAAATAATATCACAACCTTCACAAGCTAAAATCGTTATCTATATTTAAATTTCTAAATTACTATCTAATTTTAAAACCCTAGAAATCTCTACAGAAATTTCTTCTTCATCATTAAGTAAGCACATGTTGTTGACGATATCATTAATGTTATATCCAATTACTGGAACTTTTATTTGATTTTTCTCTTTTATACTCTTATTCGTTTTATCTCTTGATTCACTCTTTAATAATTTATTTATTAATATCCATGCCTTTTTATTATTAATATAAATTCTATTTTGTGTTTTCAATTCTTCCATAATCCATGGAGAATATGTTGTTCCATCCATAATAGACTCATCTGATTCTACAAAAAGAAAAACAGCACAATTATCAATCATTTGATTTAGTGCGTTCATTAGCATTATATAAACATGGGAGGCAACAAACATTGATTCATTATACTTATATGAACCATCTGAATTTAAACAATAATCTTTCAAAATATTATTAATCAACTTATTACAATCACCCCAGACATCAGAATCTACAAACGGTTTAAATTCACTATTGGTTTTCAAAAATGAACATAGCTTATTTATTAAATTAATGTCATTATGCGAATGAGAAATAAATATATTCAAATTTTTATTTTCTTTAAACCAATCTTTAGTTAAGCTATCACCATTCAAAAGCACGTTATCTTGTTGTTTTCTTGTGTAACTATTTATACTCTTCTCTATTAATTCTTTAGAAAAGGCATCTTTAATATTTAACACATTATGTTTTCTTTCTTCATTATCATTACTCTCAAGAATATTATTCAATACTGATTCTTTTATTCTAAAACTATATAACATACTATCCCTCGTTTCATAATAAAAATTATTTTACATTTATAATATAGAATACCATGTGATTATTAGTAAACTTAAATGAACATCTTCTTTTTCATCAAAAACAATGCATCCTGTTGGGTGTTTTGTATAATATGGTTATTTTCAATTTGGTTTAGCGTTCCATATCCCATTCCCAATGTTTTAGCAAAATCTCTGCTAGATAATCCATAACTTTTTCTAAGTCTTCGCACGTCTTTTGGATCCATAAATCCCTTTAATTTTCGGTAAGCATTAAATATTTTATAGATATTTTCATCTGGATTGTCAAAATCAAGCCACTTTTCACCTGATTCATCAATGAGAAAGTGTTCATTAATATTAACGTCTACACCTTTAAAATTCAGAGTTTTATTCTCATAAACATCTAGGTATTGACCAGTTCGGTCTGTTTCTGGATTATATAATAATTTTGTCATTATTTTCTCCCTTCTACTTATTATAACGATAGGGTATTGTATACTCAGCAATATGAATTGAAATCCAATATACTGACTTCTTTTTCAATTGAAATTTTAAATACAAATCATAATTTAATCTCGTTATCCCGAACACCCAAATATCTCCAGAAATTGGTGGAATATGAGTGTCACTTTCTGGACCACAAACATAGTCATTCCAAGAAAGATTGTCATAAATAAAATTCATGCTTCCTGTTGAATCCATTTCTAATTTAATTTGGGTATCTAAATTTTTAGAGCGTCTACTTACTTGCCAAGTTGATCAATTCTTTTTGCTCTTCTTTAAAACACTTGTAATTCTACTATTAGATGCATTATTCACAATGTTTATCACCATATCTTTCTTGGTTAAGATCATTATTTCATTTGTTTCTAATCAGAAACAGCATAATAAATTAACCCATAATAAAAAACTCAGTTAAATTAATTAACTAAATGGTTTACATAGTGCATATTACACATTAATTATATTTATAGGTTTTCTATATTAAAGTTAAGTCTTTTTAATTTTTTGGTACAAAATATGAGAGAATTAAACTAAATAATCTATATAAATGGAGAATACTTAACCTATGAACAAAATTAACAATCTTATCCAATATGTTTGTGCCCACCTCATTAGGGTAATAAAATACATTTTCTTTTGTTTAAAATCACATAAAAAAGTAATCACCATCATAACTTCTCCCATAGTTATACTTTATTTATGTTTAAAAATTTCTAATACTCTATTTGGATGGGGTACAGGAACAACAGACGGATGGCTAGGGTTATTAGGTTCTTATTTGGGGGCAATTATTGGTATTATTGGCATATATATCCAAGTAAATAAACAAAAAAGAATAGATGACAAAAGACAAATTGATAACAGCAGGGTTATGTTTTATATAGAGAGTTGGAATAACGGACCATTTGCAGGGAAATACGTTTTTATAGATACATCAAGTAATGAAAAAAAGATATTATTCGATAAACTACTGAATGCATCAAGTAATAATCAGCCCATAACAAATACAAAAGACACTGAAAATAAAAAAGTAAATGATATTTACTGTTTTCGCATTCTTAACACCTCTTCAAATGATGCATCAACTTGCAAAATAGAAATGACTTGGGAATTCAAAGAAAGTGGAGATCGTAATTTTAAAGATAATTATATTGTTCCCGTTATAAAGGCCCATGACTCAATTTTTATTGTACCAACTGAAATTCTTAAATATGAATACACAGATGGTAAGAATTGTACTTTTGCTTCTCTTAAATTAGAAATCATCTATGTATCTAAAAGTGATGAAGTAAATAAAATTTCTTATAATTATAAAAATTTACAGAAACATATGATTGGACTCCCAACAAATATTATTAATAATTTCAATGGACTAACTAAGCAAGATTATTATGAAAATCTATATAAAAATCCAGTTAATACCTCTTATTTTCTTATAAAAAATTAAAGCCACCAAAATAATTTTGGTGGCTTTTTAAGCTTTTTTATCCTACAACTCATACATATACTTCACATCATCCGCCTGGGCATCGGATTTAATCAACAACGTCTCAAATAAATCGGTTAAACCGACAATTTCATTGGTATGAAACGTAATGGTATTTTCTTTTTTATCAATCTCAGTATCAAACGCATTTTCGGTAATGCGCCAGTTCTCGTTGGTCCAGTCTTCCTGATTAAAGGCCTGAAAGGCAATGTAGTTATTAATCAACATCTCACCCTGTTTGGACAACCAAGCAAGTACGTTCAGGTCAATGCCTTGAAAACCCTCTCTTAAGTCCGGTTGCAAAATTTTCTCTGGATCATATGGCTGAAAGACCTCTAAGTCAATGTTGTCCTTAATCAAATACTTTTTGGCCTCAATGTAGCCACGTTGTAGTGAAGCAATGGTGGCCTCTTTCATCTTGTCATCCATGGGTTGTTCAAATTGACCGTAGACCTCCATGAAAGTTGAAAGGAACTTCTGCTGGTCACGTTGGACGTGGTCGTAGAATTCATCCCCATTGTGATTCATATCAGCCGCTAGTGCTTCCACCGTCGACGGAATATCATCCCGGTTAAAGTCAACGTTAACCATGTACACCCCAATCGCAGCGTTTGACAAATAATTATCGACGATTACGTCCCTAATTTGTTGCGGAATCGGTCTGACCTTGTTGAAATCAAACTGATTACTGTTATCGTTGACTCCTGTCGCTACCAATCGTTTAAACACTCGCCCGTTATCTGCCTTAATAATATGTTTCATTTTAAATACTCCATTCATTAATTGATTGTGATTATGACTATACAACATCACTCATTTTTACAAAAGTCATTTCACACCAATTTATCGAAAATAAAAGAGACTTCACGACTGAAATCTCGATTTCATTATTTACTTTTTAGGATGCTCAAGATTTACCAAGAAATCACGGGTCATTTCGTTTGTCCGGTATGGATAACGTCCGTTTCGATCCGTTACCCGGTGAAGTGGCAACACGATCCAGATGGGACTTCTTGAAATGGCAGCCTCCACTTTATCCTGACTAACACCAGAACGGTCTGCCAGATCGGAAACCGTAACTAATTCACCAAACGGGATCTGGGCAATTTCGTTCCAAACCAACCGGTCTTCATCAGAACCGTACCCCATAAAATCAGTTGGCAAATCAAGACTGGTTGACTTACCTCGCAAATAGTTTTTAATTGTTTTACGATACTGCAAGCTGTGCTCACTATTTTTGGCGTACTCAAAATGATCATTCGTATAAAAATCAAGCAGTTGAGACACTCCTTGACCTGGACTGCTTACGAAATTCAATCCATGATCGTCAATCGTGAAGAAGACTTTATCCCCGTTAACATGAACGGAATCCCAATACAATCTTTGCATTTTTTTACCTCATCCCACTCTTTCCATATCATCATTTTATCATAAAATGTGATGGTAACCTAACTCCAGGGAAACAATTATCGCCGTCCGCGTGGTATCCTAGGGGTAGAATACGAAAAAGGAGAACGCTTATGACTAAAGAAATGAATGCCGTTGGTTACACAAAATATCTACCAATTGATGACCCCAAGAGTCTGTTTGATTTCACCACCGAAGTACCCAAGCCCGAACCACACGATCTGTTAGTAAAAGTGGCTGCCGTTTCGGTTAATCCCGTGGACGTTTTCACCCGTGAAGCTCAAAAAGAACCACTAAAAGAACCGAAAATTATCGGATGGGATGCCGTTGGAATCGTTGAGGCAGTTGGTTCTAAGACCAATCGTTTCAGTGTTGGTGACCGAGTCTTCTACGCCGGTTCACACGTTCGTCCAGGTAGCGATAGTGAGTATCAGGTGGTTGACGAACGCATCGTTGGCATTGCCCCGAAGAAGTTAGACAATGCTAACGCTGCCGCCATGCCACTCACTAGCCTAACGGCGTGGGAGGCCATGTTTGAACAGATGAACATTGACTTTTACGACCGTGACGAACAGAACCACAATAAATCAATCTTAATTATCAATGGTGCTGGTGGAGTTGGTTCAATTGCGACCCAATTGGCCCACCGCGCTAACCTCAAAGTCATTGCCACTGCTGGAAAAGATGAGACGAAACAGTGGGAACTCGATCACGGCGCCGACATCGTTGTTGACTACCACGATGACATCGTTTCAAAGATTCACGACCAGGGCTTCAAATACGTTGACTACATCTTAGATTTACGTAACATCGACGCGTACTGGGACGAAATCTGTGAGTTAATTGCCCCATCTGGCACAATTGTATCAATCACCGGCTCTGGCAAGTCACTCGACATGAGTAAATTAAAGGAAAAACGTGCTCGCTTCGCCTGGGAATACATGTTTACCAAATCCGAATTCCATACTCCTGACATGATTACCCAACACGAAATCCTGGATAAGATTAGTATCATGCTCGATGAGGGGAATTTAGTAAGCACCATGACCAAGCAGTTCGATCCCATCAATGCCGAAAATTTACGAAAAGCTACCAAGTTAGTCGAAAGTAAGCAAATGATTGGGAAAGTCGTGGTGGCCAATGATGAAAACGAAAAATAATAGTGCCACAAGGGAAACCGAAGAACTAAAAAAGAATGGTCAACTCAAAGAGGCACTTGAAGGCCAAAAGGACCAGAATCCTGATCACTATTCTGATATTAGTAAGGGAATTAACTGGAATAATCTTTAACATTAAAAAGGATTGAACTTTTTTCAACGGCTCAATCCTTTTTGTATGTCTATTATTTTTTTAACCAATGATAGATTCCTCTAACAATCACGTATCCGACCGTCACAATCCATGCCAATATCGACAGAGCAACCACTGCCATGAAATGTGCTGGATTTTGGTATCCAACCGTCAACTGATTCTGACTGGACTTTTCTTTAACCCTTGCCGACCCAATATCGGAAACGCGATATTGATTACGACTAAGTTTGGCCCCGTTCAGTTTAACCGTCGAACTATGGTACAAGATTACCGGAACCGTCCGGTAGCCATTCTTCGTTTGACTGGCATCAGTGTTCCACTTAACGGTTAAATCACCATTATGGTCCACTTGTTTTTTAAAGCCATGATTATTCATGACATCAGCATGGTACTGCGATCCAACCGAATTAAAGTTGGGATTACCAGAATCATTTGGCAAGTAGTCTCCGTTTGACTCAGAAACGTCGCGCAATGGCTTATCAAGGTTACCACTTATAAAGTCTAAGCGAACCTGTTTCACGCTCAAATCCTTCTTAAATGGACTTTTAGCAGGTGGCAGGTACTTGCGTGGCGTCTCCACGTTTGGAAGGGCACGAATCATGTTACGTTTAATTGGGGAACTCTTGGGGTTATGCCAAACATCTACACCATACTGAACGTTTGAATACGCAAACCAGAGCGCAACAACCGCCATAACGGATACCACAATTCCCATGAAAATCTTCATGTAGTTGTAACGAATATCACCGTGCGATGCGCTGATTTTTTCGTACCAGTCACTACTAATCTGACTAAGTGACATGAAGAAACCCACCACCAACAAAATTGCCGCATACGGAAAGAAACGGTACGGGAACTGGATGAAGTTCTGCATGTAGGTCCACTTCTCACCCATTGCGTTCCAAGGGAGAATCGCCGATGACACTAGGAGAAACAAGCCACCCACAATCGTGACCACGATGTTAGTCAAATTCTTCTTTTTGGCAATAATCATGTAACCCAACTGGAAAACACAAATCAGTGTCAGTACAATTCCAACTTCATTGGGTAAGTTATTATAAAAATTAAAATTAGCCGAATACGTACTCATGTCCTTCATCATAAACGGTGGCATGAGTTCGTTTTTCCCAAAAATGTTCAAGAAACCGACGAAGTAATTTCCAGCCAAAATCAACGTTAAGAGCACGTTCAACGCAATCTTCCCAAGATACTTCCACTTAGCTCGGGAACGCCAAAGACCAACGACCGCAAACGGGACCAGCATAATAACCGTGAACAAGGCACTCAGGATGTGCATCTCAAGTAAAATCGCAACGACTAACGCTAACGTCACGTGAATTTTCTTCGGTGAACCGTCCAGCAAATCGAGAGCCACCATCACCGCAAACGGCAGGACGGATGCACCCCAAGCTAGAAACTGGGCATCAGTCTGCCAACCGGTAATGAAGTTCTGTGACAAATAAATAACTGCGCCAGCCGTGGCAAAGAAACGGTTGACCTTGACCCGGCGAAACAAGCCGTATGAACCAAGTCCAGCGATTACGTACAATCCAAAACTCGTTACCAGCTGGAAGCTAAACCAACTCTTAGTCACTAGCAAAACTACGCCTAAGATAAATGCCATATAAGGTCCATAGACCGCGTTGACGATTCGTCCGGTCTGATTGAAGCTGTAGTTAGTCATGAAATAGTTGAAGTTGCCGGTCTGAAGCTGTCTTTCAACGTCATAAATGCGGTTAGAATGAAAGAGCGAGTCGTTTCCTAATAGAATACTGTGTGAAAAGTACTGAATTCCAACCAAGAAAAGGGCCGCTAACAAAATTAAAAGAACCGCTAGCGTCGTTTTAGCATATTTATTCTTCTTCATGATTTCCTCTTATAAGTAATTGTGATTAACTTCTTAATTATCATCGATTATACACTAATTAATTGCCACAAAAAAAGACGGTTACCTATCGTACCGCCATTATCTCGTTATTTTTGATCAGAATTCTGTTGATCGGATTCCTTTTGGAGTTTCTTCTTCTGGTGAATGTAAACTAGCGCCGTTACACAAACAATAAACGTCGTAAAGACCACTAGTAATGCCAATAAAATCGTCCAGATCGAGGTTGGCTTAGTTAAAAAGTAAACCACGATAAAAATCACAACTAGTGGCGTTAACCCCCAGTTCGCAAAGTTGTGCAAATTTTTAATCTTCTTATTTAATACTTCCTCTTTACTTTTTGACTCCATTAAAAAGACTCCTTTAGTTTCCCCGTTTTGGTAGCAAAATCGTGATGATCAGTCGTCCACGTGTTAAAAATTGCTGAATTTTGGGCCGCTTTAAATAAATTATCCTGTTGTTTCGTTTGAACTATTTTATCATTTTCAATCCGATTAAGCTTGCTTGAAACAAATTTACTCACAAAAAAAAGCGTTCTGTAACTCCTAGATTCACCCTAGTAATTACAAAGCACTTTAATAAACTACTTATGTGGCACTCTTTAAAAGGCCCTCACTAGAACCACGTTGACTGATTAGTTCCATGATCTGACCGGCAATCATAAACAAAGCGACGTTATTAGCGTAAAACATGTGGTCGGTAAAGACCCCTTCGATTAGGGTAATGATAATAATCAAGGCTAAATATGAGGCCACCGCACTGTCTTTCGACAATAAACGAACGAGTCCAATGGTAATTAAAACCATCAATATTACAAACACAATGTAACCATCCATAAACAGCACCCGTGAAAAACTGGAATCAATGTAAAAGTAATGTAAGACATCACTCACCTTACCGCCGTTTCCACGCTGCTTGATGTATTGACCAAGCATGCCTGGCATGTACTTTAAATAGGCTTCATGCACCAGAGCCAACCGGTTACTAAAAAGCTTATTTAAAGTTAACCAAAGACTATCATTTTTATAAAAAATCATTGATATGATGGTCCAGAAGGCAATCAATAGTGGCGTCAGTTCCGCCAGTATCTTCGTGTATCGATTTCTTAAATTAATGGAAAAACATGAAAGGATGATAACAATCACGATCGCGATGTTAAGCAACAGATCGGTTCTGGAATCAGTAATCAAGTAGATGGCAATCGTTCCAACCGCCATTATTAATGCGCCAATCAGTTTGTTCTTAAACGATATTTTATTAATCAATAAATAACTAGCTAACGCAACGTTCAAGAAAAAGACCGCTGATGACAATAATAATGGATAAACGAAACCTAAACTATTGCGAATTAATCCGTTTCGGGGGAATTGCAGATTCGGCAAAATGCCAAATGCTGAAAATAAAATAACTACCCCAATCACACAGATCGTAACAATTATTTCCGTTTTAATAATTCGTTTAATCGGAACGTCTTTCATACCAACAAGAAACACCATCGTATACAACAAACTTTGGTCTCTAGCAAAATGACCATTTATGAATATGAAAGTAATTAGGACAAAAATTCCCACCAAATAAACCGACTTTAAGTTATCAAAGAAAAAAATCTTAAAAAACACATAGACAAACGCCAACAGGAGCAATAAATGTAACACGTGTCCAATGACTGGATGCATTTTAATGATCATCGTGGTCCCAACTAATGCATCGAGGATTCCGACTACCAGAGCACACAGATACAAAGAAGATTCATGTTTTTTTAAAAAATAAATTGAATCTTTTATCATTTTTCGGTTACAACTCCATTTACGTAATTCTCATTTAATAATTTCAACTGTTTATTAGCAGAATCGTCATTAGGCACAAAATCCTTATGGTTTTTATACTTAAAGTCGTATTTACATGACCTTAATGTTACTTTACTGCCCACCGTTGCATTACTAATCACTGGTTGCGTAATTATCGTCCCACTGAAGGGATGAATTGGCGGTTGAACGTCCATGCTAACGGGTTTATCAAGCATCGAGACATAGACGGTCTGATTTTTACGTTTACCGTTAACCTTAATCTCATACAAGTAATTATCATCAGATTGATTAATGTTGGTGATCGTACCAGTCTCATCAAAGTTAACTTGATTCGTCCTTTCAATCTCATTCGGGTCCACCGCTCTAGCCTTAACGTACTTAGAGCCAACAAAAAAGATTCCGATGAAGACGATCCCAATACAAACCAGCCATACACCTGTTTTTTTATGATTTGGTTTGATGCCATGGCTATTGCTTGCCTTGTCTTGATAGTAACTATTTCTGATCAAAACATATCCAAGGACTAAAATAACAAACGCTACCAGTAATATTAATAATACAAATAGTTTGCTAGATAGTAGCTCAGAGGCTTTGTATATAACCCATTGCGTATTTGAATATTTGATAATACCACTCCTACTTATAAATGATAATACGATTAATGTATATATTAATTTTAATTAATAGACACGTTAATAATACAGATATTATAGCACAAACCATTGTATCACTTTCATAAGCTTTAGATTAATACTATTTTCACGTCCTGCCAGACAATAAAATAAACAAAAAGTTAATTTCTTGCTAAATATAAAACACAAACCGCCCGAATTGAGTATAATTGTTACATAACTAATACAGAACTGGAGTGAGAGTAGTGAAGCTTTATTCATATTCATTTATTTCCCACAATTTCAATTTTACCAACTACATATTCATTGGTTTAATCATTGTGATTGCGTTGGTCATCATTGGAACTGGGATCTTCTATTATCGAAATAGAAGTAATCTAAGATTTCGAAGCCTATTCATCCTAGTTACGATGTTAGGGGCACTGATTATCGCGATGCAGACGGGCCGAGTCTTTCAGCAAAAAAACGCTGATAGTCAAACTACTCAGACCGTCCAAATCATGAAAAACATCAGTAAACAGAAAAAAGTTCCGCTAAACCAGATGTATGCTAGTAGCAATAATCTGGTTGATGGAATGACGATTCAAGCGGGAAAAGACGCCTACGTGGTTCACTTCAATACTGACATGACCAACTACACAGTCACCCCAACAAAACTAGTATCTAAACCCAAGCATATCAACAAGGGTGGCTTCACGTGGAGTAGTAGTGACTCTCAATATTGGACCATCTTCTTGAAGTTCCTGATTGGATTCATCATGATTGTCTTACAGATTAACCTTTCTGGTAAAGGTAACCTGGCTCCGTCAAACGCCGTCGATCAACTCCAGAACTATATTCTTGGTGGAATTATTGGTGGTGTTATTTACAACCAAGACATCACTCCAATTCAATTTGTCATTATTCTGTTAATCTGGTCCGTCATCGTCTTTGCAAGTAAGTTCTTAACCGGAACGAGTAATACGCTGAACAAGCTCATCAACGGAAGTCCGCAGATACTGATTTTAAATGGTGTCGTAAACGTCAACCGTGCATTGCGGAACGGTTTAACTGCTAATCAGCTTGCTTTCAAACTAAGAACTCACGGGGTTAACGACTTCAAGGACGTTAAGAACGCCACTCTTGAAGAAAACGGTCAGTTGACCGTAACGTTAAACGATGAACCTACCATGAACTACCCGATTATTACCGATGGTCAACTAAACGAAAACGTTGCTAAACGTCGTAACTTAAATGACGACCAAGTTGAACAAATGTGTGAGAAACAGGGATGCACCATTCAGGATGTCTACCTAGGTCAGTTTGGATCGAAAGGTAATCTTGATCTTGTTCTGTATCCAAAGAAGAGAAAGAGTTTGAAGAAAACTAAATAGATAGTAAATAAATAAGCCTAATCCAGATGGATTAGGCTTATTTTTGTATATATACATCGTTAAGGTAAAATATCTTTTACAAACGGAATCTTTTTAATTACATAAACCACTAATCCACAAACTACGTAAGTAAATAATGGCATGACCAGAATATCAAGCCAACTACTAAACGTTGTTTTTGTCACGTACATAAATAACTTCAAAAAGAAAGGATGCAAGATATAAATTCCTAAACTAACTGAAGCAACTTTAGCTAACAAAGTTTGAAACTTAGGCTTAACAAAGATTTTGTGTGACTCAACAAAATCCTTAATCCAAAGATAAAGTCCAATTACATATATGAACAATAATGGTCCACCATATTCTTTTAAGTTATTGATAACTGGCGGTAATCCCTTAAATATAAGTAATGCAATGACGAAAGAAATGATTAAGGATAAAAGTGCAATCCATTTCATAATCTTTAGCCATTTTCGATCGAAGTAACCTACTTTGATTAAATACCCCATAATGAAAAATCCAACATAACTCGTAGAAGCAATTGGAAAAATATATGGAGATAAATTCATATGGAATAAGTTATTATTCAAATATAAAAACAAACTATTGAATAGAAAGTCTAATACTACAATGTAAAATAAAACATTTTTATGATTTTTAGAAAGCACAGATAAAATTGGTGTAAGTAAATACAATGCAATAATGCAGTAAAAGAACCAGAAAGCCCCATTAATGTTTCCAGAGAAAAAACTAGTAATAAAATTACCAATACTAGGATTGGGATGAACATAATTAACATCTGGAAGCGGATTTTTAAGCATTGAGTCAACGATATAATAGACAATACTCCACACAAGCAATGGAACTACAACCCTAAAAAACCTCTTTTTAAAAAATACTTGCGTGTCATACTTATCACGATACCCAAGTAATGTTGCTCCGGAATTCATTAAAAATAGAAATACTGCTGGCGCAACAATTGCTCTTACCGCTGAATCAAATATTCCTAAGGCACTTGGAGTAAAATCCCAAGATGAATGAATAAATAAAACAAATATAATTGCAATAATATTGATTACATCAATATAAGTTAATCTTTTTTTCATACTATCTCCTAATTATGTAATTTTTAACACAATTACAATGGTATCAGATTTTTAACTAACAAAAAATATAATTTTAATCAAATAAAGGAGTGAAGAAATATTTCTCCACTCCTTTAAAACTAGTTATTCAGTTTATTTCTTCGGTTAACTAAGAAGTTTCTAACAAGTAAAAACAAAAGAAAAATCCATGTGACTAAACTAATCCAAATTGAAACGATTTGTAGAGCTGTCTTCCTATAAATAACCTTAAGATTATTACGTCCCTTGTGTAATTTAACTTGAATCACTTTTTCGGGACTAACCTTAATCGGAACTTCCTTATCATTGTTATAAACATGAAAGCCATTGTAATAAATATTAGGAACTTTGATCCAATCAGTACTATTCTTACTTACTAAATCATAATTAATTTGGTTATATGATGTAGATCTACTTATTTGTTTAATGTGGGACTTCTTACCATTAATCTCAGGAATTGAGTGTTTCAGAAGTGAAGGAACGGAATTTTTAGATTCAGCGGGAAAATAATCATAAACATTATGAAATTCAGAAGTTTCTTTATCAAATGTCTCTTTAGAAACAATAAATGATTGTCCATTCAAACCCGCAGGATCACTTTTAATCTTTTCAGAAGAAGATAACGACAATCCAAGACAAAGTAATAAGAATAAGACCAAAAAAAAGCTTTTATTTCTTAAATTAATATCTACATTTTGAGTTATTAAAACATCATTAATACATTCTCCCCCAACCATGGAAACAAGAAAAACAATAATAAGATAAAATCGATTGGGAAATTGGATCATCCTAAATATCGGCTGTAATGCATGCCAAGGGAATAAATTAGAAGCAATTAAAACAAATATAATACTTTCTACAAACAAATATTTGTAAAATGAATCCATTTTTTTAAAACAAAAAATGGTGAAAATGAAAGCTACAATTGTAATTAATCCTAATCCCATTTGCCAACTTGAAAATCCACCAAAAATCATTGTTTCTAAATTTGGAGCTCTTCCCAATAAATTAATATCTTCTGTTTCTATAAGTAATGGACTATATTGGTGATGATTTATTAATAATGGTAATAAAAATATTGAACTACTAAAAATAGCAATTAGTCCGGAAAAAATAAGGTACAAAAATCTTTTGATCCTGGATTTGTAATTATCAGAATTGAACAAAACTAATCCTAAACTCAAAAAGAGTAACAGACTAACCGTCATAGCAGACACTATGTGTGTCAAAACTACTAACGTCATTCCAATAGATAGAACCCACCATTTTTTATAATCTTTACATAAAATTTGATATAGTCCGTAAAAACATATTGGCAAGAAAATAAAGATCATAACTTCTGAAATATCTTGTCGGAGAAACATATCAAAAGTTCTATATTGAGAGAATACATATATTAATGAGCTTACAAGTCCAGCAAATTTACTTCCGCTAATTTTAGCAGAAACTAAATACATAGAAATAAAAGTTGCTAAAGTAATGAAAAATAAAAATATAAAATATGCATTATAAGAGTTAAATCCGATCATCCTAAGCAACAAGTCAGGAATTAACATAAAAGATGGATAAAATAGATTCAATGGATACCCTATTTTCCCACCTGTCTTAGTTAAAATATCGGGAAATAGTTTAGCTAAATTACCATGTTTTATATAACCAAAAGCTTCATTTAATGGTGCCAAATGAAATGGCAAATCCCACGAAACAATTGGTGTGGAACGATACGGAAGTAGAATCAAAATACTCAATAGTATGAATAACAAAATAATAACTAAATTTGGATGTTTTTGAATGATTCTTTTACACTTTGTGATAATAGCACCTCATGGTCAATAAATATTAAATACATATATAATCATATCAGAACTTTTAAAAAAAGGAATAGTATATCAATAAGAGTGAAAAATACAACAGTTAAATCAAAATGTCTAGTTTTGAAAAAATATCATCCAAATCTTGTTTTATAAGTAAAACATCATAATTTAAATAGGAAATATGAGATAACTATGCTAATATTATAATATTGTCGGTGGACATAAAACACTAGCTGGTATTGCCCTGTTTAATGGCAACATTAAACTTAGCATTGGGTGAATTCAGAGAAAACCTAAACATTAGCATGGCAACTCTGAGCTAAGCAGTCAATACTCTGAAATAATTGACTGAAAGTGCAACGACTAACTATTGAGTGAAAACAATAACATAGACACGAGCGCCCAACATCTTTATGCACAACATCTTTATAAAGATGAAGATATAGTCTGAACTTTTTGGAAACAAAAAGAAAGCGTGCTTAAATTAACACGATGCTAACACTTTTGGATAGAATGAGAGATCTAGCAGGTAAAGTTCCAGGCTATCCCGCAAGAGACATTACTCATGGCTTAAATAGGACCCTAGATAATTCTAAGCAGTACAAATCTACATTAGGCATTAATGACAAAATGTTTAGATCACTTGAAGGTAAAATCCAGCTATTAAATTTAATTTTAAATAATCATTTGAAATTATTTGTAAAAACAAAATTATCCAACAAAAAAAGCATGAAGATTCTGTCTTCATGCTTTTTTACGTATTATTCTATTTAAGCACTCTAAATCGTTTGTTATCATCCATAAAATCTTTTTCGCTAGCAAGAGTGTTGATTGAACCGAAGTTCATCTCAGCACGTAACTGCCAGTGATCCGGAATATCAAACGTTGAAGCCACCTGAGCATTAATCAATGGATCATAGTGTTGAATGTTAACACCTAAGCCATTTTCTTCAAGACCTGTCCAAACCGCGAACTGCGCGTTTCCTTGTCCTTCTTCAGACCAGTTGTACATCTCGTATTGATAGGTCTTAAATTGACCCTGCAATTCTTTAACCTTGTCCATATCAGTAAAGAATAAGATTGATGCGTAGGCATCCCTAAAAGTTGAGATTTTTGCCTTGGTGCGAAGGAAGCCATCTGCTGGCACCTTTTCTCTAAGGGCATCTTCAACGATATCCCATAACTTATCGTGATTCTCGTTGAAAAGTACCACAGCTCGAACCGTCTGACCGTTGAAGGCACTTGGTGTGTATTTAATTAATTCCTTGATATAAGTATATAGATCGTCCTGTGAGAAAGGTACATCCTTACCCAAGTCATAGATAGTTCGTCGATTCTTCTCAAGATCTAAGAATTGTTTCTTTAATTCCATGTTCCAAAACTTCTTTCGTCAAATTTGATTCTTGGTCTTTCCCGTTGTCATTGCTTCGTGGAAATTATCATAGCTAACCTTGATCATGTCGACCGTGGCTGGCTTAGTCAGATAACCAATGTGCGGAGTAATAATAACATTTGGATAACGCTTCATCAATTCTAACACGTCTTTATTAGGAAGGTCATCTAATGAGTTGAACTCGTTACCGTCAATCTGATTCTCGTCAATAATCACGTCAGCAGCGTAGCCACCAATATTACTACCAGACAATGCAATTGTAACGGCCTTAGTATCAACCAACTCACCACGCGCAGTGTTGACTAAAATAGCGTTCCGTTTCATCTTGGCTAATTCTGGAGCTCCAATCATTTCATCATTTTCACCCGGTACATAAGGAACGTGAAGTGAAACAATGTCAGACTTCTTTAACAACTCATCTTCATCAACGAAGGTTACATCGGGATTGTCATTTGGATGACGTTGATAGCCAAGCACGTTGGCACCAAGATTGTGATACAACTTAGCCTCAGCACTCCCCATGTGACCAACTCCGATAATTCCGACGGTTGCATCATGAATTTCATTACTGAAATACGTTGGCAGAACCCGAAAGTCAGCGTTATTTGTATTTACCGTTGCCTGCGCAACGTGTCTGAATAAGTCCATTCCCATCGTAAGTGCTAATTCGGCAACGGAATATGGTGAATAACTAGGAACGTTAGCAACCATGATCCCGTCTGCTTTAGCAGCATTTAGGTCAATGTTGTTGTACCCAACAAAACGGGTAAATAGATACTTAATCCCCATATCCTTGACCTTATCCAAGACATCTTTATCAGCGACACAGGAACCATCAATCAGGATGGCATCCGTGCCCATTGCCTCGTCAACCGTATCAATCTTCAATGGTCTTTCAACCAAATTTAAATCAAAGTCATATGAATTTAAATCCACAAAGTATTCTTTTTCAAATGGCCTTACATCATAAGCAGTAATCTTTGCCATTATATCTCTCCTTAGTTTAATGGATGAAGTGGTTTTCCAGTCTCAATCACTTTTTGAAAGTTATCAAAACTGATCCGAACCATGTCCTTATTGGCTTCCTCGGTAAATGAACCCATGTGTGGCGTGACGATCACATTGGGATAGTTCTTCATGAGCTTCTTGTCTTCAGCATTAGGAACATCATCCAAACTATTAAATTCTTTACCCATAATTTGGCCTTCATCTAGTAGGACATCGGTTCCATAACCACCAATTTCAAAGTTTTCAACGGCGTCAGCAACCGCATTGTTATCAACCACGCCGCCCCGAGCTGTATTGACCAGGATGGCATCGTTCTTCATCTGATTGAGTTCGGTCTTGCCAATTAACTTCTCCGTACCAGAAGTGAGTGGAACGTGAATGGAAACAATATCCGATTTTGTAAGTAACTCATCCATGTCAACAAACTTAACGGAATGACTATCGGGATCAACGTGACGTTGATAAGCTAAGACGTCCGCTCCAACCGCATCATACATCTGGGCTTCAGCCGTTCCAATCCTGCCGGCACCGATGATTCCAACCGTTGAATCGTGAATCTCACGACTAAAGTACAGTGGTAAGATACGAAAATCAGCGTCATGCGTGTTGGCGGTTGCTTGAGCAACATGTCTAAAAAGCGTCATTCCAAGGGTAAACGCCAATCCTGCTACCGAATGTGGTGAATAGTCGGGCACGTTAGCAACTTTAATGCCTTTTTCGGTTGCCCGCTTAATGTCAATGTTATTAACTCCAACCGAACGAGTAAACAAGTACTCAACGCCATAATCGGCTAAGTGGTCAACGATTGTCCCATCAGCGTCACACATCCCGTCGATCAAAACCCCGTTTGATCCCTGAGCCTGACTTACATTGGCCATCGTTAACTTTTCATTGACAAACTTTAAGTCAAATTCTGTTTGATTATAATCTTCAAAGTATTGCTTCTGCATCGCATCAGCATGGTAAATTGTTATTTTAAACATTAAACTATCTCCTTATCTTAACAACCCAATTATGAATTAAATCGTGGTTAAAATGCAATTCTTTTCTCTTATTAAATGCTAAAATGTTCATAACCAATCAGAGGAGAATAGTATGGCAAACAAATTTAATAATTTTCACAAAACTCAAGTTAAACGAATCGTTGTAATGGCAGTGGTAATGATCATCTTGGTCATTGCTGGCATCTATGCAATTTTAACGAAATAAAAAGGCGACTTTTCAAAAAAGTCGTCTTTTTTCACGCAGATTTTTATTGAGCCGTGTATCCACCATCGACCACTAACTCACTACCAGTCGTGAATTCAGATTCATCAGAAGCCAAGTAAACTGCTGCATATGCGATGTCTTCTGGCTTACCTAAGTGTCCCATTGGGGTTTTAGAACGTTGAGACACATATTTAGCAAAATCAGGCTTAATTAGTGGAGTTTGAATGCCACCCGGATGAATTGAATTGACCCGAATGCCATAATCTTTTAGTGCACAATCAATTGCTGCGGATTTCGACATCATCCGAACGCCACCTTTAGCCGCACAGTATGCTCCTAAACCAGGGTCACCAACTAAGCCTTCGATCGATGACATATTCACAATTGAAGCACCAACGTTCTTGTTTTTCATTTGCTTGATGCCTTCACGCATTCCGTAAAAGACTCCGTCAAGATCAATACTTAAAACTTTGTGCCATTCTTCGGTCGTAGTATCTTCAATGGATTTCCCGATAGCAATCCCAGCATTGTTAACTAGGGTAGTTACTTGTCCGAAATCTTTTTCAGTTTCTTCAAACACCTCTGGCCAACGATCTGGGTCAGAAACATCTTGGGTAATAAATTTTACTGAATTAGGATAAATTTTATTAATTTCATCAGCGGCTTGACGGCCTTTATCCTCATTACGTCCGGTAATGGTAACCTTGGCCCCTTCTTTTGCAAACATCTTAGCAATGGCGTAACCAATGCCATGAGTTCCACCAGTAACAACTGCAACTTTGTTCTTTAATCTGTTTGTCATATTTATCCCTCCATTACTTAGTCATTTACCGACTTAACTGTATCATGAACCCTTATAAACGCACACAAAAAGGCTCATGACTTTCATCATGAGCCTTCCGCGCTAAAACTAATTTAGTACCAGTTATTACTTTCCCAATGCTTCTTAGCATTTTGCCATGAACCATAACGATCATGAACGTAGTTGTCAGCAGTACGTTCTTGATTCTCCTTCGAGTAATCCCCGTGAAGGTAAGTCTTAGTCAATTGATACTTGCCATACACTTGTGGATTAGTTGGATTCTCAGCATGATACTCACCACGTGATTCATGATAAGCAATCCAATTCTTAGCTGTCATCTCTGACGGACTTAATTTCGACACTGAACTTTCTGATTTTATAACTTTGACAGGTTTGTTGGCGTGTGGTGCTTTTCGAAATTTGACTAGCTTATTAACGGTGGTGTAGCGCGATGAATCAGCATTAACATTAGCGCGTGAGCTATTTGCGACTGCTATGCCCGTGGTAAAAATAGCTGTAACGCTAACTGCTGTAAGAATAATATGTTTCCACTCCATTTTGTTCCTCCTCTCAACAGTCAATACGTTAAGGGGTAGAAATTTCAACAATATTAGGAAAATATTACACGGATGTTAAAAAACATTGCAGAAATCGGGATTTAGTATTATTTTATGTATATTAAAACCGTTATAAATGTTGAGGTGTAAGTAATTGTCAGAAAAAAATGAATTTGAAAGTTTAAAACCAATTGATGATGCTGTTAAAAGATACATAGATTCAGATGATAAACTTGCTTTCCAAATTAATGGAGAGTGGGGAACAGGAAAAACTTGGTATATAAAGAATTTTATGGAAAACAACAAAAGTCAATATGATTTTTCATATGTTTCTTTAAGTGGAGAAAGGGATTTAAAAAACACATATAAAGATATCTTGTTTCAACTCTATAACAAATTTAGCCAAGTTATAACAAAGTACAAAGATCCAATTCAAGAACTCACCCCATCAAAAATAAGGGGAATTCCTACTAAAAATCTTCCAAAATTGATGATTGACTTTTGGGATCGTCATATTGAAAAAACAATTATTTCTGATGCAAAGAATAAAACTATTATCGTTGATGATTTAGAAAGAGTAGATGAATCTATAACTTCAAATGAACTTATAGCATTTATTCAAAAATTATTGGAATCTGGATTTAAAATTATCATTATCTCTAACGAAGAAAAACTAGACAATAAAGAACATACAAAGAAGTTTAAATTTATAAAAGAAAAAATAATAAATAAAACAATAAATTTTGGAAGGCATAATCAGGATATTGCCATTAGAGTAATTAAAAATTATCTTAATGATCATAAAAACTTAATTGACAATAAGTTAGCAAAATGGATTAAAGAAGTCTCTTATAGTATTCTCTCTGTAGAAAACACTATAAATATTAGATCAGTAGAAAGTTCTCTTATTTCATTTAATGAAGTTTTTAATGAAATATGCAAAGAAAATTCAACTTTCTTTATGCAAGCAACTAAGACGGCTTATATATCAACGCTAATATTAACAATTGGATTCAAATCAAATAAATTGAATGAGAATAGCTTATATGGCATCGAGGGATATAAATTCCCACAGCTTAACAGTACAATTGAAAATGAAACAAATAATAACCCTAAGCAATCTAAAGATAATAGCAATAATAACTTAAAAGCTTTTGAATTTTTAAATTCATATAATTTATCACTTTCAAGTAATGAAAAATATATATCAAACATTATGTTTACTTCAGAAATCCTCAAAAATATAATAAATGATTTATTTGATAATAATGTGTATATGAAACAAATTGAACAATCATTTACTGAATCCGAAAAAATAAAAAAACCATTAAAAGAATTTTTGCATGGAAATTATAAATCTGATCATCAATTATCGATATTATTAAAAGAAGTATTAGAAATTATTAAAGAGGATAAAGAAAATAAAATACCCATAAAAGATATCGTAAGCACTTATTTGACTATTATAGGAATACAAAAGAGAAAGCTACTTCCGAAAGATGAAATTAAAAGTGATTCTGAAAAAATAGAATCATATGTTATTTCATCAATAAAATCATCTAATGACAAATATTATTTAGAAAGTATTAAATCTACTAACGCTTTCTCTTTATCTCCCAAAATAATGGGTGCAATTAACTTAAGGATAGAAGATTTAAATGTTAACTTTCAAGAACATGCTTTTAATTTAATTCTAGATGATTTGTGGGATACTAGCCATGCAATTGTTTTACCAAAAAATTTGATAATGTTTTTAAAACAAAAAAAATATATTAATGATCTTTTAAATGAAACATCTAAAAGTATCAACTTAACTAATTATATAAATTATAATATAGGGCTAGACGTATTTAAACTATCTAAAA
This sequence comes from Fructilactobacillus sp. X3R2C1, assembly GCF_059901235.1. Taxonomy (NCBI): domain Bacteria; kingdom Bacillati; phylum Bacillota; class Bacilli; order Lactobacillales; family Lactobacillaceae; genus Fructilactobacillus; species Fructilactobacillus sp. X3R2C1. The sequence continues at coordinate 277,905 of NZ_JBWXVA010000001.1, forward strand.
ATTCTAAAGAAACGCTGAATTCTATTATAAATTCTATGGAAAAAGTCAAAGAACAGCATAATGATAATGTACAAAAATACTACTTTGAAGAATTAATAAAAGCAATGGAAAAAATTAAAGTAAAAACATCCTAATATTAAATTCTTAAGGCGGATATTATACAAATTAAATATCCCTGTTTAGGTGAAGAATAGACCTATATCCACTATATTTAGAATCACTTGATTTAATATTTATTTTTTTATCGTCCAAGAATTCTTTCACAAATTCACATATGGTAATCATTTTCTTGTTTGTTAAATGATACGTTCCATACGGTAAATCATTTTCAATCACAAACAGCATAAACTCTGCCAACGTTCTGGCATCGGTTACCTGTATTGGCTGGTTACTAGATTCAATCTCACCACCTTTTAGTAATTCGTCTACAAATTTACTTCCATTTTCATCATATAGATTGGCCGTTCGAATCGTATAATATTTCGTACTAATCTCTTCAATGGCACGTTCTGCCATGCGTTTCTGCTTACCGTACTCACTTACTGGATTGGGAATGTCCGTTATCTCATGTGATTTAGAATTATCATTCCCGTCAAACACCCGACTCGTACTGATATGGACTAGCGTTGCATTTACATCTCTAGCGGCTAACGCCACATACTCGGTGCCAAGAAAGTTCACGTTCTTGTTGATGGTTTTACCCGTCTCCTCTTCGGCGTTAACAATGTCGGTGTATCCAACGCAATCAAAAACAACCTCTGGTTGATGGACCTGGAAATAATCCATTACTTGTTTCTGATTAGTTACATCAACTTCTTTTGAAGAAGGTGCTTCAAATTTAATTTGTTTCTCATTTAGTAGATTTGCTAACGTTCGACCTAACTGACCAGTTGAACCCAGTACCAATACTTTCATCATAAAATCACTCCCATAAAAAAATAACGACGTGATGATCATCAGCTAATAATACTAACTAATAGATTAACACGTCGTTTCTAATTTGTTTTACTTAATTTTCTCAAACACCTGATTAAAGGCTTGTTTAGTGTAAAAGCCATCATGAAGTTTTTTTGAAATTTCATGTGCATTATCAACCATTTGGGTAAAATCTTCATTAGTTACTTTTTTAAGCGATGAAGCTAGGTTAGAAATGGAATCCACTGATAAGCCAACGTGGTGTTGTTTTACAAATTTCGCCACGGCTGATTCTTCCCAGACAATCACAGGCATCCCAGCACTTAAATACGACGATGCCTTATAGGGGTTATTGTAGCGCAAATAGTCGCCAATCTTGCCATCAACAGTATCAACACTATTGCCATCCCACACTAATCCGTAACCATGGCCTAACTTCTTTGATAACACGTCCGGTGACACACTTCCCATGTACTCTAATGAGGAATTCAGTGTATTTGGATCATTAATATTTCCAAAGACTTCGCATTTAACTGCCTTTGAAACGTTTAGGTATTTTAAAAAGACTGACTTATTCAAGTTTCCCGCAAACGTCACGTTATCTTTGTATTTTATCCCGTTTTTTTGACTTTGAACGTCAGAAAAGTAGTCAAAGATTTCAAGGTCCACACAGGGAACGTTTAATCCATTTTCTTTTAACGTATCTGACATCGTACTATTCGGTGAAATAACGGCCGTAAAGTTATTTAAAAACTCGGCTTCTTCCTTGACGGTTGCAAAGGTACTGTTAGGAAAACGCAGTGAATCAATATCATGGATCACCGCTACTGTCTTAACGTGACGGCCATTGAGATATCTTAAAAGGGTTTCTTCAAACTGTTTTCCAGAATAAATTGGATATTGAATAACGATTACATCAGTTGATTTTAGGTGATACTTATCCAGTTTATTAATTCGATAATTAATCAAAAAATGACGATCAAATTTACCGTATTTATACTGCTTTAAGTAAGCCATTTGGAAGCCATAATTCTTTTCAAGGACTTCATTAATGTCCTCTTTAGGCTTGCCAATCCCATCATTAGCTTTTGACCGGACCACATCAATAATCAATTTTTTCATCAGTTCTACTAAACTCCTTCAAGGTCTACCTAATTATTAAACTGTTGGGTTAATTCGTTGAAGCCATGTTCCCACGCCTTCCAGTTCAATTTGGTTTTATATAATTTTCGAGCGTTTTTAGACATCGTTTCTAATTTTTCTGGTGATTGTGTCAAATCAATCACTGCATCGGCAAAATCCATTGCCGTGGCGTTCTTATTGAGCCGATAACCATTGTAATCATTAATGACATAGGTACCAATTCCACCAGTATCATACGTAATAGAAGGCAGACCATATTCGGAAGCTTCCGCAAACGCAATTCCCGCACACTCTGCCTTTGTTGGCAAAACAAACAAATCACTCTCATTATAAAGTTGAATCATCTTGTTAAGACCAGAGTCTGTATGTTTAGAGACAAAACCATGAAACTTAATGTTGTTGGGTAAATCTTGGTCAGTTGGCTGTTTAAGACCAATGACGTTAATCATAAACTTATCTGGGAATCGTTCGTTCAGCTTGTCCATCATGACACAGATGAGATCCATTCCCTTTCGTTTCCACTCAACACCAACAAACAATAATCTAATCTTATCGTCCGGGTTAGCTTTACGAGTTACAAATTTATCTGGTAAATTAGCGCCAAAAGGTAACACTTTGACCTTGTTTTCATCAATTCCATAAGATTCAATGGCACCCTCTTTGGCCCATTCACTGGCCATTAAAATCAAAGAAGCTTTTTCAAGGGTAACTTTGTCCATTTGGGTGTGTACTTCAATCTTCTTTTTCGTCAAATTGAAGTAGTAATAATTAATCATTTCGCTAAAAGTCGCATCATTTAAAAAAACGATTGGTAAGTCAGTCTGCAAAAATTCAACGAGGTTATCTTCAGCCGCAACAAAGATAAAATCAATATCAGATTCATGCTTCAACTTCTGCTGTAAAGATTGACCTTCAACTCTTGCAATCCACTCGTCAGAAAAAGCTTTTAAATCAGGTAACTTAAACCACTTGGTAAACTTTCGAAAGACTTTTCCCAAAAATAACTTAATACCAGATGGACGCACTGAGACAACTTGGTTTTGTTTAGCAATGACGTCATAAATGTTGCTGGTCGTACCAGACCAAACCGAGACATCAGTTAATTTATCCTCACTAATAAAAGCAATCTTCATTGGCTCTTAACCTCTTATTATTTTAACTAGAATTTCTTTTTAACAATGGTAATTATATCCTTTGAAACCTTTGTTTTAAACAAAAAGATCAGGAGACCATAAATTATAATTCCAATCCCAACTTCGATGATCAGATCAATCCATTTAACATTTAGAGTCATGTCTAGGACAGAAACGATCGCAAACATTATGAGACCAGCAATAAAGTACTTAAAGAATCCGTGGTACAACTTTCTAAAGTCAATTTCATCCTTAACAGCATATAGTTGGACTAGAGTGACAATGGCTTCTGAAAGAACCGTCGCAATCGCGGTTCCCACTGCTCCCCACAGTAAAATTAAAGGAACATTAGCAACGATGTTAACAATTGCACCAATAATAACCGAATAATTATAGGCCTTGTTTTGGTTGGTCGGAACCAAGTATTGGACTCCAATCGCATTACTCCACGCAATCATGACGACCACAATTGACTCAATCATCATCAGTGGAACAACTGCCATAAATTTCGGACTGAAAAAAAGTGGAACAAAGCTCGGAGCAACTGCCGCAATTCCAAACGCAATGGGAATGGACAACGCCGTCACAAACTCAAAGCTCTGATACAAGTAGTCTTTAACCTTCTCGTGTTTTCCTTGCATGAAGGCATTTGCCACGTGCGGAAGCATGACGGTTCCCGTCGCAGTAACGACCGCTAATGATAGCTTGACGATCTTATCCGACTGATCAAAGTAACCAGCTGCCGTAACAGAGGTCATTGCCCCCAGCATCGTCTTATTAACCACTAAATAAATTTGCGTGGCAATTTCTGGAACAAAAAGAACCATCGACGGCCAAAAATGCCTAAACCAGTGAAAGTTTTTCCAGTCCACTTTTCCTAAATATCTTCTCAAACTTGGGAATAAGGTCAGATTTCCAATCAATAGCGACATAGACAGTATAAATATGTATAACCACAAGTCACTATATGACTTAACGAACGCAAAAATACTGAAAAGCGTGATTACTTTAACAACAAAGTTTCTTAAAACGGTCACAGCAAAGTTTTCCACCCCCTGAAAGAACCAGGAGATATCAAAAGCTGCCGCAAGCAATGAAAAAGATTGGGCAATGTAATAACTGTGAAAGCGATGCACAAATGCCAAAAAAATAAAGAAGGCAATGTACGCCACTCCAATCGTTACCATTCGCATAAAGAATATTTCATAAAAGGTGTTGGTTAGTTTTTGCTTATTATTTCGCACATACGCAATCTGCCGATTACCATAGAGTGCGACCCCAACACTTCCAAAGATAATGAAATATTGAATATTAGCATTTGTATATGAATTAATACCAACCCCTTGTGGTCCCAAAACACGAGCCAAGTAAGGAGTAGTAATTAGCGGAACTATCAACACAAATAGTTGATAGGACGCATTATACAAATAATTCTTAATTACTTTACCCAAATTTATTCACCAAATTCGTTTTTAACTAGTCTCAAAGCTGACATGATGGTCTGATCCATGTTGTAGTAACGGTACTGACCTAAACGACCACCAAAGACAACGTTTGGCGCATCTTTTTCAGCTAATTCGACATAATTCTTGTACAAAGAACGATTCTTTTTATCATCGATTGGGTAGTATGGTTCATCCCCACGGTGCCATGTCTTTGGATACTCATGAGTAATGACGGTCTTGTGCTTATTACCCTTCCCAAACTCAAAATGTTTGTGTTCAATAACTCTAGTGTAAGGAGTTTCAGCATCGGTATAGTTGACTACCGCGTTTCCTTGGTAGTTATCAACGTCTTTCACCTCAGTATCAAACTTCAAGCTCCGATACTCCAGAGCTCCCAATTGATATTCAAAGAACTGGTCAATCATTCCGGTAAAGATGATACGCTTACCGGATTTTAGATACTCATCCTTTTTATCAAAGAAGTCAGTGTTAGTTTTAACATCGATTAAGTCACTAGCAAGCATCTTTTCGATAATTTGAGTGTACCCACCAATGGGAATTCCTTGGTATGGATCACTAAAGTAGTTGTTATCATAAATAAATCGAACTGGAATTCTTCTGATGATAAAGGCTGGAAGATCAGTAGCTTTTCTGCCCCACTGCTTTTCGGTGTAACCCTTTACTAATTTCTCATACAAGTCAGGACCCACCAGTGAGATAGCCTGTTCTTCCAAGTTAGTTGGCTTATCTGGGATATTAGCGCTCCGCTTTTGTTCCTCAATCTTAGCCTTAGCTTCTTCTGGTGTTCTAACTCCCCACAGTTTGTTAAAGGTGTTCATGTTGAACGGCATGTTATAAATCTCACCGTGATAGTTAGCAATCGGACTGTTAACGTAGTTGTTAAAGTCCGCAAATTGATGCACGTAATCCCAGATGTCTTTCATTTTGGTATGAAAAATATGAGCTCCATATTCGTGAACTTGGATGCCCTCTACTTCTTTGGTATAGATATTGCCACCAACGTGATCACGTTTCTCGATCACCTCAACGTGATTGCCGCGTTTAGCAGCTTCGTATGCAAAGGTTGATCCAAATAATCCAGAACCAACCACTAAATAATCAGTCATGTTATCCTCCAAAATGTATTAATTTACTAGGGCAAGCCCTGCTTAAATGTTTTATTTTCTGTCTGAAATGTACAAATAACTTACTAAATTAATAGATAGTCTTACTTTATCAATAATAGTAAAGAATAATGATACAAGCAACAATGCAATTAAGATTGTAATGTCAATTAACTATCCTTTACTTCATTAACAGCTTTCCCATTAATTTTGGTTCTTTTTTTATCCCCATTTAAAAACCAAGTATACTCTACATCAAAGTGGCCGATATCAAGAACCTGTTTGTTTAAAGTTTTAGTCAGGTCATACGAAAGAATGGTCGCCGTTGGTCCCAGTGCAACTAGGACTAAGTCTGGATTTTCTTTTATGATGAGGCCCTTCGATCGCGTGAGGATATCATCATATTGTTCAAAGGCATTGTGACTTGGGCATTCTAACCTCAAGACCTCACTGGCACTTTCTAACAAATCGTTTCCCCTGCCAAAGTGGGTTTGGTCACCCTCAATTACTAATATCTTTTTATCTGAGACATACTTTTTAAACTCATTAAAAACGTACTTAGCAATGTTCTTATCTTTTAAATCCATATACGGACGCGTCACACTGGTATTATAGTAAAACTTATTTCGATCTAAATCTTTGAGCCATTCTGAGCCATACTTCCCTATTTCACGTTCCCAGTACATGTCAGCGTTCATGATACTTGGATCTCTAAATGCTTGGGGAAGCCCAAGTCCATGACCACTAAGATTCGAGTGCAGCACTTCCAAAAGTCGTTTGCTTAATTCTTTTGAATCGCGTTCAAACGATTTCTGCCCCGTCATGTTAATCCATTTAAACTCGCCATCACCAAATCGGCTAAGAGAAATATGATCCCTAGTAATCGCATCGATGGTTTGTTCAATGGATTTAACTTTCAAAGCTTGAAATTGTTTCTTATATTTAATTTGATAGATTGGAATGTAAAGAGCATCATTAAACGCCTTATACATAAAAGACTTTAAGTTCAAATCTATTTCTCACTTTCGTTTTGAATACAACTTAATGTAAGTCTTAGGCATCATGAAGGCCAAAACAATTGCAACAACATACTTCTTGCTCAATTCCTTTAAAGCGGACGAACTAATTAAGGGCCGCAAGATCAAACGCTGCGATTGAGCGTCCCAATTCGGATTATTCAAGATGTTGCGGTGAACGTAAAACAAGTCAATCCGCGCCTTGAAGCTTCTGAAGTATTTCGCTAATTCTGGGTGGTTTGCGATTAATTTATCGACCTTATCAATGTACTCATTACACTTATCAAGTAATTGAGGATCATATGTATTCGTAGTTGACCCCTCGTGCTTATTCAACAAATACATCGGTTGATTGATGTAGTCAATCTGTTCCCGATTAATCGACAACAGGTACTGAAGTACAAATAAACTGTCTTCAAAAAAGTTCTTGTTGCTCATCTTAATCTGATTTTTATCAATAATGTCTTTAACAAAAATCTTATTCCAAAGCCCGACGTCCATTTCTTGGTTCTTAGTCAGGTAATCCCCAAGCAGCTGAGCATCACTAGTAGCAGATTCCATTACGGAATGATCCTCAACTTCGACCCGACCGTTCGGAAATTTCTTCTCAATTCCCGCAATCACTAGTTGCCTATCTTGAATCTTCTCACCCATTGCTTGAATGTATCCGGGTAAATATTCATCATCATCATCAGAAAACATGATGTATTTCCCGGCAGCATGACTAAGCCCCTTGTTTCTGGCCTCAGCTTGATACTGATGGTCAGTATAAAAAAGATGGATGCTCTTGTGATGGAGCATCCGTGACTTGATAATATTTACAGTGTCGTCGGAGGATCCATCATCAATAACTAAAAGCTCAAAGCTAAAATCGGTTTTTTGATTAAAAATCGAATCAATGGCGTTTCCAATTGATTTTTCCGAATTAAAACTGGGCATGATGATACTAATGTCATAGTCAGTCATTAATGGACTCCTCTTTCTAGTAATGTGTTTCGTCTTTTCCGACGTTACTGGAGAACTTTCGTTTTACAAAGCCCCACGCCTTTTTAACTAAATGACGATCACCGATTTGAATCCAGTTGCATTCGGTATATTTAACGTGATTTTTATTAATCCAAACGTCCATCAAAACTTCGGATAAATAACCGAAGACCCGCGCCTCTTGAACCGAATAATTGGAAATGTCAATTCGTTTTTCGACGTTAAAAAGAATGTTAAAGAGCCATTTACAATAGTCGTCAAAGTAATTTGTTTTCATGATGAACATGTTAAACATGTGGGCTGAACGGCTGTGCATGACCTGGTCAAAACTGGCTAAGTAATCGGGATCGATTTCTGAAATGACCTGACGAGTCTCCTCTAACGGCTCTTTGTAGTGAGAGTGCACATAATGTGAATAAATGGTTTCAACGACGTAGTACCGTTTTCGTGGCAACACGACTGGAGCCTTTTCTAGCATCTTTTCGGCCTGCTCCTTAGTTAGCACCTTATCAAGCGAACGATCAAGGTGTTTGCTGAAAAGACGACGATAGTGGACTAGTCCAATCGCGTCAACGTCATGTAAGTTCTTCCATGCCCAGTAAACGGCAGTTAATTCATTGTAATTGGGATTTTTGGCCGAGATGTTGTCACCTTGATTATCCAGTTGAAAACCCTTTTGGCCCTTATAATTTTTGTCAGCACCAACCAAAACTGGTCGGTACAAATCTTGATCTTTTGGCATCGGCGCATCTTTATGGGACGCCACCAAAATTGCAATTTTCATCCTTCAACCTCTTTAATAAGCAGCGTTTGGAACCACCATAATCTGAACCGTCTTGCATATGATCTTCAGATCAAACCAGAAACCACTGTTCATAATGTAGACGATGTCTAAATAAACCATGTCATCAAAACCGACGTTATTTCTCCCCGTCACCTGCCACAAACCAGTACAGCCAGGTTTGACTAACAGTCTCTGGCGATCATAGTCCGTGTATTCGGCGACTTCTTTTGGAAGCGGTGGACGTGGCCCAACCAGTGACATTTCACCAATTAAGACGTTCACTAACTGAGGCAGTTCGTCTAAACTATACTTTCGAATGAAACGCCCGACCTTGGTAACTCGGGGGTCATCCCTCATCTTAAACATGGCCCCGTCAACTTCATTAAATTTTTTCAGTTCAGCTAATTTTTTGTCAGCGTTAGGAATCATCGACCGAAACTTATACATGTTGAAGACGTCCCCGTTACAACCAACTCGTTTTTGCGTGTAAAAAACCTTGCCGTGCGACCCATCACACTTGATTAGAATGCTAAGCACTAAGAATAAAGGACTTAGTAAGATAAGCCCAATTAGACTGGCAGTGATGTCAAATATTCTTTTACACGTAAAGTAGACTGGGCGATTCTGGACTTTTTTGGGATCAAGCCAGATCGTCTTTCTCTTTAGGTTCTCTTCCATTCATCATGACTCCCTCATACTTAGTTCTAATTACCCTTTACGCTAAAATGTTCTCCTCATAAACTTAGGAGAACATCTCGTTGCTATTTAAATCTAGTGATAAGCTGCGGTTCCAGTCTTAGCGGCAGGCAACCCTAAATTCTTCCGAATGAAGTTGGTAGTCTGTTGCAATTGACTTTCCGTTGGAACCTGCATTGCTGAGTTCTCAATCATCTGGTTTTCACCCTGAAGATGATTATCAACAAAGTCACCGTGTTCACGGTAACTAGTAGCAAGTTTCGTCAAATCACTTGAGTCCAAATCAGTCTGACTGGACTTGGCAATTGAACTAATGAAGTCATTATTCATGAGATGTGATACCGAACCGCCCTTGGCTGCAATGGCTTGAAGAACCTGACGTTGCCGCATTGTTCTTCCGTAATCACCAGCTGGGTCAGAATATCTCATTCTTGAATAAGAAAGTGCTTCTTTTCCGTCCATCTTAGTTGGTTGACCCTTCTTGAAGTTATAGCCTTCATAACTAAAGGACAACGTTGGTGTGATAGTCACTCCACCTACTTGGTCAACGATTTCCTTTAAGCCACCCATGTTAATTAAGACATAGAAATCAATTGGAACGTTTAACAGTTTTTCAACGGTCTTAATGGCAGTCCCAGCACTTCCGTAAGTGTATGCAGCATTAATTTTAGATGGTGAATACTGTGGGTATCCGGGAATATTAACGGCAGTATCACGTGGGATACTTGTAAGCGTCATTTTCTTGGTCTCTGGATTAAGGGTGGCAACCATTAAAGTATCGGTTCGACCTTTATAATCACGATCAAGAGCACCCGTATCAGTCCCAAGTAATAGGATTGAAATTGGTTTTTTATGATTTAACAGCGCGTCAGTATCTCGTTGTTTCTTGATTCCTGCACTCTTATAAGCTTTGTTAATTTCATTTGATGCAGATTTATACTTGTAAGCACCATATCCTAAAAACGCTAAAACAATCGCTACAATCACGATCACAACTAGAATAATGATGTTACGAGTCTTATGAGATTTCTTCTCCATGTGACGGCTTCTCATATTATTTCTCCTTAGAATAAAATCGATTTTGAATTAATCATAGTGTAATAATATCATAAGCTGCTAACGATGAAAACTTTATAAGGCAATAAGTTACCTTTTGTTACCATTATTTAAACTACATTATGTTAAAATTTGGGCGAAAATAGGAAAAAGACTGAGGTGAACTAAGTTGGCGACATACTTTAATAAAATGACACGCAACGGCTACAAACAGATTCAAAATGAAATCAAAAAGCTGCAAAAAAATCGTCCGGGAAAAATCCAAGCCTTACACGATGCCGCTGCTCTGGGTGACCGTTCTGAAAACGCGGAATACAGTACGTCTAAAAGAGAACTCCATCGATTAGAAAGTCGCTTGCGTTATTTTAGAAAACAGGAACAATATGCTGAGATTGTTAGAAAACCTGATAATGACCGAATCGGCATTGGTAGCGAGGTTAAAGTGCAATTTTTAGAAGACGGTGATTTAGATTCCTTCCTTATTGTGGGGAAACAAGAAGCTGAATTCTCTAAATTAGATGAAAACAAAATTTTTTACGATTCTCCACTTGGAAAATCATTACTAGGTCATCATCTTATTAATGAAACAATTTCAGTAAAAGCCCCCGAAGTAAACTATAAATTAAAAATCTTGCAAATCGGCACCAGTCAAGGGAAATAGTTTGACCAACGTTGACCAAACCCGGTAGATATGAGCTAATTACTATGCATTCGATTCAAAACTGGTATAATTAGAATTGGAACTTGAGATATGTTCCTATTGTTTATCTTATGTAGTTATAAACTCACCAAGTGGTGAAAATAGGAAAGAGGGAAATTGCACATGGCAGACAATTTTGGAAATGATCCATTCGGAAACGGAATGGACGATTTATTTAATAGTCTAATGAATGGAGGAATGGGTCAAAACCCTAATGCTCGTTACGTTGTTAACGGTCACGAACTTACTCCTGAAGAAGTTGAAGCAATGAGAAAATCAGGTCAAATTCCTGGTCGTCGTGGTAGAAACGGCGGAGGCAACAACGCCAAGCAACAAAAGAAAGCTGAAAGTTACTTGGATAAAGTTGGTCGAAACCTAACTGATGAAGCTAAACAAGGTTTACTTGACCCAGTTATTGGACGTGACAAAGAAATCCAAGAAACCGCTGAAATTTTGAGTCGTCGTATCAAAAACAACCCAATTTTAGTTGGTGACGCTGGTGTTGGTAAGACTGCCATCGTTGAAGGTTTAGCTCAAAAGATCGTTAAGGGTGATGTCCCTGGCGCAATCAAAGACAAGCAAATCATTTCAATCGATTTATCTTCTCTTGAAGCCGGTACTCAATACCGTGGTTCATACGAAGAAAATATTCAAAAATTAATCAAAGAAGTTGAAGAACGTAAAAACGTTATCCTATTCTTTGATGAAATTCATCAAATCGTCGGTGCCGGTGCTTCTGGTGACGAATCTGGAAGCAAAGGGTTAGCTGACATGATCAAACCAGCTTTGAGCCGTGGTGAAATCTCAGTTATTGGTGCTACTACTCAAGACGAATACAGAAACACCATTATGAAAGACTCTGCACTTGCACGTCGTTTCAATGACGTTACTGTTGACGCTCCAAGTAAAGCTACTACCCTTGAAATTTTGAAGGGTATCAAGAAGGCTTACGAAGACCATCACCAAGTTACTTTACCTGACGATGTTTTAAAAGCTGCCGTTGACTACTCAGTTCAATACATCCCTCAACGTTCATTACCTGACAAGGCCATTGACTTGATCGATATGACCGCTGCTCACTTGGCCGCAAAGCACCCTGTTACTGACAAGGTTACCCTTGAAAGTGAATTAAAGGATGCTAAGAAGGAAAAAGAAGACGCAGCTAAAGCTGAAAAGTATGAAGATGCAGCTAAAGCAAAGACTAAGATCGAAGATATCGAAAAGAAACTTAAGAGTGACGACACTAACACTGACCGTCCCGTTGCAAAGGTATCAGACATTGCTGACTCAGTTGAAAGATTAACTGGTATTCCAGTTTCACAAATGAGTGCTAACGACCTTGAAAGATTGAAAGGCATGGATACTCGTCTTAAAGGTCGTGTCATTGGCCAAGACCAAGCTGTTGACCTAGTTGTTAACGCTATCCGTAGAAACCGTGCCGGTTTTGACGAAGGTAACCGTCCAATTGGTTCATTCTTATTCGTTGGACCTACTGGTGTTGGTAAGACTGAATTAGTTAAGCAATTGGCTAAAGACATGTTCAACGATGAAAACTCAATCATCAGACTTGATATGTCAGAATACCAAGATGTAACTGCTGTATCCAAGATGATTGGTACTTCAGCTGGTTACGTTGGTTACGGTGACAATGGTAATACCCTTACTGAACAAGTAAGAAGAAACCCATACTCAATCGTATTGCTTGATGAAATTGAAAAGGCTAACCCACAAGTAATTACCCTATTACTTCAAGTTATGGACGATGGTCGTTTGACTGATGGTCAAGGTAACGTGGTCGACTTTAAGAACACCGTTATCATTGCTACTTCAAACGCCGGATTCGGAAACGATTCAATGAGCAAGAACAACAAGAAGGACATGTCAATTATGGACCGGTTGGCTCCATACTTCAGACCTGAATTCTTGAACCGATTCAATGCCATTGTTGAGTTCTCACACTTGACTAAGGACGACTTAAGCAAGATTGTTGACCTGATGATCGGTAACTTAAACGACACCTTAGCTCAAAAAGACATGGAACTTTACGTAACTCCAGATGCTAAGAAATGGTTGATGGATCAAGGTTACGACGAAGCCATGGGTGCTCGTCCATTACGTCGAGTAATCGAACAACAATTAAGAGATAAGATTGCGATGTACTACTTGGATCACCAAGATGTTAAACATCTTAAGGCTGATCTTAGAAAAGACACCATCGAAATCACTAAGAATACTGACAAGACTAAACTTGCTAGTGGTGACTAATTAAGTTAGTTATATTTTTAAAAACATCTACCAATTCTGGTAGATGTTTTTTTGTGCCCAAAATCTTTTTCTTAAGATTTGCTGAAACCCGTATACAGTGCGGTCTTTGCGTGCTAGACTTGCTATTATACAAACTAATAATTAGGGATCCAATAATATGAATAATAATACAACAAAACGTCGGTTTATTACCGGCTTCACCGGCTTACGGGCACTTGCCGTTATCTGTGTCATCTTATATCACCTGTCACCTAGCGTATTTACCGGAGGATACCTAGGGGTTCCGGTGTTTTTGACGTTGTCAGGGTATTTGGTTACCGATCATCTGATTACCGAATACCATGAAACGAACCATTTCCGCTACGGCTACTTTTGGTCAAAACGATTAAAGCGGCTGTATCCCACCCTCATTACGATGTTATTTGCGACCGCTGCATACATAACATTGTTTCAACGTAATCTACTAGCGAATCTATGGCAGAGCGTCGTATCTAACTTAGCTTACGTATATAACTGGTGGGAAATCATGAATGGTCAATCGTACTTCCAGAACTTTGCTGGAAGTGCTTCCCCATTTACTCACCTTTGGACCCTAGCAATTGAAGGACAATTCTACCTAATTTGGCCACTAATTGCCTACTTCTTACTTAAAAAATTCCACGGAAACAAACACCCCATCTTCTACACTGCCATTTTATTATCAGTTCTTTCAGTCCTTTTAATGGCCGTTCTGTATCATCCTGGTAGTGATCCTAGTCGAGTTTACTACGGGACTGACACCCGAATGTTCTCAATTCTTTTTGGCGCTGCCCTCGCCGTCTTCTGGCCGAGTACCCAGAAACGCGATCATGACAACCAAAAGTCATTTCTACTGGACGTCTTTGGTCTAATCGGAATGGTAGGAATGGGCTGGATCATCGTTACCACTGGTTCACAGTCACCATTTTTGTATCGTGGTGGCATGGCACTGTTCTCGATCTTTACCATAATGGCCATGATGGCGGTTGTTCATCCTAATAGTCACTGGAACCGCATCCTAACCAACAAGTTATTTGACTGGATTGGTTCTAGAAGTTATGAAATCTATGTTTACCAGTTCCCTGTTTTTGTTTTCTTTGCCGACAAATTTAAAGATGTGGCTGATCATCAATGGTTGTACGCAATTATCGAAATTGCGATTATCATCGTTATCTCAGAATTATCGTACCGCTTCATTGAGGTTCCGCTCGCTAAATACGATTACCATCGGGTCCCTGAGTTTTTCAAGACTCTCTTCAACGTTTACAAAATGAGTCTTGACCAGATTAAAGATTGGCTGACCTCGTGCTTTAAACATCACATGGTCCTAAAGGTCCTAGCAATTATTGTATTAACCATTGGCACGGTTGGTATCTTCCAATCAACCACGGTTAATCCGAAGGCCGCCAATCACACGCAACTGGCCAACCGAATTCAAAAGAACTCTAAGGCGCAAGATAAGCACAACGAAAAACTAGCCAAAGAAATCAAATCCGGTAAAAAATCAAAGAACACGAAAGTCAATAAGAAGCTGGAAAAAGACGGCCTAACCAAGCAACAACTCCAAGAAGCTCAGAACCTCTCTGGAAGTGCCATTGGTGACTCAGTCATGCTATCTGGACGCAATAATCTGCAAAAGATCTTTCCAAAACTATACATTGACGCTGCTACCTCGCGTCACCCTCAAGATGGAGTTGCCATCATGAAGAGTATGCAACAACAAGGTTTGTTGGGTAAAAACGTCATTATCGGCCTTGGAACTAACGGTGCCATTAGTGACGAGACGCTGAAGCAATACATGGAAATTGCGGGAAAGAACCGGCACGTCTTCTGGATTAACACCTACGTTCCGACCCAGCCATGGCAGAACCAGGTTAATTCGTTTCTAAAGAAGGCTCAAAAGAAGTATAAGAACCTGTATGTGATCGACTGGTATGATTATGCTAAGTCACATCCACAGTACCTCTATCAAGACCAGACGCACCCTAACGTGCAAGGAACGCCGAAGTACGCTTCCTTCATTGCCCAAAACGTTTTAAAACACGCCGAAAAATAATCAATAAACCAACCCCTAAACGGTTGGCTTATTTTTTTCGAAAGAATAGACGTGGCTAAGATTTTCTTATAAGATATAGCTATAACATTTAGAGGAGTTTTTTATCATCGTAGAATTCATTAAAGAACATCGCATGGACATTTTAAAATACCTTGGCATTGTCATCGCCATCCTCTTCTTCTACATCCTATTCATGGATTATTGGCCAGAGATTAAAATGATGTTCAATCCTGCTACCCGCGGCACGGCGATTCAAGAAATCCGTGACCACGGTCTAATTGATGCTGTCTTATTGATCTTCTTGTTGTACATCTTGACCATGATTCCAGGGGCACCAGTCGCAGTTGTCGGCGTTATCACTGGGATTTGTTTTGGAAAATGGCTTGGCATTATCATCAACGTGATTGGACTTTCAGCCGGAAACTTTGGGACGACTAAGATTGTTTCATCATTTAAAGGGATTGCTAGAAAATACGAGAACAATAAGTATGCCAAACACTTTAAACACTTAAAACATCCCCTCCTCGGTCTGATTATCGGATATTCGATCCCCTTTATCCCAACGTTTCTAGTCAGTTTTCAGGCCAATCAGGATAAGAAACGGTTTCCAGACAAGAAAGTGAAGATTGCGACGATTCTAGGAAGCATTCCCATCTCAATCATCTATTCGCTTGGTGGTGACACGATTTTGCAGGGGAGTTTTAAGAAGCTGATGGTGTTAATCGGTATCATCGTCGTTTTTGCCCTCATTGTGTTCTTTTTAATTAAACGACTGGTAACCGATAAACTCTAATCGAGGTACCCGTTTCCAATTGTTTTTAAAAATGGTAATATAGTAGAGTATAGTAACAATTTATTAATGGAGGTTTTACCATGGCTAAGCATGACAAAAAAGATCAAATTAAAAACTTGCTTGACTTGGAATCCGATAACGGTCCAGTTTTAACAATCACTGTACCCTTGGATCCTAAGGAAGACAATACTCGTAGAGACAACACCCAAATCAACAGTTTGGTTGACACTGCTAAAAAAGCATTTCAAAAACAATACAAACCAGAACTTTGGAACGCCTATGATTTTCAAATTAAGAACTACCTAAAGACTTTACAACCTAAGGCAACCATTGCTAAGGGGATCATCATGTACGTAACTAACGATTCCATCGAAGTTGCTCAATTGAACTATGCTCCACAAACAGCATTCTCATTCTCAGACAAATTGCAAATCTTACCAATCGTAAGACAATACCAATTTGTTCCTGACTTTGACATGTTGTTCTTACAACGTGATGACTTCAAAGTATTTCACGTTAACGACTTGAGCGTTGTTGATGACGACACCGATACTCCAGATCCATTTGACTCAGACAAGACCGAAACTGAGACCCAGGATGATCCTAGAAAAAACGGAGCTAAGTGGGACACTCACGAATACTACGAATTGGTTGACAAATATGTTCAAAAGCATGTTTCAAACAAGGACCACAATCCATTAGTAGTTGTTGCAAACGCTGAAGACGAAGGCCGTTTCAACCGTGCTACTCACAACCCATACGTGGTTGAAGACAAGCACGTTGAAATGGATGCTGCCGTTAAAAACGCTGGCGAAAACGTCCAAGAAGTTGCTCAAACCATTCACGATAACTTTGTTTCAGATGGTGAGAAGTCAATGAAAGACGTCTACGACAAAGCCGACGGTGCTAAAAAGACCACTGACGACTACGATGAGATCTTAAAGGCTGCAATTGACGACCGTATTGCTAACCTAATCATCCAACAAGATGCTTACGTTCAAAGTAAAGACAACGGTGAAGACGTTGAAGTTAACGCCGAAGGTTCACGTCCAGCTAATGAATTAAACTCATTAGCATTGACGGTTCTTGGCCTTGATGGTGATATTACTGTATTGCCTGCCGACGATATGCCAACTGACAAGAAAGTTGCAGCTATCTTAAGATGGTAATTTTAAAAAAGAGCTTGATTACCAAGCTCTTTTTTTATGCGCAAATTTAATATATTTTTAGCGTATGTATATTAAGGAAATTTAAATATGTCAATAGATAAACAGCTAAATAGGGAATTACCTCAAGCCTTAATAATCACAAACTATCAAAACAGTAAAACAGAACAGATTAATGAGTATAAAAAATTACTCAAAAAAACACTTAATATAAAAGAAATAACAAAAATTAATCTCCATTTTTACAAATCAATAACCAATGAAAAAAACGCACTTAAATTATCAGTTTTTAATGTCCATAATCATTTAACTGACAGATTAGTCTTGACTTTGCCACAATTTAATTTATGTGTACCAGAAATGAAAAATATCAATAAACAAGCCGAAATTCTAATTAAAGAAAAAAATATCTACAGTTTAAAGGATCAGGCAGGTTTAGAACGAATTTTGGGCCAAATTAATCAATATTTATTTAATAAAGACCTTCATCCTACCATTATTGATAAGGCAACTTATATTTGGTATTCCATAGCAAGCTACCAATTTTTTACGAATGGTAACAAAAGAACAGCCATGTTAGCTGCTCTCACCTTTCTTAGTAATAATTATTATACATTTGATATATATGATGACATGGCTCTCTATACGATTTCCGTTGCAATTGCTCAAAAAAGCATGTCACAAGCTGAATTAAAAGAGTATGTTACCTTTCATTGTTATTTAGACTTAGATTTAATGCAATCTACACTTGGCGTTTGACAAAACTAAATTTATAAAATAGCATGTATTGAAAGCATAGATAGTGGTTTAAGAAAGGAGAAATTAATATGAATATAACCGATAAAGAGCTGAACCAATTATTCGATAAATTAATGGATCCCAAAAACCGTAAAAGAATTAATGAAGAAGCTAATAAGAAAGTAACAGATAACCCTAAGGTAATAAAAGCACTCAAGATGCTTTCTAAGATATAATATTCGTCACAAAAAACTAAATATGTTTATATTAATAGCACAAAAAAGAAGTCTCGAATGAGACTTCTTTTTTGTAATAATTACTGTATGAGAATAGATTAATTATTTCCTACAAATTCTTTAGGTGATATATCAAGGAAAAGAACTTCCTTCCCTTCATTTTCATCAACAGTAATGTAAAAAACAATAATAGAATCATTTTTTAATTTTTTAACAAACTTTTCTCCAGCTTTTTCTCTAACTATTTTCTGATCATGCTCACTTAACTCAGAAAACTTTATTTGATAATAAACATTCGATCCAAGTATTTTCTCATAGCTAGATTTCTTTTTATCAGGTTCAGAATATATTTTTTTATGTTCACTATAATTCGAATTTATATTATTTTTCATCTCATCAAATTTATAATCCCGAGATCCATTTTTAGTTCTACGAAGTATCCATAATAATTTTCCTAAACAATGTGGGATGACTTCTCCTGACCATTTTTTTGAACCGTATAATTCCCACAATTGATAGGGAAGGATAGGGCTATCATCACTTTGGGATAATTCCCAATATTCATCTAAACAATTTTTATCCATTGCTATCACATCTTTCACTTTTTTCATTCATATTTATAATATACTAAAAATAATAAAGCATCTAGATAATCCATTTTTTAAAATTATAATATCAAATCAAAATTTAACAAAAAGGCCTTGAACTCCACAGTTCAAGGCCTTTTTTTTACTTCTTTTCAAAGAAATCGTTCGCAATATCCTGATAAGCATTAATCGTATCAAGATAACTTGAAAGTGTCGTGTACTCGTTAATCTGGTGTGACGTGTTGTTCTTGTCAGGACCCAACAAGATCACGGCCATTTTGTCGTTTTCCTGAACGTAAACACTCGCATCAGTCGCACCGTTATTGACAATCAACTCGGGCTTGCGATTCTGATAATCTTTTTTGGTAACCTCATAAGCATCCTGGACGAATCGATTGTCCTTATCGGTTTCAATTGGATAAAAGTTGTGAACCAACTTAAATTCAAGGTGATATGGCGTCTCGTCGTTCACTTTATCAACGATTGTTTGAATCAATTCAATCACGTTGTCGTTATTAAATGAAGGAGTCGGACGGACGTTTCCAAGTAAACTTGCTGATCCAGGAATAATGTTAACCTGTTCCCCACCGTTAATGACGGTGATACTGTGTTGGACTTTGCCAAGCACTTGATCAACTGGTAAATCGTTGAAGAAATCCGGCTCAGCTTGAATGTATTTAACCAAACCAGTAATGGCGTTCAACCCCAAATCAGGAGTCGAACTGTGCGCTGGTTTTCCAGTACTAGTAATCTGATAGTTCAGACTTCCAGAATGGGCATAGGTGACATCCCCATCGGAAGGTTCACCAACAATCATGGCGTCCACATCATCAATATACTTTGGTTCAATCTTATAAGCCCCCGGCGCACCAAATTCTTCTCCTGAAGTCGCAATCAAACGAATCTTTCCATCAGGAACTTCGCCCGTATCAGCTAACTCACAGAGCGCAATCACCTCAGCCGCTAGCCCACTCTTCATGTCAGCGGCACCACGACCGTAGATCTTGTCACCCAAGATTTCCCCTTTAAACGGATCGTGTTTCCAATTTTCCGGATGAGCAACTGCCACCGTGTCTTGGTGTCCCTCTAAAGCCAGTACTTTCCCAGATTCACCAGTTCCAAGTTCAGCAATCAAGTTGGCGCGGCCGTCGCCAAACGGAAAAATCTTACTGTCAATGCCGTGCTTTTTCAGCAGCTTCGACAAGTACTCTGAGATCTCAATTTCATTACCGTTCACGGACTTAATCTGAATTAGATCCTGTAAAATTTTGATTTTCTCTGCTTTTTCCATTCTTAAACACCCTTCTTTAAATTCTTATTTATTAACCGCGATCGGCGTGGTTAGCGAACTTGGCCCAGACATCACCAACAACTTGAATAATCAGAACCATGATGACAACTAGGATTGTTGCGACTAAGGTTGTGTCGTTTGCGAAGCGGTTGTACCCGTATGAGATGGCCATGTTACCAAGACCACCAGCACCAATGGCACCGGCCATTGCGGTTAAACCAACTAAACTAATCAAAGTTACGGTCGATACTCGAATCAACTCTGAACGCGCTTCACTGAGGTACACGCCGAAGATTAAGTCCCAGTTCGTGGCCCCTAGTGATTCCGCTGATTCAATGATGCCATGATCGACACTCTCAAGAGCGACTTGAACCTGCCGCGCATAAAACGGAAAGACCCCGACTGATAGAGGTACTAAAGCGGCCGTCGTTCCGATTTGGGTTCCAACGATCTTCTGCGTAACTGGGGCAATGAAGGCCAGCAAGATGATAAAGGGAACGGCTCGGAATAGTGATACGACTTTGTCGATGATCCAGAACAGTGGATGACACGGCATAATCCCGTTATCCGCAAAAATCACTAAACAAACTCCAAAGATGATTCCTGCAATCCCACCAAAGATTGCGGACCAAAACGTCATGTAAATTGTCTGATTAACGGCTGTAATCCAGCCTTCTTCACCATTTAATCCCTGTGAAACCACGTTGGGAAAATGAATTGCAAACCAATCTCCCATTATTCTGCCTCCTTCAATTCAGTGACCTTGATGTCTTGACCATTAAGGTACTTAACCGCTGCTTCTTGATCCTCTTGACTTCCAAGTAAATCAACAATCAACGTTCCAACGACCTGCTCACCCAATTTTTCAATATTACTGTAGATGATACTTGCCGAAATATGGAACTTCTCGTACAAGCTCACGATGATTGGATCGCTAATGTCATCTGATAGATACGTCAACTGAACTAGATTTCGCTTGTTAACGTCAATGTTCATCGACTTCAAGATTTCAAGTGCGTTGAAACTGTTTCCAACAATCTTTCTGGTAGTTGGATTCTTTGAATCAACGAAGATATCAAGTAGATTACCAACATCAACCACTTTTCCTTGACTCATGATGGCAACTTCCTGACAAATCCGTTTGATGGCTTCCATTTCATGGGTGATCAGAATAATCGTTAAGCCATATTTCTCGTTCAATTCTTTCAGTAAATCCAAGATTTGATCGGTGTTCTTGGGGTCAAGTGCAGAAGTGGCTTCGTCAGAGATCAAAATCTTAGGGTCGTTAGCGAGCGCTCTAGCAATCGCTACTCGTTGCTGTTGACCACCAGAGAGTTGGGATGGATAGGCTTTTAGGTAGTCGCCTAAACCAACAATGTCGAGCATCTTCTTGGCTTTGGCCTCACGTTCTTTTTCCTTTAAACCACTGTGCTTCAATCCGAACTCAACGTTGCGTTGGACGTTTTGTTCTTCTAGCAGATTAAAATGCTGAAAAATCATTCCAATTTGACGCCGTTCGTCACGCAACTCTTTCGTATTAATTGAAGAAACTTGGTCGCCTTCTTTTTTATAGAAGGTTTTCCCAAACACATCGACTTCCCCGTCGGTTGGTTTTTGTAGCAGGTTGATGGTTCGAACTAACGTCGATTTACCGGCACCGGAGTAGCCAGCAATTCCGAAGATTTCACCTTTGGGAATTTTCAACGATACGTCTGAAACGGCGTGAATCACATTCTTTTTTTGTTTGAACGTAACTGAGACGTCCTTGAATTGCACAATATTATTACTCATTAGTTCCTCCTAAAATTTACGATTCCAAGCAGGAATTTCGGTGTTTCCATAATACTTCTTGACCAGTTGCTCGGTCTTCTTGGTCTGGAATGATTTTACAACGTCTTTGTAGTTCTTGTTATTCTTCTGGTCCTTGTTAGCAGCAATCAAATTGATCCACTGTTTCGAATCATTGTTGAGTGGTTCGGTAAAGATCGTTTCCTTATCACCTAAGTGAGCGGGAACGGCGTAAGTGTTATTAATAACGGCACCATCGACACTGTTTAGTACTCGTGGGGTTTGTGATGCGTCCACTTCTTTGAAATTCAAGTGCTTTGGATTGCTCTGAATGGCGTTTAATCCTAAAAAGCCCTTCTGGTTTTTCAAAGTGATAAGTCCCGCGTTCTTAAGGAGGTAAAGCGAACGACTCTCATTGGAAGTATCGTTTGGAACGGCAATCGTCCCACCATCCGGAATGTCCTTAACGTTCTTGTACTTCTTTGAATAAAGTCTGATAGGAGCGATGTAGGTGTTACCAACGGAAACAATGTCAGAATGATTTTGCTTATTCCAGTTATCTAAGAAGGCATAATGTTGAAATGAGTTCAAATCAATCTCGTGTTGAGTCAAAGCCTTGTTGGGTTGCGTGTAATCAGTAAAGTGGGTGAACTTAATGTTAACCCCATACTTCTTCTTGGCAGTCTCAGCGACTGACTTCCAAATCTCATCGTCTGATTTAGAGCCGCTCATTAGACCGACGTTAACGGTCTTTTTACTTTCAGCCGAGTGTCTGGCAAAACTAAACCAACCTAACCCAACGATCACAACCACAATGATAATTCCAATAATCCACTTAGTACTTCTCCTCATGATGTCCACTTCCTAATTTTTATTTGATTGCTTAATTCATTAAATTAAATAAAAAAAGCATCCGCCCTTTAATTAAAAAGGACGAATGCTTTCGTGTTACCACCTTAGTTTACAGTTACCCTTTCAAGTAACTGCCTCAAAGACTACTCTAGTCGACGTCTGAACTAGAAGAGCCTTGCGATGATATCGGTAGCAACCCCGTCGCTGGTTCGAAATTCTTGCCAGTAAATGATTAAAAGTCCATATTCCCCGAATTCATCTCATCCCTTCACACCGACCAGAGACTCTCTTAGAAAATTCAACGGGTACTCAGCTTTTCCATCTCGTTTATTTAATTTGTTGTAAGTATACTAATCCGTCGACCAATATCTGTCAACAAAAATTTTAATTATTTTTTAAAACTAGCTAGTGAACCCATTGGGTCCCAAGGTTCAAGCATCTTAGGTTCCTGTTTTTGTTCCTCAAGTTGCTTGTCAGACATGTACTTCTTGTTGATAACGGTCTGGTAAACAAATTCGTTGAACCAGTCGTCACTCATGACAAAGTAACCTTTTTCACCGACCTTTTCACCCCAGCTGTTTTCAACCTTCCACTTGGTTGGTTGATCATCGACTAGGTCAACGCCGGTAATCACCATGGCGTGAGTCATCATGCTTTCCTTGTAGTCAAGTCTTGCACCCTTACTCATCTTCAGGTCAGTGCTGAACAAAGCATCCTTGTGGTACAAGTGCGTATCCATGATTCCCTTTTTTCTGTCAGAGTCTTGCACAACGTCACAGCCGAACCAAACGGCCTCGCCGTTCTTTAGCTGTTTTACAGCTAAGTCTTTCAATTCATCAATCTTCAGGTTTAAATGCTTAACCTGTCTGCCACCAACCACGTTGCCTAACATTTCAATCGTGTAGGTCTGGTCAAATGGCTTGTCACCAGTTGGTGAGTTAATCAAAGAAACGTAGTCTTCCAGGTTGATGTTGACGTATTTATCAAAGAACTCTTTCGGAGTCAGATCTTTGTCTATGTGGTACTTGTTGTCAGTGTCGCGATACTCGAAATCAAAGCGCTTCGTTGGACGGCCCAGCGAGTATGCCAAAATGCGGTAAACATCGTTTAGCATCTCACTCTTAGTTGATTCAAGCTTTTCTTCGGTCGCACCATCTTTTACCATCTTACGTAATACTTCAGCATCGCGACGTAACTTCAAGTTTAAAGTCTGATTCAATTCATCAGAGCGATTACTATTGTAAGTTTCAACCATGGTTGAACTTGGAACAACTCCGTACTTTTCAATGATGGCGCACAACATGTCCCATTGGCCCCCGTCTTGTTGTGGGGTTTCCATTAAGAAGTCGATCTTGCGTGAACCTAATGGTTGATCAGCGGTTTTAATCACGTTTTCTAAGAAATAGTTTGATTTTTCAAACTTATCCCAGAAGTTAACGTAGTTTTGTGATAATTCAAATTTTGGTGAAACCTTGTAGTTTTCGGCAATCTTAAAACGCATGGTGTTAAGTGCTGAAAACATCCAGCACCTTCCACTTTGCTTCTGATCGGCAACGTGTTGTTCGGGAACTTCGACCGAGAAAACTCGTTTCATTTTTTCATCAGCCTTGTAATCAGCAGCACTGTTGTTAATTCCATTATGAGAAACGGCCCGTTCTAAGACCAGACTGTCGTCTTTGTCTTCATAACTTTTTTCATACCATTCCAGGTCTTGCGGATTAATTGCTTTCTTATCCAAAATGATCACTCCTTAATATTTTTCTTGTCAGTATTGTATCACTTGTCCTCTCCTTTGAGACACTTTTAACTTGACCAATCCTAATCAAATCTCAATTTCAATCGTTAATCAAAAACTTGCATTACTAAACCCCATCACAAAGGGATTCTCATCCGCTAAAAGTTACATAATCAAAGATGTGTATCATTTTCATTATTTAGCTCCCCTTACTCATGTCACAAGTTTTGTAACGTCAAGCAAAAACGTTGATATAACGTCACTTGCTTTAAAGATTTATTAAGATTCTTAAGAAAAATATAAAAAACGTATTTACTTTTGTGAAACACGCGCGTATATTCGACAAAAAGCAAAACAGCAAACATGGAGGTGTTTCATTTGAACCATAAGAAGATATTTTCAGTAGCATTCATTGGTGCCGCTTTAGCGCTGATGCTTACTGGTTGTTCTTCTGGAAGTAGTAAATCGGGGAGTAAGGACATGGCAGTCAACTCCAGCGATATTATTTCTACGATGGACTCAAGTATGGTAACGGATAGTATTGGAGCGCAAAACCTAAACAACACGATGGAAGGTCTTTACCGCTACAATAACCGCAAGATTGAACCTGGCATTGCGACCAAAGTCGTTACCCCAACCAAAGGTGGAACTCAGTATAATTTCGATCTGAGAAACGCCAAATGGTCAAATGGAGACCCCGTGACCGCGTATGACTTTGTCTACGCATGGAGAAGAATCGTCGATCCTAAGACGGCTTCTCAGTACTCCTACATTTTTGAGGGAGTCAAAAACGCTGACAAAATCACCAACGGAAAGGCCTCACCCAAGACCTTAGGTGTCAAAGCCATTGGTCCCCACAAGTTGCAGGTTAACCTGTCGCAACCAATTCCCTACTTCAATTCTCTACTGACTGGTGCATCCTACCTACCACTTAATCAGAAGGTCGTTGAAAAAGCGGGTAGTCAATACGGGTTGAACAGTAAAGACATGGTATTCGACGGACCATTCAAGTTAGATAAATGGCAGGTTGGAAACACCGCCTGGACTGAGAGCAAGAATAACTCGTACTGGAACCAAAAGAACATTAGATTGAACGCCGTTAAATACTACGTTGTTAAAGATCCCAATACTGGACTTAACTTGTACTCTAGTCACGTAATTGACCAGTACAACGGCCTAACCGGTGATTCAGCTAACCAACTGAAAAACGAAAAAGACTTCTCAACGAAACCAACTTCAAGTACTTTCTACATTGAGATGAACGAGAAGAAGGATCCGTTCTTTAAGAACACCAAGATTAGACAGGCCATTGGGCATTCAATCAATCGGCAACTCCTCTCTAACCAAGTGTTAGGTAAGACTGCTACACCGGATTCAAGTGTCGTTCCAGCTAAGATGAGTTGGAACAAACAAACGGGAGTCGACTTTAAAGACGAAAGTCAAAGTAAACAGGATGCAAATTATAACGACTACAATCCTAAGTTAGCTAAAAAGCTTTGGACTGAGGGTCTAAAGGAGACCGGAAAGAAAAATCTCAACTTAACCTTATTAGGTGACGATACCGATTCTTCCTTAAAACAATCCGAATTCTTGCAGGCTGAACTCCAGAAATTGCCTGGACTAAAAGTGACCCTTTCAAACGTGCCATTTAAGAACCGACTTCAACGTTCTTCTAGTGGGGACTTCGACATGGTTGTCTCAGCTTGGAACGCCGACTTCCCAGATCCAGTAACCTTCTTGAACCTCTTTGAAACTGGTGGTGCTATGAATGACGGTCACTGGTCCAACAAAGCGTTCGACCAACAGATCAAACAAGCATCTGATAAAAACGCCGGCAACTATCAAGCCCGTTGGCAGAACCTCCTGAACGCTCAGACCATCTTGACTAAGCAAGAAGGAGTCGTTCCACTTTACCAGCAAAACACCGCTGCTCTTACCAGAAGCGACGTTCACAATTACAACCTGTCACCAAACGGGAATTTCAATCTCGCGGCTACCTACAAGAAATAAAGAGAGGTAAATTAAAATGACTAAATACATCATCCGTCGAATTTTCTACCTAGTCCTCACTTTATTCATTGTTGCTTCGGTTACCTTCTTCCTGATGAAATTTTTACCCGGTACGCCTTACTCAAACCAGGCAAAACTCCAGCCAAGTCAAATCGCAATAATGAACCAAAAGTACGGATTAAACAAATCACTTTGGGATCAGTACTTAATCTACATGGGAAATTTACTCCACGGAAATCTAGGTACTTCATTTCAATTTAACAACCAACCAGTTACTCAATTGATTGCCCATGACATTGGTCCTTCAATGCAGATTGGTACCCAAGCCATGGTTGTTGGTTCGGTTCTTGGCATCATCCTTGGTGCCGTTGCCGCCATCAAGAAAAATACCTGGGTTGATTCAAGTGCCACCTTCATCTCAATCCTTGGAATCTCAATCCCAAGTTTCGTTTTAGCCGTTCTGCTTCAGTACTACTTTGGCTACAAACTACAATGGTTCCCAGTTGCCCTCTGGCAGAACTTCAGTTCTAGTATCCTACCGACGTTAGCGCTTGCGGCCTTTCCACTTGCAAACGTCGCCCGGTTCATGAGAACTGAAATGGTTGATGTCTTAGACAGTGACTACATTGAACTGGCGAAAGCAAAGGGTGATTCGGAAAGAAAGACGATTACGCATCATGCGCTAAGAAACTCACTGATTCCCGTTATCACCATCGTTGGTCCCATGGCCGTTTCAATCATGACGGGTTCACTAGTTGTTGAAAACATCTTCTCAATTCCTGGAATTGGTAATCAATTCGTTCAGTCCATTCTGACGAACGATTACCCCACCATCATGGGACTCACAATCTTCTACTCATTCTTATTAGTTGTCATTATCTTAGTTGTCGATATTCTTTACGGAATCATCGATCCACGAATCAGACTAGGAAACGGAGGTAAAGAATAATGGCCGAAAACTTACCACCACTTGAAGATCAGTTCCAGTTCGCAAGTGACGACCTTTCAAACTTGGACACTGAATCGGAATCAATTAACACCCCATCTTTAACGTACTTTCAAGACGTTAAACGAAGACTAGTTCGAAATAAAGTTGCCATGACTTCTTTGATTCTCTTAGTCATTATCGCCCTAGTCGCAATCTTCGCCCCGATTCTTTCACCACACGATCCAAACGCTCAAAACGTTTTGTACGCCAACCTCCCACCAAAGTGGGGTTCACTTAACATCCCCGGTTTAAACGGTATTCACGAAGCCGGTGGCCACATGGTCAACGCATATCAAGCAGAACACGTTCCAAAGGGAACCTACTACATCATGGGGACCGACTACTTAGGACGTGACCTCTTCTCAAGAATTCTCTACGGGACTCGGTTATCACTGTTTATCGCGGTCGTTGCGACAGCAGTTGACCTCTTAGTCGGTGTTCCTTACGGTTTAATCTCTGGTTGGGTCGGTGGTGCCGTTGACACCTTCATGCAGAGAATCGTTGAAATCCTCTCATCAATTCCTAACCTAATCGTCGTAGTCTTATTACTACTTATCCTAAAACCCGGAATCACTTCAATCATCATCGCCATTGCCTTTACCGGATGGATCACCATGTCACGTTTAGTTCGTGCTCAGACCTTTAAACTAAAGGAATCCGAATACGTCCTAGCCGCCAGAACCCTTGGTGAATCACCATTCAAGATTGCGATGAAACACCTGATTCCAAACCTCAGTTCTACTATCATTATTCAAACCATGTTCACTATTCCATCGGCCATCTTCTTTGAAGCCTTCCTAAGTTTCATTGGAATTGGGATCCCAGCACCAAACGCATCCCTTGGTACACTTCTAAACGATGGTCAGAAGGCCTTTCATTTCTTACCATATCAAATGTGGGTTCCAGCAATCGTACTGTCTGTCATTATGATTACGACCAACCTGCTTGGAGATGGATTAAGAGATGCGTTCGATCCAAAATCTAAGTAAAGGAGACAGATAAGATGGCTCAAAAAGTTTTAGACGTTAAAAACCTGTCAATTGATTTTGCTACCCTAAACGGAACCGTGAAGGCCATTCGTGACGTTAGCTTCCACCTTGACAAAGGAGAAACGCTCGCCCTTGTTGGTGAATCTGGTTCAGGGAAATCAATCACCGTGAGAACGATCATGCGTCTTCTAGCTGATAACGAAACCATCACCAACGGTACAATTGATTTTGAAGGCAAAGATATTTTAAAAGAATCCAAAAAACAAATGGACAAGATTCGTGGTGGCAAGATTGCCATGATTTCTCAGGATCCCATGACCTCACTGGACCCCACCATGAACATCGGTAATCAAGTGGCTGAACCACTACGAGTTCACGAGGGAATGTCCAAAGGAAAAGCCTTAAAGCGGGCGGCCGAGGTACTAGAAGAAGTCGGCATTCCCAACGCGAGAGAACGGATGCGCGACTATCCCCACCAATTTTCTGGTGGTCAAAGACAAAGAATCGTGATTGCGATGGCTATTATTGACCATCCTGATGTTCTAATCGCCGACGAACCGACTACCGCTTTGGACGTTACGGTTCAAGCTCAAATCATTAAGCTACTAAGAGAGTTAAAGGACAGAATTGGAACGTCAATTATCTTCATCACCCATGATTTAGGGGTGGTTGCTAACATCGCCGATCGCGTAGCCGTCATGTATGCGGGTAAGATTGTCGAGTATGGAACCGTTGACGACATTTTCTACAATCCACAACATCCCTACACATGGGGACTACTTGATTCCATGCCAACTTTATCCATGAAGAGTGATCGATTAAACACAATTCCGGGTACACCACCAAACTTGATTAACCCACCAAAGGGCGATGCTTTCTACGCTCGAAACAAGTACGCTTTAAAGATTGACCACGAAAAACAACCACCCTTCTTTAAAGTCAGTGACAGTCACTACGCCGCCACCTGGTTGTTAGACAAGCGAGCTCCAAAGGTTACCCCACCGAAATCAATTCAAAAGCGTCAGGCTGAATTTAAGAAACGAGGTGAAAACGACCATGACTAAAAAGGATCCAATTGTTTCAGTTAAACATTTAAAACAATACTTTAACGTCGGAAAGCCCGACGAAGTTAAGGCCGTTGACGACATCTCATTCAACATTTATCCTGGTGAAACGCTGGGACTGGTTGGTGAATCTGGTTCTGGTAAAAGTACGACTGGAAGAGACATCATTCGTTTATACGACCCAACTGATGGTGAAATTGACTTTGAGGGGCAAAACATCTCGAAGCTAAAACGCAAACAGATGAAGAACCTGCGTAGTCAGATGCAGATGATCTTTCAGGATCCGTATGCCTCACTGAACCCACGAATGAAAGTGGAGGACATCATCGCCGAAGGCCTTGATATCAATCACCTGGTTAAAAATTCCGATGAACGAGATAACCGAGTTCGAGAGCTCCTTCACCTTGTTAACCTAAACGAAGAACATGCCAGTCGTTACCCTTACGAGTTCTCCGGTGGCCAGAGACAACGAATTGGAATCGCTAGAGCCCTAGCGGTTAAGCCTAAGTTCATCATCGCTGATGAACCAATTTCCGCCCTGGACGTTTCCGTTCAGGCTCAGGTCGTAAACCTAATGCAGGACATTCAAGAAAAAGAGGGTCTAACGTACCTATTCATCGCTCATGACCTTTCAATGGTGAAGTACATTAGTGACCGAATCGCCGTCATGTACGCTGGTAAAATCGTGGAAATGGCTGATACCGATGAGTTATACAACCATCCCCTTCACAAGTACACCCAAAGCTTGTTGTCAGCAGTGCCAGTTCCTGACCCACACTCAGAGAAACAGCACAAGATTATCAAGTTTGACCACAGTCAACCATTTAAAGAAGACCAATACCTTCAGGAAGTCCGTCCTGGTCACTGGCTCTACTGTAGTGATGAGGAAGCCCAACAATACAAATAGCCGTTTCAAAAACGTTCGATTGAAAATAAATTCAGTCGAACGTTTTTTATTTCTCTTAATTCAGCCCTAGATTGCGGGAGTGACAAGGGAATGGTACTATTAGTGTGAATAATGAATTCAATCACAAGATGGAGGTTTATCTCAATGAATAACACTAACGAAAAATTCTGCGTTAAATGCGGCAAGAAGATTCCCAAAGAAACGAAGTTTTGTCAATATTGTGGTGCCAAACAGCCAGAAATCAATTCGACCCCGCATAATGAGTCACAACCAAGTCCAGCAAGTATGCAACCTCAGACTACTAGCAATCAGGGCAATCCCGAAACCATCAGTACCCTTCTACTGGTGTTCGGTTGGATTTCCGCCGTTTTATCGACCCTCTTTATCCCCATCGTGTTTGGAATTATCGGAATTGTCCTTGGCGCAATCGAACTTAAGTATCACCAAAACGCTGGAATTATTTTGATAATTGCGTCGGTCGTTTTGATGATCATTGGAATTATTTTCGGGATGGTCATGGGTTCACAAGTATTTTGAAAGTAGGATGAAATCTAATGAATAATACAAAGTTTTGTGTCAACTGTGGTAAAAAGATCAAAAAAGACGCGAGCTTTTGTCCGTATTGTGGAGTTGAGCAGCCACAGACAACCAAGCAACAACCCAAAACCAGTCCGACTGAGAATCATCCCCAAAACAATAAAAGTAACTTGAAGAAACTGCTAGGTGGGATTGGAACCATTGTCCTTGCCGTTATTTTCGGTTTGAACTTCTACTTTAGGGCACGTCATGTTTTCCCTAATCAGGATACGAATGCTAGTAGCGTGATTAAGTCGATTAATAATACTGAACTGCCTGAAGGTGGCATTGGATCATCCACGCTTAACGATTCTTTTGAGGGTAACCAAGCAACCTTAATGTACAATAAACAAGATAAATCATATAAGTTCTACATAAAAAATAATAATGAAAACAAAAGCTTTGGGAGTTTCTATTTAATCAAGGTTAAACGTCCTAATCATCAATCCACCTATGTATACAAAGTTTTAAGTAATGATGAATCAAACACGGATCCTAAGAAAATGCCACTACAGTCTGCTGACACTTTAACCAATGTTTTTCATCAAACCAACTATCACATCGATTCAAGTTGGGGAAGCACCATTAAGCCAGATAAGCAATTTATGTTAGGATCTAGAAACTAATTTAAATAAAATGGAGAATACACACGATGAATGATAGCGAAAAATACTGTATAAATTGTGGCAAAAAAATTCCAAAAGAAAACAGATTCTGTCCGTATTGTGGTGCGAGACAGCCGAATTCAAACGATAAAGTAACTTCTAATCATCAAAGTCAATCTGAAAATAACAAGTCCAAAAAGAAGCACTCAACCACTGGAATCATTATTATCAGTATCGTAGTCGTCATTCTTTTACTAGCAGGAATCTCGTTTGGTGGATATAAGTACTATGAGTCGCGAGGATCAACATCTCCTAATGAAATTATGAAGTGGTCATACACCAACACCAATAGTAAATATAACGTTTTATCGATGATTGCAATGGTTGGCGATGATTATGAAGATTATGAAAAAAACTTTTATTCAAAAAAAGATGTAGAAGATGTCGTCGCAGACAAAGTAATGCTTCAAAAAAATATGGTTCTTATGAAAAACAAAAAAACTAATCATTATTTATTCAATTACGAAGGCCATAAAGTCTATCTGTTAAGAATGTATGATAAACTCTCCGATAAATACATTGAAACGGTATTTGCTCCCAAACAACTATTTTCCAATCACAAAACGTTTTCAAAATTATTACTTTATCCACGACAAATGGACAAGGTAGATAAAAACGCAAAAATTGGTGTCATCTATACCCCGGATTATTATATGAAACATTTTAAAAAGTAATACGAAAAGGCACATTTCAATTATGAAATGTGCCTTTTCGTACGGTAAAAATTATTTTATTTTTTTCAAATAACTAACATCCGGTCCACCAAAGCGATTGCCTTCGTCCACAGAGCTAAACAACATGAAAATGAAAACAGCAATACCTCCAACCCAAGGAATAAATGAAAGCCACCAAAAACCAGCTGAATAGTTAATATCATGAAATCTACGACATGTTGCAGTAATTTCTGCAATAGGAATAACAATAAAAAATAACAGTACAAATATTCCAGCATATTGTGAAATGTTTTCCATTCCAGATCCAATAAGTATCATAACTATTGTAAGAATAATCCCTATCAATACTACATCTAAATATGACCACCAATATGATGCTCGACTCATTCTTCCAGAAATATGAAACATGTTCCCAAATAGGTCCTTAAAAGATGTAATCATGTTAGGTGATGAATATTCAGAACGAATATCCGCTCCATTATCAGATTCTGGACGATAAGTCTGCTGCTCATTATTAGTTTCTTGATAACCATAATTAGCCTGTTGATTATCAGTGCTTTGACTACTTTGTGCATCAGCCATCTCGGGTTGAGCTTGACCACAATAAGGACAGAATTTCACATCCGCCTTTAACAATTTACCACAATTGGGACAGTGCTTGGTGTCATCCATCGTAAAACCTCCATAGTATGTATTTAAATCGATGTTAATGTAACATCTACTTTTATTTTACACTATTTGCCATGTCAAAATAGGCGAAAATGAACATTTTTGAACTATCTCCGTCAATTTGAGTCTGAATTGCCAGATTAAAGGCACCATCACAATTATTTTCTTTCACAATATCTCTAATTTTATTAAGAGCTTTCTGTTGAAAATCCCGCAAAATTTGGTCATCATCTGGAATATAGTGGCCGCTTAACGCCACTGACCCGTTTTGATTGAATTCATATCCATCAGGAATGGCACCAGCTGAAACAGGAATCACAATTTCAGGTTGGCCCACGTCTTGTTTTTCATTTGAGTCAACCTCAACCGTAGTTGTCTCCTCTTCCTGATTCATTTCCTCTAATTCATCGATACTTGGTTGTTTATACCCACATTTCGTACAGAACTTTACGTCAACTGGAATCTCAGCTCCACAGTTAGGACAAAATCTTGTTTTTAATGCCATTTTTCTTTCTCCTTTTCTTTTCGTATGTATTAAAAGAACTCCAGCTAACGCTAGAGTTCCAATCTGTTTAGTTAAATACCATTCCACCATCAATCAAAAGTGACTGACCAGTCATGTAGTTAGAATCAGGACCAGCTAAGAATGAAACACAGCCAGCCACGTCTTCAGGTTTTGAAAGTCGTTTCAAGGCAATGTTCTTTGCAAACTGTTCCATTCCCCATTCAAATGGTTTTCCGGCTTCATCAGCCACGTTTTGCGCGATATCATTCATCATGGGAGTGACCACGATGCCAGGGCAATACGCATTAACGGTAATCTCATCGTCAGCCAATTCCTTGGCGGTTGTTTCGGTAATTCCACGGATAGCGAACTTAGTGGAACCATAAACAGTCAGGTTTTCATTACCGGTCATTCCAGCTTGAGAAGAAGCGTTAATGATCTTACCACCATGGCCCAATTCTTTGAACTTTTTAGCGGCAGCCTGGATTCCCCAAATAGTGCCGCCAACATTAATCTTTTCGGCCTGTTCCAAGACCTCTGGCGTAACCGTCTGGATTGGTGTGGTTGGCGCAATTCCAGCGTTGTTCACAATCACATTGAAGTCACCAAAGTGTTTGGCAGCCTTTTCAACGGCTTCAAAAACTTCGTCGCGGTTGGCAACGTCGGCTTTAATGGCAATGGCGTCACCATTGTCACTTTGAATCCCCTTAGCAACCTCTTCCACCTTATCCAAATGACGACCAACCAGTGCCACGGAAAAGCCATCTTTACTCAATCGTTTGGCAATAGCCTCTCCGATTCCTTGTCCAGCACCTGTCACTAGAGCCACTTTCTTATCCATCGTTCAATTTCCTCACTTACTATAATAATCAATCTTTATGTTAATTTTATCACAGCTAAATGCTTCTAAGATATAAAAAACGGAAAACTATTCTTAGTTTTCCATTCTTACTTATTTAAATGCCAGTTCAAAAATAAATCATGATTAACCAGTATATAATCTATATATTTTGTATTTTAATTTAATTGATTGGTAACAATTTGTTGGTAATTAAGCCAAAGTGCTGTATACGGAGAATTACTATTAAGCTGCCACGGTTTGGGTTTACCACAGAAATGAATTATAACCGTATTTTTCATAACCCAATCAAGGTCTTCTTTTCCCCCACTACGAGTTAAATAATTTAAGGATTGACGCGCATCAAAATTCCAGATATCTTCAGAGATTTCCTTGGTATCATTGCCATATAAATAATTTAGAATATCTTGATCTGGTAAAATTAGATAATCATTGTACTTTTTAATAGTATCAATAATGTCTTGAAGCCTAATTTTTTTACGCATTTGATCCAAATCCATTACCATAACTCCTGAATTATAATAACCCCCATCGGTATCAAGACGTAGATTATTAATAGATCTCATAATGTCAGTAAGCCCTTTATGAACTGCAGCCGCAAACATTTTTCCATCTAAGGAGAGATTCCAAAGAGGTTGAATGTCGTTAATAACTAAAAGATCAGGATCCAAATAAATTACTTTTTTTAAATCTTTTGGTAGAACATTACCACATAACAATCTAAAATACATTTCTTTTGGATAATGGTAAACACTTAAAAAAGAATCTGAAATTTTTAAATTTTGACCCGTTTGGATTGATTGAAGTTCCATATGCAGTTCACCAGCATAATTAATAAGTTGTTGATCATTTTCTGGTGTAAAATCAGCTTGTAAAACCCAAATTCTAAAATTAACATCTGGATTGTTAAGTCTAAGTGAATATAACATAATTTTTAATGGATTAATGTACCCTTGATTGATAGTTACAAGAATTTCAATTGGTTGTTTTGTAGTCATATTTTACTCCCATAATTTATTTGATATTATTTCACCACATTTGAATATATTTCTCAACAATTATGTATAAATAATGGGAAGCCATTTCACGGCTTCCCATTTATCAATTATTCTTCATTTTGCAGTCTAGAATGATGAATCCCGTAAACAAAGTAGATCACAATTCCCAGTGCTAACCAACCAATTACCGCAATCTTGGTCACGTTCGGTAACATGATAATGAAGTAGATACTCATCAGTCCGGCTAGAATTGGCAGGTATGGGTAAAGTGGCATCTTGTAACCAGTATTCTTGATGTCCTTTCTTCGTCTCAATGGAATAATTCCAAATGAGATAAAAGCAAACGCAACCAAAGTTCCAGCGTTAATCAATGAAACTAGTTGGGTCAAAGGAACAACCCCGGCAAAGATGGCCTGAATGATGACGGCTAACCAAACCGCGTAGGTTGGAATTCCAGTCTTGTGGTTAATCTTCCCCATTTTCTTAGAAATTAGTCCGTCACGTCCAAGCGAGTAAACCAGTCGGGAACTCCCGATGACCATGGTAACCATGGCGGTGAAGATTCCAAATAGCGCTCCAATCGTGATGGCCTTGTTCATAAAGTTCAGGTGCACCATGGAGAATGCCAAAGCGGCTGGATCGTCAACGTTTAGTAATGAGTAATGAACCATTCCGGTCAGGACCAAAGAGAACCCGACGTATAGGACGGCCGCAATCAGAACGGTTCCAAGGATTCCCTTGGCCATATTCTTATTAGGATTAATGGTTTCAGCGGAGTTCGATGCCAACGCATCAAAACCCATGAAAGCAAAAAAGACGGTCGCAGCGGCGGTTGAGATTCCACCTAAACCAAGGGGTGGAGTGTGAAATTGTTTCGGGTAAAACGGAACGTAGTTACTTGACTTGATGTAAAAAACACCCACAACGATAAACAAAACAATGATGCCAATCTTGACCAGCACGGCAACGTTCTCAATCTTCTTGGAAAAATTAGTTCCCATTAAAGCGAGTAATCCAACTAACAGGGTAATGACAACGGCACTGATGTTGACAATACCACCTTCCATCGGTCCACTTTGAAGAAACTTCGGGATGTTAATCCCAATGGCGGCTAAAATGTTGTTATTAAAGTACGAAGCAAATCCGGTGGCCTCAGCAGAAACCGCCAAGAAGTACTCTAGGATTAGTCCCCAACCAAGAATCCACCCGATGATCTCGCCGTAAACGACGCTTCCAAAGGAGTATGCTGAACCAGCAACGGGCATTGCCGACGAAAACTCGGCATACGCCATACCCACGACCCCAGCTAAGATGGCAGCAAGCAAGAATGCCAGTGCGACTGCTGGTCCTGCGTGTAAAGCTGCTTCGTGTCCTGGAAGAATAAAGATCCCAGTTCCGACAACGGCTCCGACGCCCAGACCGATTAGATCTTTAGCGGTCAGGGTTCGCTTTAAGCCGGCATCGGCTTTGACGAAACTAGCAACCGATTCTCTCTTGAACATATTATGCATATGCATCACTCCTTTTCATTTGTATTGCATTGAATTGTACCGTGAAAAAAAGATGATGACAATTACTTTTTAAAGATTTTCTTAAATAAAAAAAACTGAGACCATTTCATCCCAGTTCTTAGTTAATTCTTTTACTTTTTAACCGCCCACTGTGGTTGTTCACCATTTAGGACTTTTACAATTTCACTGGCAGCGTCATGCGCCATCCGGTTCATGCATTCTACCGTGTTAGAGGCAATGTGCGGTGTCAACAAGACGTTATCCAACTTGTAGAGTGGACTGTCCATTGGTAGCGGTTCAGAATCAAACACATCTAGGGCAGCGGCCTTGATTTCGTGACTCTTTAACGCGTCGATTAGATCATTCGTATTAACGAGTGCCCCCCGAGCCAAATTAATGAGAACCGCCGAGTTGTCCATCATCTCAAATTCACGTTTACCAATACTTTGTTTAGTAGAGGGTAGCACTGGCATGTGTAAAGTGACGATGTCTGAATCAGTAAAGATGGCATCACGATTAACCGCCTTACCGTATTCAGAGTCTTCAGCATGGGGTGAATTGTAGATGACATTCATCCCCAGTCCACTCACCTTCTTAGCGACCATCTTGCCGATTCGGCCGTAACCGAGAATTCCGAGGACCTTGCCTTCTAAATCAAAACCCATGTGATCCTTCTTGTAGTTCCAGTTCCCCTTACGCATCTCATGCGAATCATTGGTAACGTTCTTTGATACGTCAAAGATTTCGGCTAACGTCGTCTCCGCAACCGTTGAGGCATTGGCGAGTGGCGTAATTGTTACATATATGCCATGTTGTACCATAAAGGGAACGTCGATGTTGTCATAACCCACACCGTTTCTAGCAATGATCTTTAAGTTCGGCATCTTTTCAATGGTGTCATTTGGAAACGGGGTCGTGCCAATCAGGATGCCATAAGCATCGGCGGCCATGTCAAGCAACGTTGAAATCTTCTTGTCAGGTAATTCCACAACATCAAAGCCACTGTCTTTCAGTAGCTGTTTTCCATCTGGAGCCAAACTTGCTTGTACTGCAACTTTTTTAGCCATCATAATCTCTCCCATCTACTTACGATTCACTAACGTGTTCTTTTTTATAAAATTCATTTAATTCACTTGGAGTAGGATAGCCGTCGTTATCACCAGGCGTCTGAACCTGAAGCGCTCCAACGGCATTTCCACGCATGACCGCACTCTTTAGATTTTTGCCCTCTAATAGTGCGGTAATTACCCCGAGTGCAAACCCATCACCGGCACCAACCGTGTCGACGACGTGATCGACCTTAAAACCAGCGACCGTGTACGAATCACCATTCTTGGTCTTCACATACGCACCAGCTGGGCCCAACTTGATTAACACTGCGTTCGTGCGTTCGCCATTTTGGAGGTAAAAGTCAGCGATTTTTTCCGGGTCATCACTTCCCATGAGGACCTTGCCCTCGTTTACACCTGGCATCACAATGTCAGCGTTTTTAGCCAATTCGTTAATCGTCTTAATCATTCGATCATGATCACCCCACAGTCCGGGACGCAGGTTTGGATCAAACGTTATCTTGATTTCATTATTAATCAATCGGTCCATTAATGCACGATATGAGTCTTCCGCTTCAGATGACAAAGCCGGGAAGATCCCCGTTAGATGAGCCATTTTAACATCGTCAAGATTAATCTCGTCAATTACATCTTGATTTAGATGAGAAGCGGCCGATCCCGTGCGATAGTTGAACGTCTGGGGATCACCGTGCGTCACCATCTGTTTCAATTGATGACCCGTCCAGTGATCGGGATCGTCTTTAACGTAGTCAATGCCAACACCGTGGTCGATAATCACGTCTTTGGCGTATTTACCCAGCGGATCGGTTCCTACCTGAGACACGTACTCAGCGGAATGTCCCAGTCGTTTAGCACCAATGGCCACGTTTAGTTCTGCCCCTCCGAGGATTTTTAGATAGTGGGTCGAATCAGCTAAAGTAGCGTCAGGATCGGTTGAGGCGAACGTTACCACTGGTTCACCAATTGTCAGAAATTCACTCATAATTTTCACCTTTCTTTAATCATCTATCCGAAGAATAAGTACACTAATATTTCGTTTAAAATGGAGACAATCCACATGACCGGAACTCCCAGTTTCAACAGTTGCTGGGGACGAACCTTCATGTAGTCAAGACCCCAGACGTTCCATGACTGAGTGATGTCAGTTGAAACCGCCATCAGAGTTGGAACGTACATTAACGGTAACAAGAACATGTCGTTAAACATTCCGGTGGCGGAAAGTACGGCGGCCGTCGCAGCTCCAGCACCCCAGACCTGAAGTGGACCTCTAAACAATGCTAAAGGAGCAAGAACTCCGATTCCAAGTGCTAGCAGTAAGTGACTGTTTGGCAGGATGGCGCTGAAGATTCCCTTGAAACGACCAGCGTTTAACTGAGCCGCCCCGGCAAACATAACCAGTGCCATCAAGAACATGATTAAGCCCGAAATGTCGTTAATGGACTGTTTAATCGTGGTATTAAGAAATTCTTTGAATTTTTTGTAGCCGTTCATCTTACCAGTCACAAGCATGGCCAAGATACTAGAAAGGATCAAGGCTGGAATGGCATCCCAGCCGAGCGCCATGTTCAAAATAACGGGAACAACTGGGATGGCGTACGCAATGTACGGAATCTTGTCGACGTCTCCCGGGTCAGTTGCCCCGATTTTCTTCAGGTTGGCCTCGGCATTCTTTGGATTGAACGTGTGACGTTTCATCACTAGAAACAAGATCACCGCAATTAGTTGCACCGCCATGGCCGCCCACCCAAATTCAAGGTAATGCAGATTGTATTGAGCCTTGGGGAAGAACGCCTTAATCTGATTAAAGAGCACGACGTTGACGTACATGGCCGAACCAATCGACAAGGCAAACGTCGTTAGGGCCACGTCTCGTGGAATCCCCAATGACAAGAGGATTGGTAACAAAATGACACCGATGGCAATGACCGAACCCACTCCGTAGGAACTGACAAACAGCAGCGCCGTAACTAAGACAATCAGGATGGCGGCTAGTAAGGGATGCGATTTTCCAACCTTATTCGTTTTCTGCGAAATTGATGGCGCAATGCCACTGTCAACCAGCACTCGTCCGAACCACGAACCAAAGACGATGTAGATAATCGTCGAACCATACTTCAGAGCGGGTGTTGAGAAGACCGCCGTCAAAGCGGTGTGATAAGGGATCAGGCCGATGACGGTCCAAAGAATCGCCATGACGAAGAACCCAAT
The DNA here is from genome assembly GCF_059901235.1 of Fructilactobacillus sp. X3R2C1. Lineage (NCBI taxonomy): Bacteria > Bacillati > Bacillota > Bacilli > Lactobacillales > Lactobacillaceae > Fructilactobacillus > Fructilactobacillus sp. X3R2C1. The sequence goes on from NZ_JBWXVA010000001.1 coordinate 318,119, forward strand.
GGTCAGGTCCCCACCTTTAACAATGTAAAAGATAAAGCCAGCAAAGGTAATTAGTAACAGAATCGCAATAATGGTATTCATCAACTACATCACCTCATCTCTCAGCAACTTGACCTGACGTTCAACGTGTTCGTCGTCTTCCATCGGGAATTCAAGCGCCAAATCCGCCGTTTTCGGTAACTCGTTCAGGATGTTTTTCCAATCAAACATGCCGTCGTTTAGATCGTCCGCGGTCTGTAAGTCATCTTCGTCAAACTGGTTGACGTTCTTTAGATGAATATAATCGGTATACTGGTACAAAGAATCAGCCGCATAGTCCGCACTTTGATGGGTAAACGCCCAGTTGCCAAGGTCATACACGTACTTAATGGGCAGCCCATTCTTTTTCGCTTGGTTTAAAAAGTGTTTAACATTAGCCATTTTGCCACTCAATTTGGTTTGATCGTTTTCCACGTTCATTTGAATCTGATCGAGTGGTAAACCATCAAACGCGTGAGCTAAGTCACCATGAAAAGCCCTGAAGTTTCCCACGTTAAATTTAATTTTAGTAATTCCCATTCGTTGCCCCTCGTTGAAGTACTGCTTCAATTTCGGATTAACCGAACCATCCTTTAAAAACAGCTCATCGGGGACACTGTAATTAACAAGGAGTCCCGTTCTCAATCTGGCATTATCAATCTCATCCAGTTCCTTTGAAAAATCCTTGATGTATTCTCGTCGAACCTCAATTCCGTCAACGTTCATTTGTTTCACGCGTGGGAATAACGCTGTCTGACTCGTACCGGCTTCGATGTCATTTACAAAGATCCATGTATTTAAAAACAATCGCATCAGTATTCACTCCTTTTTTAATTTGATACCGCTTTCATATTGATACTTATGGTAAACGTTTACATAAAAGTAGTCAATACTGTTTGGCAATCTTTTTTCTAAAAATATGTAATCGTTTTCCATGACGCCATAAAAAAAGACTAGCCTCACTAGGCTAGCCTCGAGACTTAAAATTGGGCTGGAATCTCAATTTTTTTCGCAATCGGTTGGGAATCACTCTCAATCCCTTCAATCAGGATCTGAGCGGCATTCACCCCAATCTGAAACGGATCCTGATTAATAACCTTGATTCCTGGGTCAATATTATCTACCAGTGAAGTGTCAGAAAATCCCGTCATGTGCACCCCATCGGACTTCCGAATTACCCCATCCCGAATCAACTTGGGCAAAAACTTCAAGAGCCACCGTTCCTTTAAAGCAAAAATCAGCCCCCCATTTGTTTCTTTGATGTCATTTTTCAGTTTGGAGTATGCCTGACGAAATGAAGCCTCATCGTTTCCCGGTTGAATGATCGTGACGTGGTTCCCATAGACTGCTTTAATCCCGTTCAGTCGTTGTTCTCGGGTGGAAACGTTTTTTACATTATTTGTAATCACAAAGACGTGGCTTAATCCCTGGTCTTTAAAGTATCGCGCCGCTTTCTTACTGACCTCATAGTTATTGGTAACCACACTCGGCCACGGACTGCCCTTAATCTGCCGATCTAACATGACCACCGGTACATTTGTGGGAATTGAGCTTTGAAAGGCGTCCAGGTCGTTACTTAACGGCTGAATCAAGACGCCACCAAACATTTGTTGGTTAAGTGACGATAACGTGTCAAGTTCCCGCCGTTCATCACTATCGGAGTCCATTAAGACCGCGATGAAGTTGTTCTTTTTTAAAACCGAATTAACACCCTTAAAAATCTCCGTGGAAAAGTAATCATCAACATCCGCCGCAATGACCGCCACCAATCGACTTTGCTTGGTAATGAGCTGTCTGGCGGATTCGTTTGGCACGTAGTTCAACTTCTTGATCGCTTCGGTAACCCGCTTGGCAGTAGCATCGGACATGTGGTTGGTCTTTCCGTTTAAGTAGCGTGAGATGGTGGCAGTTGACACTCCTGCTTCTGACGCAACGTCTCTAATCGTAGCTACTGAACCCATTTGGACCCCTCCCATCGTTTTTTTCATTCTACCATTTATTAAACCATTGTTTCAGACCAATAAAAGAATTCATCAATTAATTGATGAATTCTTATTGAGTTACTTAAATTTAAGGTTCCAAGCCGCTTGTTGATTAATCCCAGACTCTTTCTTAATCAGTTTAGCGGTCTTCTCGGTCTGATAGGCTTTCACTAATTCCTTGATTTTCTTGCTATGTTCGTCGCGCTTCTTTGCGGCAATGAAGTTGACCCACTTATGCGAGTCCTTGGTAAATGGTGCCGTATAAATGGCCTTCTTCGGACTCAGGTTCGAACTTTCAGCAAAGTTCCCGTTCACAACGGAAGCTCCCGCCGAATTCAGTAATCGTGGCGTTTGCGAGGCGTCAACTTCCTTAATCTTCAGGTTCTTCGGATTACTAGTAATGTCCTTGACGGTGGTGAACGCCTTTTTCGGATTTAACTTAATCAATCCCGCACTCTGAAGGACGTGTAAAGCCCGTGATTCGTTGTTAGTGTCGTTTGGCACCGCAATGGAAGTTCCACTGGAAATTTCATTAACCGACTTAAACTGATTAGAGTAAATCCTCATCGGTTCAATCACGGTATCCCCAACCGGAACAATATCAGTGTGGTGAACTTCATTCCAATTGTCCAAAAATGGGTAGTTTTGGTAGGCATTCACGTCGATGTCTCCGTTAGTCAGAGCGTTGTTAGGCTGTGAATAATCGGTAAACGTCTGAAACTGAACGTTTAGGCCGTACTTATCCTTGGCGTCTTTAGCCACTTCGTTCCAGATGGCCTGTTCCTGTTTGGATCCGGCCATGATGCCAACGGTAATGGTGTTCGCTTCCGCCTCTGATTGGTGGAAAAAGCTGAAGTATCCGGCGATTCCAATAAACAATATAATTCCAATCCAAATTAAGTATTTAACCCATCTTCTCATCTGCGTTCCTCCCATTTATTAACCAAACAAAAAAGCATCCATCCTGTAAAAAGGACGAATGCTTCCGCGGTACCACCTTAGTTCATAGCCGTCTCACAACGACTACCTCAACGGTTACTTGTAAAAATAACCGGGCCATGATATCGGCGGCATCCCGTCACCAGCTCACGATTTACTGGTGAAAACTCCAAGTCCATCTTCAACAGCGCCAACTCATCTCATCGCACCAGCCTGAGACTCTCTTTGAGTTTCTTCTGCCTACTCAACTTTTCCGTTTAGTTAATTTATTGTTTTTAATGGTCGTTACTTTACATGCTTTAAAACTCAATGTCAATCATTTTTAAGAAAAAATAGAATAACTTTTAAAGTTATTCTATAATAATGATATTAAATCACAAGGGGGAATTACCATCTCGAAGTTCATACATAAGCATTTTACGCTATTTTCAATGATTTTATTTTTAATTCTAAGCGTGGTAATCGTCAGTCCATATTTCTTTGGCAATCCAATCCTACCACGCGAGGACATGCGTTTTCATCTGGCCCGGGCGTACGAGAGTTACATCCAGGTTCAACACGGTGGCATCCTACATATGATTCCAGGAATGATGACGAAAACTTTTGTCAAAGTTGGCTATCCGCTAAACGGGTTCTATCCGATTTTTGCCGTCTTACCTGAGGCCATGATTCATCTGGTTATTAAGAATCCGTACACATCCTACTTACTTTACCTAATCCTAATCAACTTTCTGGTATTTATCTCCATGTATCTAGCAACCTGGAAAATTACCAATCGGAAACTGACTGGGCTCGCATCCGCCATCATCTATGGTTTATCGACGTATCTAACGTTTGACCTCTTCGTCCGCTTTGATGTGGCTGAAGGAATGGCGTTTGTCTTTCTGCCAGTGGTTCTCTACGGAATTTATCAAGTATGTATCAAAAACTATCGTCAGTGGTGGGTCTTAAGTGTTGGATTAACCCTGCTGGTATTAACCCACCTACTGTCGTTTTTGATTGCCGGTGCCTTTTCTGCCATGACGATCATTATTATCGTGTTAAACCTTGATTCATTGAAACTTAAGGTGAAGCGAGGCCTAGCGCTAATCGCCGCTGCCGTCGGAACCTTTTTTCTGTCAGCTTTCTTTTTACTGCCATTAATTCAGAATTACCACTACGACCAAGAAATTTCCATCATGAAGTGTCGCCTCCAAGACATGAGCATCCCGGTCACCAATCTGTTTTTCGGCCCCACTCCAAACGGACCTTGGCAGTACGGTGCTGGCATTGGCATTGTCGGACTAATGATCATCATTTTGCTGTTCGTCTTCTGGCATCGACTTGACCTGTTCTCCAAATCAATGACGGTCCTCTCACTGCTCTTTCTGCTTTTTAGTTCCAATCTCTTTCCGTGGGACCTTTTGCAAAAGTGGGTGGGAATGATCCAATTCCCATTCCGTTTTCTGATCATCACCACCGTTCTATTAGCGTTTTTAGGCGGAGAAATTATCACCAAGATTTTTGCCAAAAACAATTCTACGGGAGCTCTCCTGATTTTAGGCGTTTTAGGCCTTAGTCTCTGTTCGTCACTTGCCACCAATTTGCAGCTCAAATCGTGGGAACCTCAGGCTTCTTCACCACAGGAATTTGAAAAGGTGGGAAAATCGGCTGTTTATTGGGACTACCTCCCTCATGCTTCCGATTCACTAGAACCGCTACTCAAAAAGCATTCTATTTTAAAAATGAATCCAAATCAGAAGGGCTTAAAACAAAAGAAACGGACTACCTCGTACAATCAAATTGAGTACCAGTTAGACGCTGAAAGTGCCACCAGGGTTCGTTTGCCAAATGTTTACTTCCCTGGCTACGTAGTGACCGTTAACAATCAGGCCGTTCCAATTAAAGTAGACCAAAAGCGTGCCATCCACATTCCCGTCAAAAAGGGAGCAAACACCATCAAATTGACGTATCACCGCACCCGCGTTCACATCATTGGGATTTGGATCAGCGTTATTTCTTGGTTACTTTTACTGGTATACCTTGGGCTGGCATTTTACAAAAAACATTTTAAATAAACGAAAATGGGACTCACGTGACGTGAATCCCATTTTTTAATAAAAAAGAACCGAAGCAATTACTCCGGTTCTTTCCTGGCTTATTAATCTCTTATTCTATTTTTCAACTTGATTGTTGGTCGTAACTTGACCATCAATCATTTCACCGTCATCTTTTAACTGTAAGAAGTTATTCTTGAAATCAAGTTTTAGACCTGGTCCGAAGAAAGTCATATCGTTCTTGCTGGTTAAAACGTCAGCACCTTGATTGTTTTCAAGTTTAACATCATAGTCTGATGGTGCTTTTGAAACACCAACAACTTGAAAGGCATCTCCAACGGTGCAAGCACCACCGGCACCTTCAGAGAAGTTATTTGATCCGTCATTTGCGGCCAACAGGTATGCGTTAGCACCTGCTAATCTTTTCTTCATGTAGGCCATTGCGTCATCAGTAATTGTTAGTTTCATATTTATAACCTCCTATAAGTGATTCAGAAATGAACCTCTTCAAATCTTCACTATTTATGATAGCAGGAATTCACCATAACGCAAGTAAAATGTACACAACTTAATTTTAAAGGGTCAATCAGTTCTTTCCCCTTTATATTAGTCTCTTAATGGGTTATTATAGTGTCAGAAACAAGTCCAATCCGCTTAACAGGATTAGAAATGTAGAGGTGTATATTATATGGTTATGTATAAAGATCTTGAAGGCAAGACGGCCGTAATCACTGGAGGAGACTCAGGGATTGGTGCTGCCATTGCTGAACGTTTGGGTCAAGAACACATGAACGTGGTTATTAACTACCACAAAAACGAAGAGGCAGCTAACCAAGTTGTTGAAATCGTTGAAAAAAACGGTGGCCACGCCGTTACTAAACAAGGCGACATTGGCGATGATGCTGGTGCTGAATCATTAGTACAAACCGCCGTTGATTCCTTTGGTGATTTGGACGTTTGGTTCAACAACGCTGGGATGGAAAAGAAGACCCCTACAAACGAAGTTACCCTTGAAGAATGGGAAGCAGTCGTTAACGTTGATTTGACTGGTACTTTCTTGGGTACTAAAGCTGCTTTAAACTACTTCTTAAAGCACAACAAGAAGGGTAGTATCGTTCAAACTTCATCAGTTCACCAACAAATCCCATGGCCGACATTTGCAAGTTACGCTGCAAGTAAGGGTGGCGTTAAATTATTCACCGAAACTGCCGCAATGGAATTTGCTCAACAAAACATTCGAATTAACTCGATTTGTCCTGGTGCCATTAACACCCCAATCAACGCTAAGAAGTTTGCTGATCCAAAGACTTACGAATCAACTGTTAACATGGTTCCAATGCACCGGATTGGTAAACCTTCCGAAGTTGCAGCTGCTGCCGTTTGGTTAGCTTCTGACCAAGCTAGCTACGTTACTGGAATCTCACTTTACGTTGATGGTGGAATGACATTATACCCATCATTTCAAAATGGTAACGGTTAAAATTACCAACCAAAAAGACTACGAATTCAAATTCGTAGTCTTTTTTTTGTCTAAAATACCTTTAAAATTCTTTTGATTAACTCATTAATTCCGTGCCATCCAAACAGGACGCATGCGACAACTAATCCAACTCCTTCAAAAAAGAGGACCAATCGTTCTCTTTGATCCAGGATAAAATATGCAGCAATTACCCCGATTACAAGTAAACACGCAACTGTTAGTCTGATTTTGGCTTTGATTGGTCCTCATCTCCTCAGCATTTCTGTCTCAATTCTACCAATCATTTCACTAAATTCAACTACTTAAAATACTGTTGCGAAAAGCCAACAACTTTTTGCGTATACGTATCAGGATCCTGACTCCGACCTTCAATGTGGCCAGCACCCTTAATGATCCAGATTTGTTTTGGACCAGCATCGTTCTTGTAGTTCTCATAGGCATTTTTAACGGGGACAAACTTGTCAACATCACCGTGAATGATAAACAACGGAATCTGGTTGTGCTTTAAAGTCTTCTTTGTATTCCCATCATTCATGTTATACTTCGCAAACATTCGTACATAGAGATTAACGGTCGGAACCAGTGGGAAACTCGGAATGTTAAATAGCCGCTTCAATTGGCCACCCAACTCACCTTCCACACTGGCATAGCCACTGTCCTCAATCGCAAATTTTACGTTGCTTGGCATTTTTGGCAGGGAATACATGACGGCCGAAGCTCCCATGCTTGTCCCAAACAGACCTAATTCACCGTCGGGGTGGTCATAATTGAGCACTCGAGCCCATTTTTCCAGGTTAGTGGCGTCTTTGACACCGTACCCGATGTATTTACCACCACTGCCACCAAACGACTGGTTATCGGGTGCCAGGACGTTATAACCGGCATCATGAAAAATCTTAATGAATGACTCCATCTCTTCACTATTACTACCGTACCCGTGAACGACAATCATCGTCTTGTTGGTTGGTTTTTCCGATGGGACGTATCTAGCAACTAGATTGGTCCCATCACTCGCCTTTTCGTGTAGAACCTGTGCGTGATTATCACTAAACCACTCGGTATCGGGCGTCCCAGCATTTTCGTTGTACAAGCTGGCTAGTCCCGTCTTCCCAAAGGCAAAGTTAAACAGGAGATAGCCAACCGCCAAATCAAGGATGATTGCGAAAATGACAAAGAAGAAAGCCGTCACTCCAGTCCATTTCAGTATTCTTTTCATTGGCCTTACTCCTTTCTAATTGATTTTCACTTTTAAAAATGATTTTAATAAGTCTATGTACTATCTTAGTGGAGGTCAGACACAATGACACAAAAAAGGTTTAGTTTAGTGAAAAATTAATGAAAATAAAATACACCTATGAAAACCATAGGTGTATTTGTGCTTGTATAAGGATAAAATTACTAATTATATAATATGTTTATTTATTAGAATTGTTATCTGAACCTTGCTGGTTTGAATTCTGCTTCTCAGAGTCTGGTGTAACGTCCTTCCAATCACCTTTAGCTCCATCATCATTAATCAAGTCCGTCTTAAGCGTACTAATGTTAGTAAATACCTGCCACATGATAATGGCCATCACAATGTGTGAAATCCATCCCACAATTGGAATGACCGCGATTATTGACAAGACAATCCCAACGATAAATCTTGGTTTGATGTTATCCATCTCAGCCTTAACTTTACCATCACTGAGTGAGCTCACCATCTGCGAACTGATGATGAAACAAGTAATGTAGAGACCTAATAGCACCAGTAGTGGAACCCACAACATGCTGACAATGATGATGCCACCGAGGATTGGAAACAATAAAACCGTTTCAATAATTGAAATTACTAGGGTTAGAACATACAAGAAGTCTAACTTTTGAACAATATCTGATTTCTTCATAAATTCCTCCAATTAAATCTTTTCTATATTATTATTTTACCCTAAAATCGAATTCATTTGGGGAAATTAATCGTGATACAATTGGTGTAATTGCTTAATGGAGATGAACAACTTGCCGAAACGCACACACCACATTGATTTTTCAGACATTCGATACGTTCTCTTTGCAACCATTATTGGAACGCTGACGGGTGCCGTAATTGCGTCTTTTCGTTACCTAATCCAGGTCGCTTTAAAATGGTCGCTTACAATTTATCATGGACTTGACCACAATCTCAATCTTCTGTGGTTGGTAATTCCCACTTTCTTACTCATCTCAATCGTGACCGGTCTTATCATGAAGGGCGATCCTGACGTTAAAGGCTCCGGGATTCCACAGGTTGAAGCTCAACTTGCAGGCAACATTGAAACTAATTGGGTCTCTGTCTTATGGCGGAAATTTGTCACTGGTGTCCTAACCGTTGGAACCGGAATTTTCGTTGGACGAGAAGGGCCCTCCGTTCAGTTAGGTGGTGCCATTGGTCAAGGAATTGCCCAGGGCTTTAAAGAAGGCGGTTCTGAGCGACGATTGATGATTGCGACCGGAGCAGCCTCAGGACTGTCGGCCACCTTTAGTGCACCACTAGCAGGGACGTTCTTCGTCATGGAGGGCGTTTACCGCAATTTCTCCCCCGCCGTTTGGCTTTCGTCACTCACGGGGTCAATCTGTGCAAACTTTGTTTCCTTAAAAGTTTTCGGCTTAAAACCCATTCTGCCCATTTTCTACAGTCACATTTTTCAACTGCAGAACTACTGGCAACTGATTATCCTAGGTATTATTCTGGGTGTCCTAGGCTACGTCTATAACCTAGGTCTACTGGACCTGCCAAAGTGGTTCGCTAAGATTAAAATTATTCCATGGTACTTTATGTGTGCGATTCCGATTTTACTGGTTATTCCCGTTGGAATGTTCTTTCCGACCACCATCGGAAGTGGTAGTCGGGTCATCATGACCGTCGCCACTCACAACGTGCCCTTAACCGCCATCTTTGTCTTTCTAATCGTCCGGTTTGTCTTCGGGTTAATTACGTATGGTGCCGGAATCCCTGGTGGTTTCTTCATGCCGGTCTTGGCCGTTGGATCACTGATTGGTGCGGCTTACGGTGGTTTTATGTCACAGACTGGACTGCTCGGTTCCGGGTACGTCAACAACTTGTTGATTTTCGGGATGGCCGGCTACTTTGCGGCCGTCAGTAAGGCGCCCTTTACCTCCATCATGTTAATCACCGAACTGGTCGGTAACACCAAGAACTTCATGGCGTTAGCGCTCGTAGTCCTTATCTCGTACGTCGTGGTCGACATGCTGGGTGGTCAACCAATCTATCAAGCCCTAGCCGAACGATTAACGGCCATCAAGACATACTTCAACGCTGACAGCAAGACGGACAAGATTCAGGTCCCGGTCTACGAATTCAGTTCAATTGAAAACAAGTTAGTCAAAAACATCCACTGGCCGAACCACTCCATTCTAATCACGATTAGTCGGGGTAATCTCCACATCATCCCTAACGGAAACACTCAGATTAAAGCCGGTGATACGCTGATTGTCCTCGCCCATCGTGACAATATCGGACCCGTCAAGAAACAGCTGGTGAAAATGGCGATGGAAATTGACGAATAAAAAACACGCATTACGTATTTATTTACGTAATGCGTGTTTTTTTATTGCTCAGTTTTAACTTCTTCAGGTTTAATATCTTTTAAATCTCTCGTGTCAATTTTCTTTAACACAAGACGCCCCTCAAGAATCATTTTGTGAAGAATATTCTTTCCCTTTTGGGTTCCTGTTGATTCACCATAAGTATTCATAAGTTTGTATACTTCTTCAAAATAATCAGATTTAATTTTATCTTCTTCACATTCATCATAAATTGAATAACAAAATACTAATTTAATTGAACTACTATAAATATCATAATGATCAAAAATTGTTTGAAAATACGAATAATCTGCAGGGGCCAGTGAATGACCATAAAAGTAAATACTTTTAGCAAACTGAGGAAGAATTGTTGACTGCGTAACTTTGGCATTAATCGCATTTTCTCTAGTCATAATTCGATACGTTTTACTAAATTTATAAAAGGAATTGCTTACTATTGAATTAGCATCAACACCAATAATTGGACTTGATGCATATTCAACATTATCTTCATTTTCATATTCATAAATATTTCCATGAATATTCTCTACCCCTACATTTTCTGAATCCTCTTTGAATGGATTAGTATAATTAAAATCTAAAATATTAAAATTCCTATGGTTATTAGATTTAATTCTATATAATAATTTGTTTGCTTTTTGTTTATACAAATCATTTTCAAGAGATTTAATATATTTCCCTAAATTTTTTTCGAAATGATTTAATTGGTCAAATAAAAAGTCAACAAAACTATTTCCTGTGTATTCTTCAACTTTAAAACCATAAGTATAAACTATTAAAAACAATAATATTAAATTATTCCCAATAACATTGCTACCATCCTGAGGAATCATATTTAATATTTTTTCTTTAATAATTACCTTTTTCTCCGCGTTTTCATTATTTAGATATTCTTTTGATTGCTGCAATATATCCATAATATTAAGAACAGATCCCATATAACTACTACCATTCAATAATTCTCCTAAATTAGATTCAACATCTGCCCATCTATTATCATTAATTGATTCTTTATGCAACAATTGATTACATTTAAAATAAATATCAAATAAAGATGGTACATAAGAATTACTATTTATTCGAGTGTCTATTCCTCCATCAGTATTATTGTATTTAGGAAGTTTATGAATGCACTTACACAAAATACTATCAAACATAAAATCATGGTCTTTATTTTTTACTACAATATTATTTAATTCTTTTATTCTTTTTACTAAGTTACCAGCAAATTGACTAACATTAAGTTCATTAGCATTTATTTCTTTATCTTCAATCCAATTAAAATAATCCTTAAATGTAGTTTTAAGCCCACAAGCTAAATCAAAACCGTTTCCAACTATCAACAAATCTCTTGAGGTATGCTTATGCCTATTTTCATTCCTCATAACTGCTGACCTCCGTTATTCATAATGTGAATAGTTTAACTTTGTTTTATTAAAATGTCTATGTAAAATATCAAACACAAACTAATACATTGGCATTGAAAACGATTACATAACCTGCTAGTCTTAAATTAAGAGTTGTAACTACAAGCAATATTTATGAAAGTTGGTGCACACATGGAAAAGAACGTTTTAGGAATCGACCTCGGCACGGGATCGGTCAAAGTCACTGCTGTCAACAAGCTTGGTGATATCGTGGGACAAGAATCAACGGAGTATCCGAATCCGCATCCCAAACCAGGTTGGAGTGAACAAAATCCCAATGACTGGGTGAATGGTACGATTGCGGCGATTAGAAAATTAGTCAATGATGATAATGTTGATCCGGAGTCCATTAGTGGAGCTAGTTTCTCAGGCCAAATGCACGGACTAGTCTTGTTGGACAAAGACAACAAGGTCATCAGACCAGCTATCTTGTGGAACGACACTAGAACCACTAAACAACGAAAAGAGATTGAGGATAAACTAGGGAAGCGATTCGTTGAAATCACCGGTAATCAACCACTGGAGGGCTTTACCATTACCAAACTTCTCTGGGTCAAGGAAAACGAACCGGAGAACTGGGCGAAAGTAAAAACCTTCCTCCTACCAAAAGATTACCTGCGCTTCAAAATGACCGGTAACATTGCGGTCGACTTTTCTGACGCCACCGGAACTACCCTCTTAGACATCCACGATAACAAGTGGAGCCTTGAAATCTGTAAGGCGCTCGGAATTCCCGAGAAAATCCTCCCGCCACTAATTCAGTCCATTGACTACGCGGGAAACGTCATCCCCGACTTCGCCGATCAAGCCGATATGTCAACCATTACCAAGGTCTATGGTGGAGCCGCCGACAACTCCGCTGGCGCGGTTGGAGCGGGCATCATGTCACCCAATAACGCGTTGGTCAGCGTCGGAACCTCTGGCGTGGTCCTCCATCATGAAGTGGACCTCTCAAACGACTATGGTGGTCGTCTGCAAATGGAAGACCATTCCATTCCGAACACCTACTATTCAATGGGTGTCACGCTGGCCGCGGGTGATTCATTAACATGGTACAAGAACACTTTCGTCAAGGACGAAGACTTTACCGAGATGACTAATGAAGCCGGTAAATCTCCGATTGGAGCCAACGGTCTCTTATTCACTCCGTACATTGCTGGGGAACGAATGCCTCACGCTGATTCGCAAATTCGCGGGAGCTTCATTGGAATTAACCGCACCCAGGTCCGATGCGACTTCACTAGAGCCGTGATGGAAGGGATCACCTTCAGTCTCCAAGATATCCTTACCATTTACGCCGAAATGGGTGCGACCATTGATCACGTTACTTCCATTGGTGGCGGCGCTAAAAGTTCCGTTTGGACCCAAATGCAGGCGGACATCTTCGACAAACCCGTCATTACCCTCGCAAACGAACAAGGACCTGGCATTGGAGCAGCCATGATTGCGGCTGTCGGACTTGGTTGGTTCACCGGCTTTCCCGCCTGTGCCGATCAGTTCATCAAGTTCGGTAAGACCTACGAACCAATTGCCGCTAACGCTGATAAATACGCTAAGATTTTTAAAATCTATCAACAAATTTATCCCCAAACGAAAAAAATTAGTCATGAATTACAGAATTTACGTTAATTCAAACCCCAAAATATAAGGATGCAGCCTAGGCTGCATCCTTTTTACTAGTGAAACGGGTTTTAATTAATCCGATCAGAGCCGGAAGTAACGTAATCAAGATAATTGATAAAATCACGGCCGAAAAGTGTTCCTTAACGAACGGAATGTTGCCAAAGAAGTATCCGCCACCACAACATAGTGCGACCCATGCCACACATGCGGTAATGTCATACTTCACGAACTTTTGGTAACTGTAGTCACTGCTGGCAGCGACGAACGGAACGAACGTCCGCACAATCGGCATGAAGCGACCAAGTAGGATGGCCCATGAACCATACTTATCAAAGAACTGATGGGCTTTCTCAAAATCCTTGGGCTTAATGAACCTGCTCAAATGCCTATTGTCAGTGATGGCTAACCCAACTTTTCTTCCCAGAAAGAAATCCAGTGAGTCCCCCAAAGCAGACGCCAGAAAGAACAAAATCACAAAAATCCAGATGTTTAAATCATTGGTACTAGCAGCGGCCAGAGCAGCGGCCGCAAACAAAAGTGAATCACCCGGTAAAAATGGCATGATCACGGCGCCGGTTTCGATAAAGATAACCGCAAACAGGATCAGATAAGTCCAATTGCCAAACATGTTGACGAGTGTGACTAGGTGGTGGTCAATGTGAAGCACAAAATCGACTAAAAAACTCATATAATTAATCCCCACTTAAATTTAGTTATTTTGTAATTTTACCAAAATGCCGCTAGTAAGGATAGCCACGGAACACCTATCAGCTTCTATTTAAACTAAAATTAATGAATATCAAAAAGACGACTGAACTATCTGAAAGTTCAATCGTCTTTTAATTTTTCCAAATTTAATTACAATTTCGGTTGAATCAGTAAGATGACCCCGATGACCGCTACTACCAAGATGGCAATCGCAAAGTAGCGTTCGTACTTACCAAAGATTGGTTGACCCGGTGCGTACTGTTTTCTCGCGTACATAAACAGTGGGATTCCCAAAGCGTAGATCACGAAGGCAATCGTCAGGTATTCCAATCCGGCGGCGTATCCCATGAAGATGGTTCCTAAAATTGCGAGCGCTGAAACCAAATAGGCACTCTTTCTAGAAACGGATAGTTTGTGCCCTTCAGGATTGAACGTTTTCTCATTGCGACTAATCTTGAACAGGTACATCATCGAAATCAGGTACGGTGGCACCGTCATCGTTCCCACGATCGTCAGCGTGAAATTAAAGGCCCGCCCCGCAAAATGGGTAAAGATAATGATTAATTGAATGACGATAACCGTCATGAACAGCGAGTGAATCGGAACGTTGTTCTTGCCCATCTTTCTAAAGAACTTCGGGAAGGTCCCGTCCATGGAGGCAGCTCGTGGCATCTCAGACAGAACTAAGACCCACGTCAACCAACTGGATAAGACGGCGACAATGACGCCAAAGGTGATGATTAAGCGTCCCAGTGGTCCCAAAACAATCTGCATCAAGGCCCCAGTTGACGGACTCTGCAGGTTCGCCAGTTGACCGTAACTTCTCAAACCAAGGGGAAGAATTGAAACCAAGGCGTACAGTACCAAACAAATTAAGAAGCCATATTTAGTGGCCTGACGCACGTCCTTTTGACTCTTGGCGTTACTTGACAGTACCACGGCTCCTTCAACCCCAGAAAAGACCCACATTGTGGTCATCATGGCATTTCGGACTTGGGAAAACAAACTCCCCATGGCCTCATCATTAACCTTTGGTAACGTCTGGGACGCAAACATGTTGGTGGTAAAGGCGTGCCAGTTGAAGACCACAATCATCGTAATGATGAAGATGGCCACAATCGTCAACATGCAGATCGTCCCAAAGATATCGACGTGGCTGGTAACCCGGATGCCCTTTAAAATTAGGTATGTCATCAGCCATAACACGACGGTTCCCCCAATAATTGAAATCCAGTTATTGCCACCAGTAAACGTCCCAGGCCAAAACGCGTTTAACGTCGACATCAAGAGGACCGAATACGCGGCAACGGCAAACGACTGACAGATCCAGTACCCCCAACTTACAAAGAAGGCGGTAAAGTTGCCAAAGCCAGCGTGGGCATAATGATACAAACCAGTGGTGTACTGTGGTCGAACCTCCGATAGAGTCATAAACGAACGCACAATAAACCAGATAATTAATCCCGATAGCACCCAAGCGATGATTTGGGCAATTGCTCCGGCATGGAGTGCCATGTTTTGTGGCAAATCGTAGATCCCACCACCAACCATCGCTGATAGTACAAACGCGGTCAGACCAATAGTTCCGACCTTTTCTTTTTTACTACTCAAATCCTCACTTCTTTCATCTTGAATTAAAAGAAAAAGGCGATATTATTCGCCCTCCTCTTGATAATTAATCCATTCTCATGATGTTTTTACTGTTTAATTTCTTGGCTTCTTTAATCTGACTCTTCATGCTTCGACTCTGAAAGTTGACTTCAACGGAATTCCCGTCGTTACGCAAGTCTTCAGCGGTTTTTAGGGCCTTATCAAGAATCTGATTCTTAACGTCAGCTTCCTTATCTTTCACGTCGGTCGCAATGAAGTAGTCAATCGAATCACTGTCATCGTTAGAGTTCACGATGGTTGCCAACCGTTCCTCACCAAAGGCAAAGCCAACGCCTCCGGTATTTTCAGGTCCCCCGAACTCTTCCACCATGTGATTGTATCGGCCACCGGCACAGATCGTGGTGTAATCGTCTCCGAAGCTCGGATCCTTGGCCATGATTTCAAACACCGTATCAGTGTAGTAATCAAGTCCGCGAACCAGCCGATCATCAACGGTGTATGGAATGTCTAAAGCATCAAGGGCCGACAAGACATCATTAAAGTACTCTTTCGATTCATCAGTCAGACTGTCTTCTAACTTCGGAGCGTCAGCAACTAATTGTTGGTCCCCCTTGTCCTTACTGTCTAAAATCCGGAGCGGATTCTGTTTTAAGCGCCGTTTGGAGTCTTCACTTAATTGGTCCTCATACTTTGAGAAGTAGGCTACTAAGACGTCATGGTAACGTTTCCGACTCTCTTCGTCACCCAACGTGTTGATTTCAACCTTTAAGTCGTTGATGTCGACGCCCTTGAAGATGTCCAGGGCTAACGCAATCGTTTCGGCATCAATCTGGGGACTGGTAGCTCCGATTGATTCACACCCAATCTGATGGAACTCCCGGTTATGAGTAGCACCCGGACGTTCGTATCTAAACATCGCCCCCATGTAGAAAACCTTAACGGGCTTGGGATGTTCTGGTCCAAAGAGCTTGTTTTCAACGAAGGAACGGACTACTCCAGCCGTTCCTTCCGGTCGGAGTGAGATGTCTCGCCCACTTTTGTCCTGGAAACTGTACATCTGCTTGGTGACGATATCCGAACTATCACCAGAGGTTCTGGTAAAGACAGGGGTTTTCTCAACTAGCGGAGTGCGCATCTCATGAAAGTCGTATCGAGCGAAAACGTCCCGCGCCGTATCTTCGATTCGTTGCCAAACACTGGTCTCATCAGGCAAAATGTCTGACATCCCTCGCACTTTCTTAAATTTGTCATCCATAATATTCCCATCTTTCTATTAATTGTTTAATTAAAATTCTGTCAAATAGATATACGTAGATTTTACCATTATTGAATTACTCTGTCTTGTCCGTCTTTATAAATCAGTCAAGCGCCAACTACATATGATTAAAGTTAACCAAAGAAAAATTGTTCGAGTTGTCATTGATGTTACAACGTTTTTTATGGTATTCTATTAACAATTTATATAAAACTGAACAATAGGAGGAGTACGATGAAGGATTGGAATTATAAATTCGGGAAACAAGGATTAACATTTGACGATGTTCTCTTAATTCCTGCAGCAAGTGACGTGTTACCAAACCAAGTTGACTTAAGAACGACCTTAGGCAAAAACTTAAAGTTAAACCTACCCGTTCTAAGCGCAAGTATGGACACTGTCACAGAGGCACCTTTAGCGATTGCGATGGCTCAAAACGGTGGACTCGGCGTAGTTCACAAAAACATGAGCGCTAAAAAGCAAGCAGCTGAAGTTAAAACGGTTAAAAATGCTGAAGTTACCGGTGCCAATGCTGCGGTTGATGACAATGGTCATCTATTAGTAGCGGGGGCCGTTGGGGTAACTAACGATACCTTCGATCGAACTCAATTATTATTTGATGCCGGGGCAGACGCCGTCATCATCGATACCGCCCACGGTCATTCCAAGGGTGTGTTAGAAAAAATCGCTGAAATCAGAAACAAGTTTCCAGACAAAACTTTGATTGCCGGAAATATTGCGACTGGTGCTGGTGCCAAAGCCCTCTTTGATGCTGGTGTTGACATTGCCAAAGTCGGCATTGGACCCGGTTCCATCTGTACCACCCGAATCGTGGCTGGTGTAGGAGTTCCCCAAATCACCGCTGCCTTTGACGCCGCCCAAGTTGCCGCCGATTACGGCAAGCAAATCATCGTTGACGGTGGGATGCAGTACACCGGAGACATCGTTAAGGCGCTCGCAGCGGGCGGCAGTGCCGTCATGCTAGGAAGTATGCTGGCAGGTACAACGGAGGCCCCTGGAGACGTTTATACGGGTGCTGACAGTAAAAAGTATAAAGCATACCGTGGCATGGGCTCACTGGCAGCCATGGAAAATGGTTCTTCTGACCGATACTTTCAAGGTAAGGTCAAAGAAGAAAAGAAACTCGTCCCAGAAGGAATTGAGGGTCAAACCCCTTACAAGGGTGACGTCTCAACCGTTCTCTTTCAGATTGCGGGTGGCCTTCGTTCCGGAATGGGATACACCGGCTCTCACACCATTTCCGACTTAATTAATAACGCTCAATTTGTTAGAATTACTAATGCAGGACTACGCGAATCACATCCCCACGATGTGCAAATCACCAAATCCGCACCAAACTATTCAATCGATAAATAGGAGGAATTTGATGGCAACTGGTACAAAAAAACGTGATTATGATGAGATTTTAGTTCTCGACTTTGGGAGTCAATACAACCAATTAATCACCCGTCGCATTCGTGACATGGGCGTTTATTCAGAACTAAAACCACACACCATCACTGCCAAAGAAATAAAAGCGATCGCACCTAAGGGCATCATCTTTTCTGGCGGTCCCAACAGTGTCAACGGCAAAGACGCTTTAGACGTCGACCCCGAGATTTTAAACATGGGCATTCCGATTCTGGGAATCTGTTACGGCATGCAACTATTGGCCCACGATTTAAAGGGTGGTCAAACCACCACCGCTGACGACAGTCAGTACGGTCCCGCTGAAATCAAAGTCACAAGTAATGATTCTGGCACGTTTAAGGGACTTGACCCCGATCAAACCGTTTTAATGAGTCACGGGGACTTTGTGACCAAAGTGCCAGACGGTTTCAAAGTAACCGCCACTAGCGAACAGTGTGCCATTTCTGCCATGGAAGATCCTGATAAAGACATCTATGCCGTCCAATTCCATCCCGAAGTTAACCTCACCAAACAGGGGAACCAAATGCTGCACAACTTCGTCTTTGACATTGCCCACGCTAGGGACAACTGGTCAATGGACGACTTCATTGAAGATGCCATTACAAACATTAAGGAAGAAGTTGGCGACAAACGCGTCTTACTGGGTCTCTCTGGTGGAGTAGATTCCAGTGTGGTCGCCGTTCTCTTACACCGGGCAATTGGGGACCAACTCATCTCCGTCTTCGTTGACCACGGTCTGTTGCGCAAGAATGAAGCTCAACAGGTCTTACACACTTTAGGCGATGAATTTGGCTTAAACATTGACTTTGTCGATGCGAGTGACGAATTCTTATCCAAACTAAAGGGCGTCACCGATCCTGAAAAGAAACGTAAAATCATCGGCAAAGAGTTTGTCGACACCTTTTCAAAGGAAGCCCGGAAGTTCAAGGACGTTGATTTCTTGGCCCAGGGAACCTTGTACACCGATGTGATTGAATCCGGAACGGATACTGCGCAAACGATTAAGTCCCACCATAACGTTGGTGGACTACCTAAAGACCTCAAGTTCAAGTTGATTGAACCCCTAAATAAACTCTTTAAGGATGAAGTCCGAGAAATCGGTGAAAAACTGGGAATGCCAGACGAGATGGTTTGGCGGCAACCCTTCCCTGGTCCTGGTCTTGCCATCCGAATTATCGGTGACGTAACTCCTGAACGATTAAAGAAGGTGCGTGATTCTGACGCCATTCTGCGTGACGAGTTCAAAAAGGCCGGTCTGGACAAGAAGGTTTGGCAATACTTCACTGCTTTACCTGGGATTCGCACCGTTGGTGTCATGGGTGATGAACGAACCTATGATGAAGCCATCAATATCCGAGCCGTCAATTCCGTTGATGGGATGACCGCTGAATTTGCGGAAATTCCGTGGGACGTCTTGAGTAAAGTCTCATCACGAATCGTCGACGAAGTGCCCGGGATTAACCGCGTACTCTACGATATTACCGGGAAGCCACCGGCAACCATTGAGTATCAATAAAAATAAATATACAAAAAAGATCCTCACTAAAAGTGAGGATCTTTTTTACTGATTACGGTCTCAACACCGCATACGCCTTGCCAATGAAGTCTTCAATTGCTTGAGAATCTGGCAATACAAATGAAACTTTCGGATAAAATGCAAAATTAGTCAAAATATCAAAGTGCCATTCATAGACATCACTCGTCGTTCCATTGGTGGTCGTACTAGCACCTCCGACCGCAAAGTTAATATTTTTAATTTGTAGTGGGATTGCTCCACCAACCGTGCCAGAGTTAGAAGTGGTCTGCGAACCAGTATGAACCCGTTCACGGCTGACTTCTTTGATGTTATCTTTGTTATAGATTACTAGCAGGTCTTTATCCAATTCAAAATACATAAATCCCTTATCGTAATAAATAATGGCCTGATTATCAGTTTTAAAGCTACGCCAAAAACTGTCATTCAATCCTAATTGATCCACTAAATTATTAATCAATTTATCCATATATTGATAGTAATAATCCAAATAAGTCTTTCTAGCATTGGCTAAGTTTTTTCTAACCATGTTAGGAAAAAGCCCTTTTTTACGCATCAAAAAGGCTAGAATCCAGAACAGAATTCCCAAACCATCTGCCACCAAAAAGAAGAAACCTAAAACAATCATTATCCATTTACCGAAGTTTAAAAGCACCAAGTAAGTGCCGTCTTGTGATTCAGTTTGAACATAATTCCTAGTAATTTC
The DNA here is from genome assembly GCF_059901235.1 of Fructilactobacillus sp. X3R2C1. Classification (NCBI taxonomy): domain Bacteria; kingdom Bacillati; phylum Bacillota; class Bacilli; order Lactobacillales; family Lactobacillaceae; genus Fructilactobacillus; species Fructilactobacillus sp. X3R2C1. The sequence goes on from NZ_JBWXVA010000001.1 coordinate 338,454, forward strand.
CTCGCCCTTTTCAGAATGCGCAAAATCTGGAAGTCCGGTGAATTCAAATAATTTATATTTGCCGGGTATTTTTATTTTATTGTTCATTTCTCTCTTCCTTAGTTGCCACTCCGTCCATAAACCACCGTGTGATTGTTATTACTAGTCCAAACCACAATCATATCAGTGTCATTTGGTTTGCCGTTAGACGTGTAAGAAGTTGTGGTTCCCTTTGGAAAGAAACTGACCGACCAATTAATTGGAGTATCTTCGTCTTGAAGTGAAGCAACTAACGAACCGTTATTTTCCTTATAAGTTAATGAATGTGACCCACTATTGTCGGTTAACGAATTAGCGTTCATCTTGATGTCACTGTTTGAAATTTCATCTTTAGTAACACTCAAGTTGTCCGTTCCACCAGGTTGAACAGTTGGACCTTGAGTACCAGAGCCACCCACATTATTTTCAATGTGACCGACTTCTTTCCACTGGCCGGCAATGCTACTGTAATCACCGGACTGTATCTGACTAAGGTTCATTGCCGCCACTTTAGGAGCTGCGGTCTTAGTATCAGACTTACTGGTCGTTACCTTTTTAGGAGCACTCTCTTGCTTATGTTTAACCACACTAGAAGCACTCGACGATTCCTTTTTAGGACTGTCATTTTTAGAAGCGCCACATCCAGCAAGGGTTAGAACGCTCAGGGCGGCAATGCCCATTAACATAATTTTTTTAGTTTTCATCTTTGGTATACTCCACTCCCATCAACTTAAATGACTTTCTATCATGCGTGATTTGTCCAGCCGTTTTAGCTTTGTGTTTCCCATTTTCTTCGGTCAGCTTAATTTGGTTATCCTTAATTTCATAGGAACCTTTTTTACCGCCCATTTGGGTAAAGTAATTCCCTTTAAACGTAAAACTCGGCTTCATTTTGGCTGGTACACTTTTATCATCAGCGGAATACGTGCCACCAATATGGTTTCGATAGTTGGTATAAACTCCAATCCCAAGTAACAGCAGAACTAAAATCGACATCACAGTCCAAGTCAACCAACTGTGATGATTAGCTTGTTTTTTATCATTTTTCATCTTTGGTATATTTCATCCCCATCACATCTAACGACTTCCGATTATCGGATAATTTCCCTTCAACCGTACTGTTTTTACCATTATTCTTTTCGGTCAACTCAATATTATTACCATCAATCTTATAAGTTCCCTTTTTGCCGTCATCTTCAGTAAAACCGTTGCCTTTAAAGGTAACTCTACTTTTCACGTTCGTAATTAAGAGATTGGTATTATGCGTATAAGTTCCACTAAGATGAGTTCGTTGATCGTGGTAGATTCCAAATCCAACACCAAATATCACGACAACCACAGCAACGATGGCAGCAATACTAACATAACTAGCTTTAATCTCGTGCCCCGTTTTTTGACTCATTTTTTTAGAAACATTTTCAAAGGCATGATTAACTGACTGAGAAGCATTCTGAAAGGTATGTTCTCCCTTAGTTTGATTTCCCTGATTATTGGAATTGGTCGAACCCGTCAGTTTACGTCCACAGTGCGGACAAAAATCAGGGTCACCCTCAATGGGTTTGCCACAATACGGGCAAAAATGATTGTGATTTTCCATAATATTTTTAAACTCCCAAAATTGTAGTATTTTTTTGTTAAAAATTAATTATTGAAATTATGATTCAGAAACTGCCAATGTGAATGATGCGTGGACTTTACCATTTACAACATTAACGGAAACATTTTGTAAGTTTAATGCCGTGATAAAACTCAAGGAATTTTGGATCAATGATGCGTTACTGTTATCCCACAACAAATCAGCTAACTGTTGATCGGATGTAATCATGGATACATCTCCATCGACACTACCGTTAATAGATAAATGGCCAGCATTTGGATTTGGATCAACTTGTGGCTTGCCAAATGAAGCTACCTTAGCTTGTAAGGCCGCTCTGACACCCGCTTCATCAGGAGTGAAAGCTGGTTTTGGTGTATTGCTTCCATTATTTGTTGAGCCACCGTTGTTAGACGGATTAGTAGGCGTAGTTGAACCACCATTGCCGTTACTTCCACTACCGTTGTTGTTAGCAGGTGGAGTCACTTGGCCGCCGTTGTTAGTGTTTCCAGCGTTATTAGATGGATTGGATGGAGTTGTGCTTCCACCATTGCTGGTCGAACCACCATTACTTGTAGAACCTCCGTTTTGTGACGGGGTAGTTGAACCACCATTATTAGTTGATGGAACTGGAGTAGTGTTTCCGCCCTTTGACGGTGCTACCTGCCCACTGTTATTTGAGGGAGTAGTTTGATTGCCATTGCTGGTACTTCCGCCATTTTGTGATGGTGTTACTGAACCACCGTTGTAAGTTGGAGTGGTCGAAGTACTTTGACTTGTTCCGTTATTCTTTTGTGATTGAGTTGAAACTTGGGTGTTAGAGCCCGTCTTACCAGCCACTTTTTCACTAGCTGCTGTTACGTTACCAGTGGTCTTTTTAGTATTTGCAGCAGGAGTTTGAGCAGTTGCTGCTGAATTTTGGCCCTTAACTCCGGCTTTCTGACTAGCTCCGACAACTGGTTGAGCTTGGACGTTTCCAGCACCATTTTGGAGGTTGTTCCAACCGGCATAAATGCTTTCGCCAGGTTTACGGGAGTTCACTGGAATCACAATCTTTGAACCAGCGTAAATCAGGTTAGCATTTTGTAAATGGTTGGCATCGGCAATGTCTTTAACGGTACTGTTGTACTCTTGAGCGTAACCAGATACCGTATCACCCCATTGAATGGTAATAACCTTTTTGTTACTAATTTTTGATGAACTAACTTGGTTGTCAGTCGTCGTGGTTGAGGCATTCGTTGAAGCGGTGTTAGCTGTTACAAATACTCCTAGTGCTAATGAACTAAGTAATAGTCCTTTAAGAACGTTCTTTTTATTAAATTCCATCGTTAATCTTCCTTTCAAAACCAGTTTCTAAACAGCAAAGTAACTCTTGAATTAACGCGCTTATTCAAATACAACAGGGAACTACGCTATCCCATTAACTTTTCATCATCTACCTTCACCTTAAAATTAGAATCGTTAATCAACATAAAACATCCCCCTTTTGTATTTCCCACTCCGTTTTAGAAAAAATTACAAAAAGGCACGAGTGGCTTTATTAAAAATTAACAATTTGTTTTATTATTTACAAACTCCCAATTTTTGAACAAGGTGTCTAAGTATTGTCATAATCGGCTTTTAGGGTTGAACATTCGTCATAAAAGTGATTATCATTTAGACATAATGTATATTATTTAACAATAATATTCTTAACTAAATCTTAATATTTGAGGAGTCGGTACCGTGATTGCTTTAAACACGAAACACTTAATTGCACAAGCATTTCTAGAGTTATCTGTCACAAAGCCACTTTATGAAATCAGAATCACCGATGTAATCCAAAAGGCAGACTTGTCTAGAGGAACTTTCTATAATAATTTCAATAGTATCGACGACATCTTGGTTTATATCGAACGTGAAGTAGATAATCCTATTATCAGTGGCCTAAAGGCCATGGCTACCCCCCCCCAGCAATACCGAGCGTTCTCCATTTGAGTTGATTGCCGATTATTTACTACCTGCCTTATACGATAAAAGAGAGATTTTAAAAATTCTCTATAATCCCAATCTACGTGGTCATTGGACTGAATTTTTAAAAAAGCGTTACAAGGAATGGGCAATGAAAAATATTTTTAACAAATCATCATCAAACAACAAAAATATTTCTACCAATCTTTCATGTGAATTTTGCGTCAATATGTATCTCTCAATCATTGAAATCTGGATGACTCAACCTATCCCGGAAGACCCAGAGCATTTTAAAGTGACCTTCCTTTTCTTTGTGAACACTCCGATGAAGTTAATGATTTAAAAAGAGTTAGAAGTGAAATCTAACATGAAATATCAAAAGAACCATTTCCACTAACATTGGAAATGGTTCTTTTGATGATTGTACTAGTTACCCCCCTATTTTGATGTATACTTATACTTGGATTTTATATCAAAATACATAACGAGGATGGTTATTATGAATATCAAGAAAATCGCTCTTTCACTTCTAGTCGGTACTACCATGTTTGCCGGTGGACTGTTTGTAACCCATCCAAACATGGTTTACGCTGACTCAAATGTCGCGGCAGGTACTGCGCAAGGTCAAGTTGTCGTCCAGTACGTCAATGCTTTAACTGGTCAACCAATTCGTGCCAGTAAAGTTATCTATGGTGCTCCTAACAGTATGCTTGACCTATCAAACGACGTTCCAAATATTCCCGGATACGTTGCCGGAAGTAACCGAGCTGATAACGGTGGTAACACCTATCCAGCTGCTGGTCAGTCAATGACGGTCACCATTGCGTACCAACCACTCAATAAGCCACAGCAAAGTGGGAATTATCAGGGTGGAAACGCAACATCCCCTTCAAACGGCACGACCACAAACGGACAGAATAACGGTTCAAGTGGCGGAAACGCAGCGATAAATAAAAACGGTAATTCTCAAGCAAATAATAACCAGGGACAAGCCGCTAACGGTAACGAACCTAAGCAAGCAAATAAAGCTAAGCAACAAAATAAAACCAAAAAAGACCAACAAAAGCAGAAGAACAAGCATCATAATGACAAGAATCAAAAGGCTAAAAGAGACAAGCGGAACCACAAATCAGCCAAAAAAGATCACACTGGATGGATGATCGGTGGTATTATTGTCATTCTAATTGTCGGAATTGGAGCTTTTGTCTGGTATCGCGTAAGAAAAGCACATCATTTTAGACACTAAGTTAACTTAATCAATTGTAGGTGAAAAGACTGTCAAATAATGTTGTTTGACAGTCTTTTTAAGTCGGAATTAGTAAGCATTGAATTAGTAGGGAATTTTAATAATGGAAACAAATATGGCAAAAAATCGTTTTATCACTGGCTTCACCGGACTTAGAGCACTAGCAGTTATTTGTGTTATTCTCTACCATCTCAATCAAAATATCTTTAGTGGTGGCTACTTAGGAGTTCCGGTATTTTTGACCCTTTCAGGATATCTAATTACCGACCATTTAATTAACGAATATGAATCAACTGGACATTTTCGGTATGGTCACTTCTAGTACAAAAGATTAAAACGTTTATACTCAACCTTAATCGTGATGTTATTTGCTACAGCAACTTATATCACATTATTTCAACGAAATTTACTGGCCAATTTGTGGCAAAGTGTCGTTACCAATTTAACGTACGTCTATAACTGGTATGAAATTGCTAACGGTCAATCATACTTTCAAAATTTTGCTGGGTCTGAGTCGCCCTTTACTCATTTGTGGACTTTAGCAATTGAAGGTCAATTCTACCTAATCTGGCCCCTAATTGTCGTTTTATTGTTACACGTCTTTAACAGAAACAAACATGGTCTTTTAAACAAGAAGAGCATTTTCTTTGTTGCCATTGGCTTATCCGTTTTATCAGCAATCCTGATGGCAATCTTATTTAAGCCTGGCACTGATCCAAGCCGAGTTTACTACGGGACCGATACCCGGATTTTCTCAATCTTATTGGGAGCTGCCTTAGCAATTGTGTGGCCCAGTAATCGAATCGTTAGAAATTCCGCTCAAGGCCAAAGGACCTTCTTTGACGTCGTTGGACTAATCGGTATCATTGGAATGGTATGGTTGATATTTACGGTTGGAGCTCAATCCACATTTTTGTATCATGGTGGAATGGTACTGTTCTCACTATTTACCGTTCTGATTATGTGGGCCATTCTCTCAAACATTAGTCATTGGAACTGGTTGATGACCAATCCCGTTTTTGATTGGATTGGTTCCAGAAGTTATGAAATTTATGTCTATCAGCTGCCTGTCTTTATCCTTTTCGAGGATAAATTCAAAAATGTTGCCAATCATCAGTTGTTATATGCCGTTATTGAAATTCTACTGATTATTGGTATTTCCGAGATATCGTATCGCTTTGTTGAAGTTCCATTTGGCAAATATGACTACAAAATCCTTTTTAGTAAACTAATTGAATTCATGAGTCACACTAAAATACGTGAAATCATTCTCAGTGTACTTGCAATAATCGGTGGAATTGGTATTCTTCAATCCACTACCATTAATCCTAAACAGGCTAATCACACTCAGCTTGCCAATAAAATTCAAAAGAACGCCAAAACCGAAAAAGAAAATAACAAAAATCTCGCTAAAGAAATCAAGAGTGGTAAAAAGGTTAAACGATCTACCAAAGACCAAAGCCAATTAGAAAAAAATGGCTTAACTGCCGCACAGGTAAAAGAAGCTCAAAATCTGTCCGGAACTGCAGTGGGTGACTCAGTTATGTTAGCTGGTCATGACGATTTACAGAAGATTTTCCCGCGTTTCTACATTGATGCCCAAGTTTCACGCCAACCAGCCGCTGCCGTCCCTGATATTAAAAGTTTAGCCAATCAAGGACTACTAGGCAAAAACGTTGTCATTGGACTGGGGACAAACGGTAACATTTCACCGGAAACGATGAAACAAATTATGGAGATTGCTGGTCCTAAGCGTCACGTTTTCTGGATTAACGTCCACATTCCAACTGAAACTTGGCAAAATTCCGTGAATGCCATGCTGAAAGACTCACAAAAGAAGTATAAAAACTTGTACATCATTGATTGGAATGACTATATCAACAAGCATCCGAACTGGTTATACTCCGATCAAGCCCATCCAAATAATCAAGGAGCCCCAAAATACGCAACTTTTGTAGCTCAAAATGTTTTAAAGAACGCCATAAAATAAATATAACTAAAAAGGAACTCCCAAATCTTTCGACTTGGGAGTCCTTTTTGGATACCTAACGTTAGAGTGTCTTACATATAATGTGACTTATTAGTTTTCGACTTATTTCGTTAGATACCACTATTCAGTAGAACTACGTAATCGTGACTTAATTTGCTTCTGACTACTTTCGTTTCTTCTTTTGCATACCAGCACCATTGACTAACCTGTCAATTCGCTCAAATGTCTCGCAGATTCCACCTGTTACTGGGAGTGTTATTGGCCGTGAAACCTGCTTAAGCAATGCATTTCCCACCACCCCGCGCAAACCGAAAAAACTCCAACAATCGCTACCAAACTAATCAGTGACAGCAATCCTACTATTAAAACAATCAGGCCATAAATGCCCAATTGTCGGTGATTGATATACATCTTCCACAAGTATTAATTCCGAAATGGCCCACCCGAAAATTAACTCATTTGATATTAAAGAAACCGCCAGGATCTTTTTATCATTATGTGTTTAATATTTATTTATGTTTATATCCCTCAATACTTGTGGCCTGACATGTATACATACGACAATCTAAGTTGTTGTTATTAGTTATTTTTGATTAATATGAAATACTTTTCTCACATTCAAAATTACCGCAAACGAAACTTGATTTATCTTTAATTATAGAGATGAAACCACCTTCTCAATCTTTAATTCCACAAGTTATTTCATAAATAACGGCCTTTTATGGCGTAAAAATCTGATTAATTAAGTGGTTAAGCGTTTGCGCAAATTGTTTAAATTAAGTTGATCAATTACAGCTAAAGTCACTCAAACTTCTTGACCCCTTCTACAAGCGATACATGTTATTCAAACTGTAAACAATCCCACTAATCTTTAAGAACGGTTAAAAATAATGGCCCCGTTGCCTGTCATACCAGCCCTTCAATTGATTTCATGTTTATTTTTTAAAATAAACATGTTTCTCATTAATCCTCATACAGGCATGCTCGGTTAACCGTTTTCTCAATTTTATAACAACAATAACCTTAATTTCAATCTTAATTGAGATCGTTTTGCTTTTTATAATTTTATTAGATATGATAATTCCATGCAGTTAGCAGTTATGAAATAAAATTTGAGGAAATGAGAAATGAACAAAAAACGAGTCACCATTAGAGAAGTTGCCAAACACGCCAAAGTTTCAACGGCCACCGTGTCACGGTTCTTAAACAACCATTTGAACTCAATGTCCAAGAACACGGCGAATCGCATTAAACGATCAATCAAACACCTCGGGTACGTTCCTAACTCAATGGCACGTGGCTTAAGCCGCCAAAATGACAGTGGGAGCATCATTGCGGTGGGAGTATCAGACATCGAGGATCCCTTTTCAATCAGAATGTTTGAGGGAATCCAGGACCAACTGTCCATTTACAAGTACATCCCCTTACTGATTAATTCCGCCAGTAAGTACAAAAACGAACGCGACCTCTTTCTAGCCTTAGATACTAGCCTCATCAGGGGCGCCATCATTCATCCCGTCAACAGCCACATCAAGGACATTGCCGAACTTTTAAAACCGCGTTTCCCCGTTATTTTGACCGATAAATCCATTAACGATGGCTTTTTTTATAATATCGTCATCAACAACTTTGCGATTTCTCAGAAAGCCGCCGCCTACTTTAAAAACAACCTGGGGCTTTCCAAGTTAATCTTAGTTACTAACGCCGAAAGCGAGATGAAGGTCGTCAGAGAGCGCGTTGCCGGGATTAAATACGTCTACCCCGAACCTGATATTACAATTGTCAAGCCCGGTTATTCCAAAACGTCACTTCATCGTGCCTATCATGAAATCGTTCGCCAATTAAAAAAGCAACCCAACAGTTTGATTTTCTGTCTAACGGAAAAGTGGCTGTTAAGCTTTTTGCCCCGGTTGTTGCGTAACAACATTATTGACCGCGACAAGATTCCAAACATCACTGGATTTGTGAGTTCCAACATCGTTAACCTAATTCAGCCAAAAACGAAGTGTATCAGGACAGACGCATACACCATGGGAAAATACGCCGCGCAACTCATGTACGACATCTTAAACAAAAAAGTGGACCCAAGTAAAAAACGCTACATGGTCCACGCCAAATTTGAATAATATCTGTAACCGACTAAGTCCATGCTTAGCCGGTTTTTGTCTAATAAATAAAAAGTGCCACTTCTGAGAAGCAGCATTTTTTGGAGTTTGAAGCTATGTGTGCTCCAGAAGTAGGAAGCATTGTGAAAGTATCTTTTTTGGAGCGACTAAAGAATAACACGGCCAAATGCCTTACCAGATGTCGTTTAAAACCCACTCAAAGTAATAATGAAAGATTTACTGCCAAAACGCCACCCATCACGTTTAGTTAATCGTTTACGAAACTTATCTTAAGCCTAATTTTGGCTCAAAAAAACTTTAGACCAGCGCCAAGCTCATCCGCGCCAATCACTTCCGCTATCCTAACTCTTGTTTAATGATTATTTCAAAATCATAATTAGTCTCTTTTTATTATTTTGGTGATATACTCCTCTCATCGACTAGTTAAGAAACATTTTTATCGGACTCCCTAACTAATATAGATACTTTTTAAACCTCGATAACTCACAAGCGTCAGGCATCCACAAACTAATGTACTGTCAACTTAACTAGCCGAATCTTCCTAATTGCTCTGACTTCTTCAGCGAAGCCAGGGTTTTTTCTTTTGGATTTTTGGTAATACTTAGATTATTCTATTTAAGGGAGGAAATTAAATGATAAATTGGTTTGATTTATTCTTTATGATTGGTACTTTGTTGTTAACAGTACTTCTAATTTTACTAGTTATCTTAGTACTATACTTGTGTATCCGCTTAGGAATAAAACTAAATAGGTTCTTAAATAGAGCGAAAGAGAATCATGGAAAAAAACATTAAATTATTAGTCACTAGTGTTATGCCCTTAGCTTCTGAATCAAAACTAGCAAATTATTTATAAATATAATTTGCTAGTTTTTTTGTTTATTTAAAATACTCTTCAGCGAACGCCCTGGTCTTATTAACGTAGACCTGTCCCTCTTTGTTCAAAGAATCGGCGTGTGTCGCGTGGTTCACAATCCACAATTTCTTAGGACCGTGGTCGTTTTTATAATTGATATAGGCGTCCTTTACGGGAACAAACTTGTCGGCATTGCCATGAATGATAAATAGCGGAATCCTGTTGTGTGCCAGGGTCTGCTTCGTGTCGGCATCGTAGAAGTCGTACTTAGCAAAAATATCACCGTAGATGCGGGCAATGGGCAGAATTGGGAAGGTCGGCAGGTGAAACAACGTTCCCAGTTCATATTTCAACTCGTCATAAATACTGTTATAACCACAGTCGGTAATCGCAAAGTCAACGTTGTGCGGGACCTTTGGCAAGGTAAAGAGAACGGCAGCCGCTCCCATACTGACACCAAACATGCCAAGTCTTCCATTCGGTATTTTCTGGTTAATCATGTTCATCCAGGTCACAATGTCAGACCGATCTTTCCATCCATAACCAGCATATTCCCCCTGACTGCGCCCAAATGATTCGTCATCGGGTGCGAGAACATTATAACCATCGTCATGAAACATTCTAATGTAGTTATTCATCTTGTGCCCAGTACTTCCGTAACCGTGGATTACGATCACGGTCTTATTCGTCGCTTGCTTAGCTGGTAAGTAGTAGGCCGTGAGTTTTAGGCCACCCTTGTTCGTTTGGTCCCAAATCTGGGGCTTTTGTTCTTTAATCCAAGTGGTGTTAACCTTTTCGCCGACCTGCGTGCTGTATCCACCCCGCTTAAACGCGAAGTTAAACAGGAAGTAGGTTCCCACAAAGATTAAAATAATCACGGTAATTACGATGGCAATCGTAACTTTGTGCCAACGCTTCAGCTTTCCTTTTTTCATAATTTCGCTCCTTTTTGCAACACTTGCCATTATACGGGCAGAGCGATTCAAATCATGATTAATTTTTAAGCGTCGCGTGGTACCGGTAACTAGCCAGCTTCAGACGAGTTACAGATTAATTTGAATGTCATTATATTAATCACAAATCGTTTTAGTTTGCTTCAAGCTAACTTTCAACTAAAATGTAAGATATAACTAACTAATAATAAGTAGGGAGTAATTAAATTGAAAACAAGTCCAATAACTAAAATGCTTGGAATTAAGTATCCAATCATTCAGGCGTCACTCAACTGGCTAACTGACGCTAAGTTTGTCGCCGCGGTCTCAAATGCTGGTGGTCTGGGAACGTTCGGACCCAATGCCGGTAAGACCAGTCCCGATCAGGATGCCACGGAAACGCTGAAAAAACAGATTAAAGAAGCCAAACAGCTCACCGACAATCCCTTTGCCGTCAACATGATTGTCGGAAGTGAAGATGAGTTTGATTACCCAGATAAGACCTTTAGAGCTGCTTTTGACGCTGGGGTTAACATCTTCATCATTTCTGGTGTCATCAATTCAAAACTTTTTAAAGAAATCAAGGATTCAGGGAGTACCTTAATCTTTCGCGAACTTAATCCGTCCGTTAAGGGCGCTCAAAGAGCCGAAGAATTAGGCGTCGACATCTTGATTGCCACTGGTTACGATGAAGGTGGGATCATTCCAACGACCGGCCTTGGGACGTTTACCACCATTCCACGCATTGTGGATGCCGTCTCCATTCCTGTCGTTGGCGCTGGTGGTATCACGGACGTTCGTGGCGTGCGCGCTGCCTTTGCACTGGGTGCTCAGGGAGTCTACGTTGGAACTCGGTTCATTGTGACTGACGAAAACCGGACTTCAGACGCTGCCAAACAAAAAATCATCGACTCGACGGTTGATGACGTAGTACTAGTCTCTTCTAACCAACGTTCAATCAAGAATCCACTAGCTGATAAGTGGGCCAAGGAGTTTCAAAATGGCGTCAAAGACACCTACGAACAAACCCGCAAGGCCGGTGGCGTTCGTCCTGCCATGCTTGACGGCAAACTTGATGACGGTGTCATTTCAATTGACGTTGGTATCAACAACATTCACGACGTCAAGAGTGTTCAAGCAGTAGTGGATGAAATGATGCAGGATTTTCAAAAATAAATCTTAATAAAAAGCTTCAAGTGGCGTGTCTATCAGCCATTTGAAGCTTTTTTATTCTGCTTTGCTAATTCTTAATGTGATAAGATGTTTCCTATGTGATAAATTACATAAATTCTTACAAAGGAACGTTCAATTTGAAAATCATTAAGAAAATTCTCAACATCTTTAATACCCGCATCGGGTTCTTCTTGTTACTAGTGGCTCTGTTCTGGTTCAAGACCGTCTACGCTTACTACCACGTCTTTTACCTCATCCCAGCGAGTCGCATGCAGCACATCATTTTACTGATAAATCCGATGGCTGCGATTATCATCACGCTAAGTCTGGCGTTGTATTTCAAGCCCGCGAAGCTCTTTTATCCCTTTATCATCTTCATTGACTTCTTAAACACCGTTTTACTGTACATAAACATCGTCTACTTCCGGGGATTTCTGGGCTTTATGACTGCGGACACGATGACGACCGGTCATTCCAACTTAAACGGTGGATTAATTACCAGTGCGACCGCCCTTATCAACAAATGGGACGCCTTATACTGGATTGATTTAATCGTGATTATCCTGTTACTGGTATTTCGTGTTATTAAAATCGACAAAAAGCCTTTGAAGCTTAAGTTTAGCTTACTAACCACCCTGGTTGGCGTTCTCTTTTTGTTTCTCAACCTTTTTCTTACTCACATCGATAATCCCAACCTGTTCGCTCAGTCAAGTACGCAAAGCAAGCAGAATGACATCGTGAAATACATCGGAATTGACAACTACACCGTCTACGACTGGACCAAGTCCATTCAGACCAACATTGCGCGCTCGACCGCCAAGAAGTCCGATTTAAATGACATTTTAGGCTTTACGAGAAAACACTACGCTGCCCCTAATCCAGAAATGTACGGGAAAGCGCGCGGAAAAAACGTGATCGTCATTCACCTTGAAAGTTTCCAGCAATTCTTGATCGACAAAAAGGTCAATGGCAAGGAAGTGACGCCTTTCCTGAATAAAATCTACCATAGTCAGTCAACTGACTCGTTTGATAACTTCTACCACCAAGTGGGACAGGGACGAACGGCCGATGCCGAAAACATGCTTGAAACCAGCACATACGGTTTGCCGGAGGGCTCCTTGTTCTCTCAATATGGAAACGACAATACCTTTCAGGCGGCTCCCGCCATTTTGAAGCAACAGCAAAACTACACGTCCGCCGTTTTCCACGGTAACGACGCTAATTTCTACAACCGTAACAACACTTACAAACGGCTCGGCTTCCAGTACTTCTTCAGTTCCAAAGATTACAACATGAAGGGCGATCGGACCGAAGGCATGGGCTTAAAGGACAAGTATCTGTTTCAAGATTCCAACAAGTACTTAGAGAACCTTCAACAGCCCTTTTACGTCAAGTACTTGACGGTCACTAATCATTTGCCATACGTTCTGGACCAAAAAGACCAAAAGCAGATGCACTTTAAGACCACCAACACTGACAATCCGGAGGTCAATAACTACTTTGTCACCGCCCACTACCTCGACCAGTCCGTCAAAGAATTTTATGACTACCTGCATCAGACGGGTCTCGACAAAAACTCAATGATCATCATCTACGGTGACCACTATGGCTTAATGGACCAGGATGAACGTAGTCTGGCACCGCTTTTAGGCGTCAAACCAAACGATTGGAACACTTTTGACCACAGCCAAATCCAAAAAGTTCCGTTTATGATCAACATGCCAGGAACCACCGGTGGGAAAATCCACCACACGTACGGCGGTGAGATCGACGTGTTACCAACGGTTCTCCATCTTCTCGGAATTAATTCCAAACCATACGTTCAGTTTGGAACCGACCTCTTCTCCAAGCAACACGACCAGGTGGTGGCGTTTAGAAACCGTGACTGGGTCTCACCCAAGTACACCTCCACGAACGGCACGGTTTATGATAATCAGACCAAACGTCAGCTTCATCCAGATCAGAAGCAGCAAAACCAAATCAATCAGAATCAGCACCAGGTCAACCACGAACTGGAACTGTCGGACAAGTTAAACAAGGATAACCTGTTGCGTTTCTATCATCCCAAGGGCTTTAAGCCAGTTAATCCAAAAGATTACCACTATAATCATGAATTGAACCGGGAAAAACAACTTGAGAAGCAGTTGGGCCAAAAGTCAACAAGTCTAGCTTCCCTAGACAAATAACAATAGCACTTAACTCACATGAGTTAGGTGCTATTTTAGTCTTTTATTTATTTAATACCTGTGAAATGGCCGTTGCCATCCGTTTAATTCCTTCATCGATCTCATCGTCATTCATGTTGGAAAAGTTTAAACGGAAGGTCCCTGGTTTTACCTTACCCGCGTAAAAGGAGGACCCAGGAACAAACACCACGTTGTTTTTTAAACAAGTCTGATACAGTTCCTCCGTGTTCACTCCGGGAACTTCAACCCAGATGAACATCCCACCTTCAGGATGACTGTGGCGCACGTTCTTTGGGAAGTACTTATCAATGCGGTCCATCATCAGATTAGCCCGATGCTCGTAGGTATCGGTAATCTTCTTGATGTGGTCGTTAATATCCACGTCATCTAAGTACTGGGACACGATGTACTGGGTTAAGTTATCCGTATGTAAATCGGCATTTTGTTTAAACAAGATGAACTTGTCCATAAAGTTTAATGGTGCATCGATCCACCCCAACCGGAGTCCTGGTGCTAAAATCTTGGAAAAAGAGCTCAGATAGATTACCCCACCGTCGTGGTCAAAGTGTTTGAGTGGTGGTAAGTACTTTCCTGCGTAACGAATGGCACCGTATGGGTCGTCTTCTAGGATTGGAATCCCAGCCTCTTTACCAATCTGAACTAACTTCTTCCGCCGCTCTTCCGTCATGGTCCGTCCGGTTGGATTCTGGAAATTGGGAATCGTGTAGATAAACTTGGCCTGCGGGTATTTTTTGATTAACCGTTCTAAGGCATCTGTCTCCATCCCGTCCTCGTCCATGGGAATGCCAACGATTTTGGCACCATAGGACTTAAAAACGTCGATGGCTGAGAGGTAGGTTGGATCCTCGGTCAAAACCACGTCACCAGGATTAATCAACATCCTGGAAACAATGTCAATGGCCTGTTCCGAACCCGTCACGATCCCAACGTTAGCAACCGTTGTGTCAACGTGACGTTCTTTCATAATGGCCACAATCTGCTGTCTTAGTTTTTCGTAACCAAGCGACTGCGAGTACTGCAGAACCGTTTGCCCATACTGTTCAAAAACCTGGTTTGCGGCCTTTTGGATCTCTGAAACCGGGAATAACTCCGGAGCTGGCATTCCACCACCTAATGAAATCACCTTGGGATCGGAAGCCGCCTTAAAAAGATCTGAAGTTACCGTACTAACATGAGCTGGCACACCGCTTGCGTATCTAAATTCCATTTTAATCGCCTCACCGTACTAAACATTTGGTAGTTATTATTTAAAAGTTCACTGTAATTAAAGCATTACACTATTAGTATAGTACATTCAGCTTAAATGCGTCGCTATCACGTATCTAAATGACCTAATGCGTGCGGTGTCTCAAACCTTAGATTCGTTGGGATTTTTCACCCAATCATTTTCGTCATGGCCTACGCCGTTAATGAGAATTCCATTGGTAATGACCCGTTCCAGCCGAAATCCAGCACGTTTTGCAACAGCATTACTCCGCTTATTATCAACGGCCACTTTAACATGGATCTGATTCAACTGATAATCACGAAAACCTAAGCCAATCATGAAGTTAAGCGCCCGGTAAACGATCCCCTTCTCGGTAAATTGATTGCCCAGCCAGTAACCAATCTCCGTGCTTTTTTGGTCATGATCAAACGAATTAAAACTGATCATCCCAGCAATTTGATCCTGATAAATAATTAATAAGTTAACTGACTTTCCTAACCGATAATGGGTTAAAGTTTGGTGTAAAAATTGCTGCTCATGTGCAACTGATTGCATCGCATCCGCCCATGGCAACCACTTTGAAAGGGTTGTACGTGAGTCTTTTACTAACTGATAGACCAATTTTGCGTCTTCTGGCTGGTCAGGAAGGCGTAACTCAATCTCACTGTCAACACGTTCCGTCCTCATTTCATCACTTCCCTACTTTCCGGCCTTTGAAATTGAGCCGTTTAAATCGTCGTATTCATTCTGACTCAGTTGGCCGGTCTGCCTGGCGACTCGCAAGCAGTCCACTTCTTTTCCGTGGTCAACGTTTGTGAGGTAATTACTTTCACCACGAATCGTATGGTCGTATTTGGCAGCCGTCAGCTTTCGTTTTAAAATGGACTGCGTAAAATCGTAGACACGATCGTATCTGATGTGATGATAATCAAATTGGCACTGATTAATCTGAAACTTCAAGGCGCCATCTGGAACGCCGCTTACAAACGTCATCTTTTCAATCATGGCTTGAGAATAGCGACTGTCTGAGAAAGTACCAGCCACGTTTCTAAAAATCATCAATTCGTTCCCGGTGGTGACCAGAACGGTCGTCTCGGAATCTTCCTGATTAACCAGTAAGCCTCTGACCCGTTTTCTTGCCAAATGGTCCATTAAATATTGGTCAAACTCTGGGCCAATCACCGCTTTTAATCCATGAAACTGATTTAAACCAATCCGCATTTGCGTGTCCCTTCTATCCATACTTTTCTGTCACGCCTTTAACCATAAGGAGATCGTCATGAAAATCGAAGAACAACTCTTTACTAATCTAAAACCCGACGTTTCTAAACTAATTCGTTTTGGCTTTAGGAAACAAAACAACGTCCTAACGTACACCACTCACCTCCCACAAACCAACTTTTCGGTCACCATTACCGTTAAGCAAAATGGCGAGGTCAGTGGCAAAGTAATCGACGATGATTATCACGCCGAATACACTAACTTTCGGGTTGACAACCCAGAGGGCGGCTTCGCCAGCACCATCAAGCAGAGATACACTGCCATCTTAAAAAACATTGCACACCAATGTTTTGACTACGCCCCAGTTAAAACGGGAAAGAAGTGGCTCATCCCTGCCAATCCGAAATACTTTGACTTAGAAAAAGACTTCGCCCAAAACGGCACCATCATGTGGAAACAAACCACTCACATTCACGTTGGTGACCTAGTTTACATCTATGTGACGGCACCAATTTCAGCCATCACGTATAAATGTGTAGCCATCGAGGTGAATCAGCCGCACTACTACCACGATAAAAACATCACCATGCACTACGTTATGTTACTTCATTTACTTAGCAGATTTAATCCCAATGAATTTAACGTGGCCGTCCTAAAAAAGCACGGTGTCAAAGCCGTCAGAAGTCCGCGCCACGTTCCTCAATCTTTAAGTCGGATTCTCAAATAACCGCAACATTAATACTGAATATTTTGGTCTGCGACAATTGACTGGTAATTCATCTTTTCAAGCCATTTTGGTAAACTCAGGTTCTCCATGATGTTCATGTCAACGTCTGGAGTCAAAATCGAACCGCCAGGAACCGCATCAACTGGAATCGAAAAGTAGGGTCCAACGGTAATCGCGTTACCAATCTCACCCGGTTTCATCATGACGTGGGCAAAGCCAATCCACGAACTGGCAAACGAAGTGCCCGCATCTTGACCACACTGGGCAATCGAGCGCGCGATGGCTTCTCTTCTTCTGGCCAAGAATTCGCCGAGGTCGTCCTCGTTGGGCGTGTTCCAGGTTCCAGCATCCTCAATGAACATGGAGGAATTATGAACGGGATCCTTCGCAATTGAAATGGCAATGGCGGACCAAACGCCGTAACTTTCACCCGGTTTTAGCGGGCGGTCTTCAATTGGTCGTTCGGCAGTGACGCCCTTGTTAGCACAAATAATGAAACTCCCCGGAGCTGGATAGTGCCGACGATTGTCAGCCGTTCCAAAGAATTCTACCAGCGAATCCTGCAGTGGTTTCCCATCGTAAATTGGTAGTTTCGAACCATCCCACTGGGTCACCTTAAACAACGGTTGTGCCCGATCGACTTCTGGATTTCTCAGGAGATCATATCCCAGAATGTGGCCCTGAACGCCCGTAAAGCTGGACGCCGTCATCATGTTAATCTGGCCAATGTAGGCGTTCTTACACTCGGCTCGGTCGTAAGACACGATTCCATCCAAGACGCCATCGTCCGTCTTTTCGCGGGTCCCAGCGTCAACTTTTAGGCCAGTAACATAGCCTGTTCCGAGGTTCCCTGGCTCCATGTAACCCCGCGAATATTTTTGATAGGGACTAATCGCAATACGATCAACCCCCTCTTGATTTAAAATTTTGTCAATTTTAGCCATTTTTTGCCTCCTATAAGCGGAAAATTTATTTTGCTTTTGAGACTACGTTCATAATCGCCTAACTCAAAATTACTTGCAAGGAACATCACTTATTAATGCCCAAATGACGGTACTAAAACGATTTTATCTCCCTTTCTTATCAATCAATAAATATTTTATTAAAATTTCCTCATAAAAAGAGTGACACAATGTCAGCATTAGCGTTAAAATAATGTTAAGATTTACACAATAATAGGTGTGTATTGAAAGGAGATCCTAATAATGAAAAAAGTCTTAATACTAGGCGGTGGATTCGCTGGATTAAGGGCTTGCAAGCTTTTAGCTAAGAGTAAGACCAATCTAGACATTACCTTGGTTAATAAAAATGCTTATCATTATGACTCGACCGGCCTCTACAAGGTCGCATCAGGAGATGAAGCACCAGAACGACTCATGTTTAGAATTACCGACATGATCAATCCTAAGATTCATTTCATAGAGGATGAAGTTATTAAAGTAAATGGTAAAGATAACACGGTCCAAACGAAAAACAACGGAGATTTAAGTTACGACTACCTGTTCAATGCGCTTGGATTTGAACCCGAAACGTTTGGCACCCCGGGTGCAGACGAGTTTGGGCTTCAGATCAGTGACATTGATAACTCAGTCGCTGACTACAAGAAGATTCAAACCACCTTGGATGCCTACGATGAGTTTAAGGATGCTAAGCTCTTAAACCTTGTGGTTGTCGGTGGTGGTTTTACTGGCATCGAACTTTTAGGGGATCTCGTGCACATGGTGCCAAAATGGGCCAAAAAGTATGGTTTCAAAAAAGAAGAGTTCAAAATTACCTGTATCGCTCCGGGCTTTTTGCCAATGTTTAACAAAAAACTCGGTGACTACGCGCAACACTTCCTTGAAAAGAAGGGCGTTAAGTTCATCATGGGTGACACGGTGTCAAAGATTACGGCAGATGGTGCTTACTATGGTAAAGATAACAAGTTTATCCCATCTCACTTAGTCTTCTGGACTGCTGGAGTAAAGGGATCTGACGTTATTCCCGATTCACAGTATCCAAACGAGAAACGAAACCGGGTCGCCGTTAACACGAACATGAGCTTAGACGACTTTCCTAACCAGTACATCATTGGCGACGTCTCAGCCGTTAAAGATGACAAGTCCGGTCGGATGTTTCCAACGACTGGTCAGATTTCCATCTACGAAGCGGACGTTGCCGTTAATGATTTCTTAAACAAACTAAATGGTAAACCCGCCATTAAGTTCGACTACAAATCAATGGGAACCGTTTGTTCACTTGGCCCATACAGTGGAATTGCCGAAATTTACATGTTCGGCATGACCTTTAAGTTAAAGGGATGGATTGTCCCAATCTTTAAGAACATGATCTTCAAAAAGAACGGACTTGAACTCGGAAACATTCGGACCATGTTAGAAAGTTAAATTGATTTAAGGAGGAACTATTCACAATGCTTAATTTAGGTTTAAGTGTTTTGCCGCTAGCGCGGATTCAGTTCGCTGAAACCACGATTTTCCATTTCTTCTTCGTCCCAATGTCAATTGGATTGGCATTGATCGTTGCAATCATGGAAACCTTCTATGCGGTGACCAAAAAACCAGTCTATAAGACGATGACAAGATTCTGGAGTAAGATTTTCTTACTTAGTTTCGCGGTCGGAGTTGTAACTGGTTTGATTCAAGAATTCCAGTTCGGGATGAACTGGTCTGATTACTCAAGATTTATGGGTGACATCTTCGGGGCGCCGTTAGCCATTGAAGCTCTGTTGGCCTTCTTCTTGGAATCAACGTTTATCGGAGTTTGGATGTTCACCTGGGACAAATTAAAACCTGCTTGGCACGCCCTGATGATTTGGTTGGTCTTCTTTGGTTCAGCCATTTCAGCACTTTGGATTCTATCAGCCAACAGTTTCATGCAACATCCAGTTGGTTACCGGATTGACCCTAAAACCGGTCACGCTTTAATGACTAGTTTTAGTGCCATCCTTACTAACCAACAACTCTGGTACGAATTTCCCCACGTGATTTTCGGAGCTTGTGTTACCGGTGGTTTCATCGTCGCTGGTGCATCGGCTTGGATGATCTTTAGAAAGAAGTGGCCCGACTTCTTCAGAAAATCAATGCGAATTGGTTTAGTCGTTGGTTTGATTGCTGTCTGCGGTAGCTTCCTTAGTGGAGACCAACAGATGCTTTACTTAAGCCATCAACAACCAATGAAATTCGCCGCTGCTGAAGGTGAATTTGAAAACGTTAAAAGTCCAGCTGCTTGGACGGCCGTTGAATTCGCTCATACTAACGAACACCGTGCTAGTTTCAAGATTGAGATTCCATACATGATGGACATCTTGACCTACCACAAGCTAAGTGGATCGGTTACTGGTATGAATGAAACTAATGCAAAATTACACAAGAAGTGGAATAGTCAGTTTGGCAAAGATATGAACTACTACCCACCAGTAAACACCTTGTTCTACTCATTTAGAATCATGGTATTTGGTGCAATGACACTAGCTTTCTTAGCCATCTGTGGACTGTGGTTCTCAAGGAAAAAGAAGAATACGATTGGGAAGCAGTGGTGGTTGACGCTACTGCTGACGGTTGGAACATTTGGACCGTTCATTATTAACACCTGTGGTTGGCTGGTTACCGAAAGAGGTCGTGACCCATGGGTTGTCTACGGATTACTGCCAATTGCCAAAGCGGTTTCGCCAAGTACGACGGCGGCTTCCGTGCTCTTTACCATTATTATTTACTTCTTCTTATTTGCCACTTTGGGTGTCTTCATGTTTATTTACGCACGAAAATCACTTTACAAGGGGCCTGAAGGTGTCGGCGATCACGAGAGCTACGATACCGAAGATCCATTTTCAAAGGAGGCTTTTGAGAAATGAGTTTATTACAACTTTTATGGTATTTCTTAATCGGATTACTGTTCGCACTGTTCTTAATTCTCGATGGAGCTGATTTTGGGGCCGGAATGTCAACAAGACTGCTGGCTAGTAATTACGACGAAGCAGCTTTGGTACTTCGAACGATTGGACCCCACTGGAGTGGAAACGAAGTCTTCTTGGTTGCCGCTGGTGGTTCAATGTTTGCGGCCATGCCAATGTGGTACGCCTCGTTGTTCTCCGGATTCTATCTCCTGCTGTTCTTTATCCTGGTGGCTCTAATTTTTCGGGGAGTCTCGTTTGAATTCTCCGAAAACGCAGAGACCAAAAAGGGCCGAAACCGATGGATGTGGGCCAACTTCTTCGGAAGTGTCTTCATCCCCTTCCTGTTCGGAATGCTTTTTACCGACATGATTCAAAGTTTGCCAATGGACGGTCAGGGTAACATCTACGTCACCTTCTTCGACGTTGTTAACCCACTTTCAATCCTTGGTGGAATCACGGTAACTGCCTTATGTCTCTACCAAGGCCTTCACTACATTTCCTTGCACACGGCGGGCTTAATTCGATACCACGCCTCAGCAATGGCATCCAACCTGTACTGGTTGGCTTACCCAGTGGAAATCCTAGTTGTGATTGCCTTATATTTCCAAACCAACTTTTTCGAGACACATTTGGTCTCAACTGTAGTAGTATTAGCATTAATCGTTGCTACAACTATTTGGGGTCAAATTGCTAGTGGCTCTGGTCATGAAGTACAAGCTTATCTTGCAAGTACCAGTACCCTCGCCTTACTAGTAATCCTGATCTTTATTGGTTTATTCCCTAACGTATTGGGTGCCAATGATCCAGTTCACACGATTTCAATCGCAAATGCTTCTTCATCACCATATACGTTAGTTGTAATGACCATCGTGGCATGTATCCTCCTACCGCTCATCGCGATCTACTTTACCTGGAGTTACGTCTCACAATGGCATCGCATTTCGCTTAAAGATATGGAAGATGCCAATTCTGGATATTAAAAATTAAGGATTGATAAAACATGTTTGATAAACAACTTCTATCAATTCCTGGGGTCAAAAAATTAATTGCCAAGCTAAGTATTCTAGCAGTCGTTCAATCGGTCGCTATCATTCTAGAAGCCCTTTTTCTCTCACAGGCAATGGTGCTTACTTGGGAACAAAAAAAGATAGCAGCGTTAACCATACCTGTGCTATCTTTTTTTGTTGCTTTCGCATTAAGATACCTGATCACAAGAATTGAAAATCAAATTACCGATAAATTTGCCAGTCAGGCTAGTAGTCAGTTAAAAGAACAACTCCTACAAAAAGAATTCGAACTAGGACCCGCCATGGTCTCAAACATCGGATCCGGTCACATGGTAACGCTCGCCCTTGAGGGAATTGACAAGGTCGAAAACTACCTTAACCTCATCCTGCAGAAGACCATTAACCTGGCAATCATTCCATGGATCATCCTTGTGTACTGTTTCTTCGTTAACTGGCTCTCAGCGGTCGTGATGTTGCTGGTCTTCCCGGTGATCATCTTGTTCATGATTATTCTAGGACTCGCCGCTCAGGCTAAATCTGACCGACAGTACTCCGGCTTTAAAGAGATGTCCAATAACTTCATCGACAGCATGCGGGGACTTAAGACCCTCAAACTCTTTGGCCTCAGTAAATCCTACGGAGATAACATCTATCGGGTTAGTGAAAATTACCGAAAGAGCACGATGAGCGTGTTAAGAGTCGCTTTACTATCGACGTTTGCCCTCGACTTCTTTACGACCATGTCAATTGCCATCGTGGCCGTCTTATTAGGTGTGAAATTAATTAATGGAACGGTGACATTGCTTCCGGCCCTGATCATCCTAATTCTCTGCCCGGACTACTTCCTACCGGTCAGAGATTACGGAAATGACTACCATGCCACTTTGGACGGCAAAAATGCCCTGATTGACATTAACAAGATTCTGGATTTACCAAGTCCAACCAGCAAAATTAAACTAACCAACTTTCACAACTGGACTAAGGACAGTACCTTAAAGGTCAGTGACTTAAACTTCAGTTACGACCAAAAGGAGGACAATATCGCTGATGCCAATTTCAATCTGAACGGATTCGTTAACATCGGAATCGTGGGTCGATCTGGTTCAGGGAAGTCCACGCTTTTAAACCTCCTTGGAGGCTGGCTGTCTCCAACCAACGAAAACGGTCATCTCCCATTCAACGTTGACGGTCAAGCAGTTGACAGTCTCGCTCAATCGGAATGGCAGAAGCACATCAGTTACATCCCCCAGGATCCATACATCTTTGCCGGAAGCATTGCCCAAAACGTCGCCTTTTATAAACCCGATGCTAAAGCTTACGCCATTGACTCGGCCATCGAAAAAGCGGGACTATCCAAGTTTGTTGCCAGTCTCCCAGATAAGGCGAACACCAAGATTGGTGAAGGTGGCAGAGGAATTAGTGGCGGTCAGGCCCAACGGATTGCCCTGGCTCGAACCTTGCTTGATACCGAGCGAACCATTCTCCTGTTAGATGAACCAACCGCCCATTTGGACATTGAAACTGAATATCAACTAAAACAAACCATGGTTCCGATCTTCAAAAACCACCTCGTCATCTTTGCGACCCACAGACTTCATTGGATGAACGAAATGGACTACATTCTGGTCATGGAAGACGGCAAAATCGTTGAACAAGGAACTCAAACTGAATTATCCAACCAAAACGGAGCCTACAAGCAATTGATTAGTGAGATTCGAGGTGGAAACAATGCGTAAACTACTTAAAAACGATACGTGGATTAAACCATACCTGACCAAGTACAAGGTCCTGTTATTCTGGGTTTTCTTTCTCGGAGTCTTGACCTTTGGGTGTGGGATTGGATTGATGTTCGTTGCCGGCTACTTAATTAGTCGTTCGGCCACTCATCCCTACAACATCCTGATCGTTTACGTCCCGGTCATCTTAACGCGGGCCTTCGGAATTGGCCGACCGGTCTTTAAGTACTTAGAGCGACTAAACAGTCATAACTGGGTCTTAAAGGTAACGTCCGCCCTTCGAAAACGGCTCTACACTACCCTAGAATCATCCGCCCTTTTTTTGAGTGAGAAATTTCAGACCGGTGATTTACTAGGCGTCCTAGCCGACGACATTGACCACCTTGAAAACCTGTACCTGAGAACCATATTTCCAACCCTTGTGGCCTACATCACGGGTATCATCATCATTGTGGCCTTAGGCATCATTAGTTGGCCCTACGCCATCTTCATGTTCGTTGCGTTTACCATCATTTTGTTCTTTGTCCCACTTGCCTCTGAGGCCATGCGGGGGGCTTCTAAGGAATACCAGAAGTCGCTTCTCCACCAGTCTTATGAAAATCTGACGGATTCAACCCTTGGAATCGCGGACTGGATGATTTCCGGTCGAGAAAAGGGCTTTCTTAATCATGTCAGAAAAAACGACCCGAAGATTGCCAAGTCTAACGATCAGACCCACTTATTTGAGTGGAATCGTGAATTTCTCATTAAAGTGGTCTTCGCAATCGTCATCATTGGGACCCTGCTTTGGTCTAACCTGTACTTCAAGGGGTCACAGGAACTCGTTAACTACGCGGCCGCCTTTGTCATGGGAATCTTCCCGCTGATGGACGCCTTCGTACCGGTCTCTCAAGCCTTAGAAGAGTGGCCAATGTACAGTGATTCGGTGGTCCACTTGAATCAACTTTCAGACGAAGAGAGGAAACCGTACGTCTCAGACGAAAAGTTGCCCGTACCAGCTGACTTTAACTCCATTAAACTCGATCACGTGACTTTTCACTACCAGGACGACGCAAATGACATCATCAAAGACGTCTCGTTTAAGATTGATAAACACCATAAGTTAGCAATCATCGGACCCAGCGGAGTTGGAAAGACGACCCTCTTGCAGCTTTTAACCGGAGCGCTTACGCCAACGACTGGACACGTCTTAATCAACAACATCGACGCCTACAAGTTTGAGTCTGACAGCTATAAATGGTTCAGTGTGCTGGATCAGAGTCCGTTTCTATTTGACACGTCGGTCTTAAACAACGTCCGAATCGGAAACGAAACCGCTACTGACGAAGACGTCAAAAAAGCCATCAAGGCCGTAGGATTGTCTGATTACATTGAATCACTACCAGACGGCTATGAAACGAACGTCAAGGAAAACGGAATCAGATTCTCTGGCGGACAACGGCAACGAATTGCGCTCGCCCGCATCCTCTTGCAGGACAATCCAATTGTCCTACTAGATGAACCCACGGTGGGACTGGACCCGATTACCGAAAATAACCTGATTAACACCATCAGTCGAGTTTTAAAAGACAAAACCATGATTTGGGTTACCCATCACCTTCAGGGCTTAGACGAAATGAATGAGGTCATCTTCCTTGAAAACGGCGTCATCAAGATGGAAGGAAACCCGCAAGCATTGTATAAAAATAACGCCCGTTATCGTAGATTGTACGCAATGGACGTTGGGAAATAATTATTCGGTTATTTAGAATACTGAAACAATTCCGAAATGATGGTTTTAAGGACAGCGGTACTCTCAGATTGTGGTAATTGCGCAATTAGGTCAAAAGCGTCGTCTAAATACTGAGTATAAATCTGACGCGCCGCTTGCATTCCGCCACTGTCACTCACAATTTTAGCAATTTCTTTTAGATCAGCTTTTTTAAGCTGGTCTTTTTTTAGGATTTTTTTTAACTTTGGACCGTCAGCGGTCTTGAAAGTCTCAATGACGGGCAAGGTATACACGCCCTCACTGGCATCGTGCAGGGTGGGCTTTTCGGTTTCAACGTCTGGCTCAAAGTCCAGGAGGTCGTCTCGAATCTGAAACGCCATCCCAAAGTTCAAACCAATCTGCTCAGCAATCTGGACGGTGTTATTGTCAGCCATTGAAAGGATGGCGCCCTCCCCCATTGCCACTTTGAAGAGTTCCGCCGTCTTTCCCTGAATTGAATCAAAGTAGTCCTGTTCACTTCGGTCTAAATCATACTTACTTTCGTCTTGGGCCAACTCGCCAAATAGGACGTCCTTCATGCTTTCAACGTTGTAACGCAAATTATCAAAACTTGGGGCATAGTCCAAAAGCATTTCAAAGTATTTCGTGAACAGGTAATCACCCAGGTAGATGGCTTCGCGCTGGCCAAATTGAGCGTTTAACGTATCTTCTCCCCGTCTTAGGTCCGATTGGTCAATGACGTCATCGTGGACCAAAGAAGCCAAATGAATGACCTCAATTGAAGCGGCGGCCTGGAGGAGTTTCTCTCGCTCAACTGCTTCTGTGCCAAAGTTACCCGCGATTAACAGGAGCGCCGCCCTTAGCATCTTGCCGTTTCCGTTAATTAGTTCTTCGATTCCCCGTTTAAACTCGGCCTCAGGAACCTGAATCTCTTTACTTATGAGTGATTGAACTTGAACCAGTTCAGATTCAATTTCAGGAAATTTATTCCAAATGGTTGTTTTCATGTCTTTTCCTTTTTTATGGTAACCTTACGATATTTTCATGGTACTATAATAACAGCATTATCCTTAATAATAATAACATTAACAATGACTTTCGGAGGCAAAACAATGAAGTGGAAATACTTTTATCAACTAACCGAGATGTACACCACCCCAGTCGACGTCTTAATCCTACTGTTCTGTGCCAGCTTTTCGTACTACTTTTACGGTTCTTTTAACTGGCTATACGCCATCTGGGCCTTCTTCATCGTGTTCTTGATGCACCTGTTTTTAAACCTACATAACAACCTGGAAGACTACGAACACGCAACCGACGTGACCGACTACAAGCACGCCACCAGTATCATTGGTAAGTACCACCTAAGTACCCGGATGATCTGGAAATGGGTCGTAATAATGGGGATAATTGTCGCCGTCCTTGGACTCACGCTCGCATACCTCACTGGTTGGCCGACGCTAATCATCGGCATCATCGGCTTTGGCCTCGGACTAGCCTACTCGGCGGGTCCGAGACCAGTGGACTCCACCCCATTTTGTGAACTCGCAACCGGAATGCTCATCATGTTTTTTGACCCGCTGGTCTACGTCTATCTAGGAAGCATTCATCGCTTTCGCTTCTCCTGGGACAGTGTCGTCGACGTCTTTTTGGTCACCATGTTCCTGTTTGTGCTTGCCTACATCACCCAACTCGCCAACAACACCTGTGACCTAAGAGAAGACATCGGAAATCACCGTTACACCCTGGTGTATTACATCGGACCATCAGACGCAATTAAATTATTTACAATTGTTTTCTGGTTGACAATCTTAATCATACCAATTTTATCCTTCTTTGGATACGTTCCAATCATTTCAAATTTAATTATTTTGGCTTATCCGCTGGCCTGGAAGAAAGTTAAAGTTTTTCAAACCAACCAGAACAAGCAAGAAGTCTATCATCAAATCGTTGGTGGGGTGACAATGTTAATGGGGTTGTATATCATTACTTACATGATCGGAACCATCATCAAAATCTTTCTTTAATTCATTTACACTGGAGGTAAATCATGACCTGGAAGTATTTTTATCAACTAACTGAGATTTACACAACACCGCTGGACGTGACCTGGCTCATACTTGCGGCTAGTTTTTCTTATTATTACTACGGCTCGTTTAACTGGCTGTATGCCATCTGTGCCTTCGTGATTGTCATCGCCCTGCACCTCTTTTTAAACATGCAGAACAACCTCGAAGACTACGAACACGCCACCGACAAGACGGACTACAAGCACAGTACGAGCACCATTGGGAGTAATCATCTGAGTCTCACGATGATTCGGCACTGGTTGTACGGTTTTGCCGCTTTCATTATCATCGCTGGTTTGATCCTCAGTTACTTTACTGGCTGGCCCACGCTGGTAATTGGTGTGATTGGTTTTCTATTGGGACTGGCGTACTCGGCAGGACCAAAGCCTTTAGACGCCACCCCATTCTGTGAGTTAGCGGTCGCCACGTTAATTCCGTTCTTTGTTCCGCTGATTTACATGTACATGGGAAGCATCCACCGATGGAACTTCACCCTTATGAGTGTGCTGGACGCCTTTTTGGTGACACTATTACCGTTTATCCTCTTCTTCATCATTCAACTCGCAAACGACACGTGTGACCTCGAACAAGACATTGGTAATAACCGTCATACACTAGTCGACTACATCGGGAAAAAGAACGCCATTAAGGTGTTTGACTCGGTCTACTGGCTCTCAATCATCGTCATTCCAATTCTTTCTTTGGCAGTCGGCATTGTTCCCTACTTTGCCCTACTGACCATTCTAATTTATCCTTACGTTTGGACCAAAGTCAAAGTGTTTAACTTCAATCAAAACAAGGGAGAAATTTATAACGTCATCGTTAAAAACGTTTCACTGATCGTTATGTTATACATTTTGACGTACATGATTGGCACCATCATCATCTACCTATTTAAATAAACCAAAAGCACTTCTTTAAATAAACTAAAAGCACTTCAGAATTTTCTGAAGTGCTTTTTTAGGTTTAAAACTAGTGATGATTACTAACGTACCACGCTAGTTGATTCAGTAATTTATTTTGGTACTCATCATACAGACTTCTCAAGGGATGCAGATGATCCACCTTGACAATCCACGGCTTATCGAAGTTTGTGTAGTGCACAATGACGGGATGATCCAACGCTTCTACTTGAGAACGCTGACCGTCCGTCGTCTCACTTTTGCGGTACTTGCCCTTAATAAGGTTACTTTGCACGTTGTACTTGGAGGGTAATGCCTGCCAATCACCGTTGAAAATGGCATTTAAGGCGTCCTGATCCTGAAACCGCAACATTTCTGGATGGTCATTTGCAAGTCCGCGTGCTTTTTGAGAAATACCGGAGCTACGCCATTTTTTGGAATCAATTAGTAACAAGCCGGCGTTAAAGTAATGACCAGTTTTCTCACTGACTCCCATCTCACGTAAGCGGTCCAAATAACCAGCATTTTCAACGGCGCCAATTACTTTCCCATTTAAATCAGCGTGATAAAGTTCATCAATGTTTCCCACACAAATCATATCAGCGTCAAGATAGAGAATCTTGGGACGGTCAATTTCTTCTGGAATATCAATGCGGTAGTAAGTATTGCGCTTGATGATGCTGTTTGGGGCGTCCGTGTTGGCCTTCTGGTAGCGGTCCTCGTGGGGCTTTAAAAATTTCACCGTTCGACAGTTTCTAAAAAGCTTCGGGAGGGTAGCAATTAAGTTCTGATTTTTGGGACTTAAATGATCGTTGACGACAAAAAACTCAAAATCCGCGTCCGGATTGTTTAAAAGGATAGAAGTGTAATTAATCGCTAGTGGCAGTGCCATGTTGTTGTCAGTGGTGGACGCAACCGTGAGCGGATGAGCCACTTCAGTTGGTTTTTCCACTAGGCCCAGTCTCCGTTACGAAAGACGGGAACGACCGTCCCATCAGCCTTAACACCGTCGATGTTCATGTCGTCAGAACCCATCATGAAATCAACGTGTTCTTGACTGCTGTTCAATCCGGCCTGGTCTTGTTCTGCGGGACTCATCTCGGTCCCACCAACAACACTGAATGGATAAGCAGCACCCAGGGCCATGTGATCACTGGCATTTTCGTCGTACAGGGTGTTGTAGAAGATAATGCCCGATTGTGAAATTGGACTGGGATCCGGCACCAGTGAAACTTCTCCGAGCGAACGAACTCCCGGATCGGTGGCAAGGAGGTGGTCAAGTGTCTTTTGCCCCTTCTTGGCGGTAGCCTTTACGACCTGTCCGTCCTTAAAAGTGAACTCCATGTCTTCAATTAAAGTGCCAGAATAGCTTAACGGCTTCGTCGAAGTGACGTGACCGTTAATCCGGCGTTTGTCAGGAGCGGTGAAGACCTCTTCGGTCGGCATGTTGGGCATGAACTTAATGCCATCAACACTGGTACTGCCAGCCCCGACCCAGACGTGGTGCTTGGGCAATCCAACCTCCATGTCAGTTCGTGGGGAATGGTACTGCAACGTGTCAAACTGTTCCTCATTTAACCAAGCTGCCTTTTCTTGGAGTTGGTCCTTGTGGTCCTTCCAAGCCTGAATGGGGTCGTCGTTATCAACTCGAGCCGTTTTGAAAATCTCGCGCCACAACTTGTCAACGGCTTCGTCATCCGGTAAGTCAGGAAAAACCTGTTTTGCCCAGGCTGTGTCAGCGGCACCCACGACCGTCCAGGTTAAGTCGTTATTCTGCGTAGCAACCCGGACCGCGTTTGTGGCTTTTCCCATAGCCGCCGTGCTTTTGGCCACTCGTTTGGGATCAATATTGGCAAAAGCAGCAGGGTCCTCAGACAAAACTGAGATTCGAGCAGCATGCTTGTCAACGATGTAGTTGGCCTCATCAACCATGTACTGGGGAATGTTTTCCAACCGTTCGTCACTGGCATGTTCTAAGAACTGCTTAGAAACAAAGGTATCGTCCCACTTAACCATCACATCGGCGGCCCCAGCTTTATAGGCTTCTTTCACAATCATGTGGGCCAAGTCCTGGTGATGATCAGAGATATACAGAACGACCGTCTGGCCCGGTTGGACGTTTACTCCGACCTTGACAATCAATTCCGCATACTTTTTTAAATTACGATCTAATTCTTCCTTCTTCATGTAATCATCCCTTCTTCTCTCGTTGCATCCATTCTATTGATTTTTATTTTCAATTACAATTAATAAGTGTAACGCTTTGCAATCAAAATTTAACTTACGGAATGTAAGTCCGAAGCCACGGCTTTTCAACTTATCTGACTTCACAATTTCTCAAAATGAGACTGGAGCGAGCGCGTGATACCGTGCTAAAATGGATGATATTACTTAACGAAACGGGAGGGATCGACGTGTCAAAAGCTGCCAAACGAGCAATTTTCATCCTGATTATTGCGAACTTTATCATTTGTTTAGGGATGAGTCTGGTAATTCCAGTCGAACCCTTCATTAAAAACGAATATCATTTAACCACCGCTCAGATGGGAACCATGACTTCGCTGTACGCCTTAGCGCAGTTCATCGGATCGCCGTTTGTCGGTCGGATCTCTGACAAGATTGGTCGGGCACCAATTCTGGCTGGGGGTCTAATCCTTTATTCGGTCTCGGAAATGATGTTTGCGGCCTCTAACACGCTGCTGTTATTCGATATTTCCCGACTAATTGGTGGAATTTCAGCCGCCATGGTGGTGCCAACGTCCATGGCAATGGCCGCTGACCTGTCGTCTTCAGAACAACGGGCCAAGGTCATTGGCCTGCTCTCGGCCGCTTTTAGTGGTGGCTTAATCATCGGTCCCGGGATTGGTGGTGCACTTGCCAAGTTTGGGTACAAAACGCCGTTCTGGTTTGCGGGCGTCCTTGGCATCATCGCCGTCATCTTCTTTGTCGTAGGACTTCCCAAGCACATCAAACAGACCAATCAAAAAAATCTCGTCGTGGAAGAAGTCCACATTACCGAAAAGGGCTTGAAATCCATCCTAAACGGGGCCATGATTGCCCTCTTCGCCATGATTTTAATCTCATCATTTGGCCTGCAGGGCTTTGAAAGTATCTACACGATCTACGTGAACCAGGTCTTTCACTTTACCCTTGATAACATTGCTGTCGTCCTAATCATCAATGGGATGATTTCCCTGGTCCTTCAGGTCGTCTTCTTCGACCGCTTGGTCCGAATGCGCGGTGAACTTGGGCTGATTCGTGACTGTTTCATCCTCAGTTCCATCTGTATCGTCTGGATTCTGTTTGCTCACAGCAAAATCGAAGTCATCATTGCCACCCTAGTGGTCTTCTGTGCTTTTGACGTGTTAAGACCTGCCATTACAACACTGCTGACTCGTTTTGGCAAGAATAACCAGGGATTAATCAACGGCTTAAACATGTCACTAACCAGCGTTGGTAACATCATCGGACCCATTTTTTCCGGGGTTCTAATGGACATTAACCCGCACTATCCCTACACGATTGTCGCCATTATTTTGCTGTTTTCGGCGTTCATAACATTTGTAGTTCGTTACGAAATGCGTCACACTAAGGGCGTCAAAAGTGAT
The DNA here is from genome assembly GCF_059901235.1 of Fructilactobacillus sp. X3R2C1. NCBI lineage: Bacteria > Bacillati > Bacillota > Bacilli > Lactobacillales > Lactobacillaceae > Fructilactobacillus > Fructilactobacillus sp. X3R2C1. Next base: position 370,625 of record NZ_JBWXVA010000001.1, read on the forward strand.
GAATAGAAACGGAGGAATTGCATATGGCAAAAAAAGTACTAATCTTAGGTGCCGCGGGACAAATTCCTAGCATCGTAATTCAAAAGTTATTAAAGGATACCGACGTTGACATGACCCTACTAGCTCGTAACGCTAAAAGTCGGTTAACTGTCAGTGACCCCAAACGAGAAACTGTCGTTGATGGCGACATCAATGATGATGAAACCTTGACCGACGTGATGAAGGGTCAAGACATCGTCTTTTCGGATGTCCCCCACGCTGAGGCAATGAGTTCCGTTATCAAGGCCATGGACCAGGCAGACGTTAAACGTTTAATCGTAGCTGGTCTCCTCGACGTTGACGATACGGTCGTTGGGCCATTTAAGAAGTGGAACAACGAGATGATTGGCAGTACCTACGCTGATCCCAAGAAAGCCTATAAAGAACTGCTTGACTCCGACATCGACTACACCTACTTGAAGATGACCTGGCTTTATAACGACAAGAACAACGAAAAATATGAAGTTATTCCCGCTGGCAAGCCATTTAAGGGTGCGCAAGTCACCAGGGAAGCCATTGCTAAGTTAATCGTTAGTATCATCGAAGACCCAAGCAAGTACCAACGTGAAGACATTGGTGTGGTTGAACCCGGTACTGAGGATCTTTCCAAGCCTTCATTTTATTAAAAATTAAATTCTAACAGTTGGCACGAAGTCAGCTGTTTTTTATTTTCACCATTTCTCACAAACTACGTTATAATTGACCACGTAATAGCTTTAAATAAAGGGAGCGTTTTATATGTTTAATGAAAAAGAAAAAGGTTTTGATGGATGGGCCTTAATTGCGGGAATTATCTTTGTTGCCGCTGGACTCTTTGTCTTCATCAAACCATTTGCCACACTGCAGGCACTAGCCGTTATTTTAGGAATCGTGGCACTCTGCATTGGCCTGTATCACTTGGTGCTTCATCATCAACTGCAAAAGAACTTTGATGTTTCGGGATATTTGATTATCATTAATGGAATTATCGATATCATCATTGGTCTGATCCTGTTATTCAGCCGATCATTTGGCTTCTACCTCATTGCCATCGCCTTTGCCATCTGGTTCATCGTTGACTCTGGTCTAAGCATCTACTCGGCAACCAAAGCACAACAGAAGTCAGCCAAACGTTACTACTGGTTAATCGTAACGGCCGGTATTATCGGAATCATCATTGGAATTATCCTTTTGTTTACCCCATACCTATCAAACGCCGTTGTTATTATCTTCATCGGGATCTATTTCATCGTTGAAGGAATTAAGTTGTTGGTAATGGCATTTTAGCTAAAAGAGTCAAACCAAAAATGACCTCACGTACTCAAATACGTGAGGTCATTTTACTTTGTCAATTTTATTTAAATTAATGAGTTTCCCAAAAGCAGCATGATAAACACAAGCACTTATTTTAAACAAACTTACTTGTATTATCTAACTAATAAAGATACAATTAATGTAGTTAAATGGTAAAGCGATTTAAGTAAAGAGAGGTATATAATGACACCAGTTGTAAATACTAAAATATCTAAACAAGGTCAAGTTACTATTCCTGCTAGCGTACGAAAAGAATTAGATATAACGGACAGTACAAATATTTGTCTTACAGTTAAAGGTAACTCAATCGTAATTACCAAAAGAGATAATAAATCTGTTTGGAATAACATATTAAATCAAGTCCCCGCCAAAAAAACTAAAACCAATGCTAAAGGCGAGATTGTTATTAATGATAATACTGATGATCAAGCATTAGTCGACTGGGGTCTCAATGGTTGATCAATTTGAAATTTATATTGCACGAGTAACTTTCATTACCCAAAATGGATTTAAAGATAGACCACTTCTAGTGTTGGGAACATTAGACAAAAACAAAATTGGATACTTTCCAATAACTTCTAGATATAAAACAAAGTCAGCTACTATAAAAAAGTCTTATTATCCTATTGTCGAATGGAAAATTGCAGGATTAAAAAAGCAATCATATGTTGATTGTGGAGTTTTAAGATCAATTGATAAAAAAGCAATCATAAATAAATCACCCATAGGAAAACTAACTGCTATAGATGCTAATGGAATAACGGACTTTGTACAAAAATTAAAGAACTTACATTAAACCCAAAAATGGCCTCACGTACTCAAATACGTGAAGCCATTTTCTTTTGTCAATCTTATTTAAATTAATGAATTTCCTAATAGCAGCATGATAAACACGAGCACTAGGTCCAAGTAAACGAAGCTACTTACGACCTGCCACTTGCCCATTGTATGACTTGACCAAATCGAATTAATGATAATAAAGACCAGTTCGATGTAAATTAGCAGGGCAATCAAACTACCGCCGACCATTGTGAAACCACCAATGACGGAATGCGGACCAAGGTGAAGGTGAAACGGTCCAAATTTCAGCCAGAAAACCACGACCGCCGACTGAATGACCAACAGAACGCTCAACACCACGTTAATCCAGAACATGATGCTGTTTTTGATGAGTAATGGTTCTAATTGTCCATGAATCAAGAAGTAGCCGATTCCCGTCAAAATCACCATCACTAACAGGGTAATTCCAATAATTTCAAGATTAGCGCTCAAAAGTTGCTTATGACTCTCGGTCACAATGTTAATCTTGCGTCCCGTCCACGTGATGATGTCGCATCCCAAGATGAACACCATCCAGTAGATTAACATCATCCAAAACTTAGGATACAGACTAATCGGGTGATAAATCATGAAGGCGTAGACGGCAGTGAAGAACAGCACGGCTAACACAAAGTACGGTCGATTCATCACCGAAGCGGCTGCTCCACAAATCAAGGTCGAAGCCGCGAGCCACGACCACTGATAACCCTTCCCCTTTGACTCAAAGAAAGCCATTGGAACCGCCATAAAAATGAAGATTAGACCAATCTCAGCCGACAGGTGAAAAGCTTCATAATAAAGTAAGTCTAGAATGACGAAAGCATACGCCACGAACTCCAGCGATAACGTTTTGAATTGACGCGTCTTGACAAGTTTTTTTAACATGAAATTCCCCTTTATTAGTTCTTCTGGTATCTATTTTACACCCAATTAAACTCAATTTTCTAAATGTTTGTACTATCGTGAGCGTTTGGGTATGATGAAATTGAGCCCAGGAGGTGTATAAAATGGAAGACATTGATATTGATGAACTCAATCCCACCACGATGGTGGAATACTTTGAAAATGAACGGAAAAACAAATTCGACGTTGGTTACATTTTAAAACATAACGACAAGTATGCGCTGATGAGGACCATTGACCTCGAAGGTCGTCTTGATAACTACGAATTAATCGATCTGACGAAAGAAGTTCCGGTTTTTAACACGGGAACTCCATACTTAAAACAGATGATCGAGTATCGGACCCTTGCGACTGAATATGGGCTTAAGGATACACCACAAATTAAAACAATTGAAGACCTTCCTTTTAAAAATCCACTTCAGGAGGTCCTTGATTATCTGTCACGGAGTGAAGTGAATTTTGAAGTCGTCACAATTAACAAGAAGAACCAGAAAAAAGACCGCATCGGCTACATGAAAAATCGAGAACCGTCCAATTTCTCACTGATTTCACGAGCCGTTGACGATCCGTTTGACCCCATTTTAAATGAGGAACACAAGATCAAACTCAAAAAGATCGAGATTGTGTGTTTCAATTCATGGGAGCTCATCTTTTTGACTGATCTAATCAAAAATGATTAGGAGGAGATTTATGTCCAAGTCAACTAAGATTATTATTGCCATCGCTGTTGTACTTGTAATCGTACTACTCGTCTGCATGGCGTTAGTACTGTTAATTCCCGGTCCAATTGGTGAAATTTCAAACGCAGTTTAAGGTTCAAACTAAAAAAGGGTGATCACGCGATTCGATCGTGTGGTCACCTTTTCGTTAATAACAGTATTTAAAATCATTCTAGAACCAAACTAATCCTGCCGCTCCTTAAGCTTCCCCCGAAAATCAGACAACTGATGGTAGCCCTTGTGAAGCATGATATCTGTCAGTTCAGAATCCAAACGTGAAAAGATTTCAGGGCCTTCCTTTAAAAGAGCGGTTCCGACCTCAACCACATCAGCACCACACAAGATTAACTCAAAGGCATCCTTTCCGGTGCTAACGCCACCAGTTCCGATAATCTTGATTTCTGGCTTCAAACGCTTTCTGAAGGCTCGTACGTTTGCCAGTGCCACGGGCTTGACGTATGAACCACCGATGCCGCCAAAACCACCCTTGGGGGAAATGACTGCTGATTCGGTGTCAGTGTCCACAATTAAGCCGTTACCAACACTGTTAATGGTGTTGATGTAGGTCAGTGGGTACTGGTTTAAAATCTTACTTATGGCATCGTATTGTTGTAAGTCAAAATACGGTGGTAACTTGAGGCCCAGTGGCTTGGTGTAAAAACTAAAAATGGCTTCCATGGCCGCATGAACGGCCGCAAAATCGTAACCAATCTGAGGCTTGCCAATCACATTCGGACACGACAAGTTAAGCTCACAGAGACCAGTAAAGCTACTGTCTTGAATTTTTCTTAGAGCCGTGATGTTGTCACCAAGGGAGGTTCCCGAGATTGATAAATCGATTGGCTTATCAATCTGATTCTGTTTAATGTAATCGAGATAGTATGTCAGTCCCTTGTTTGGCAGTCCCATGGAATTGATACTGCCAAATTCTGTTTCGGCATAGCGCGGCTTGGGATTTCCCTCACGTAGTTCTAACGTGGCACTCTTAGTCGTCACCCCACCAGCTTCGGATTTCAGAATTTGATTCATCTCTTCGGCGGTTTCGTCAAAGACTCCGGCGGCATTTAAAAAGGGATGGGCAAACGTCTCCTTACCGATCTGTGCTGCAATTGAAATGTGATCCATTATAAATAACTCCTTCGGTATATAAAAAGTCACAACTCCTAGTGGGCATTCAGAGAAGTTCCCACTAGTCATAGTTGCGACCGCGATTAGTTTAGTTAGGATGAATAATCTTTTGGATTCTCTGAACCAATTAAAGATTGATTGTCATTATCATAACGACCCCCACCCTCAATTGTCAACTTAGAAAACCTGCCTAAAAAATAATTGACTTTCTACGTCAATTTAGTTAGAGTATTTATCAAATAAATCGAGACTACTTTAATTCAATCCAGAGAGATTGAAAAGTTAACTGGTTATGTCAAAAAATGGGCGTGCTACGTTAATTTGTAGTAGGCCCTTTATTTATGCAATTCAACCAAGTGAAAATCTAGGAGGATCAAATGGCATATTCATACAAGCATGACTTAGTGACGGTTTCTGACATGGATGAGGAACAGGTTTTACATAAGATTAAACTGGCGCAACTCTTCAAAGAGGGCAAATCGGTGCACCTAAACCGCCCCACCTACGCAATGAACCTCTTCTTTGAGAACAGTACCAGAACGCACACCAGCTTTGAGATGGCGGAACGCAGACTCGGAATCCAGGTCCTCCAGTTTAACGCTGATACCAGTTCGGTCACCAAGGGTGAGACCCTCTCCGACACCATCAAAACGCTTCAGGCGATTGGCGTTGACATCGCGGTGATTCGGCATCCCGAAAACGAGTACTACCAACAACTACTGGACGACAACCTGAAAATTAGTGTGGTCAACGGTGGTGACGGAAGTGGCCAGCACCCGTCGCAATCACTGCTTGATATGATGACCATCTACCAGGAATTTGGCACCTTCAAGGATTTAAACGTCGGCATCATTGGCGATTTAAACCACTCCAGAGTGGCTCGTTCCAACATGGAACTTTTAACTAAACTCGGAGCGCACGTGTCGTTTTCGGGTCCTGACCAGTGGTACGACCCGAAATTTGAGGAGTACGGTAAACATTTAACCGTTGACGAACTGGCCCACAATTCCGACATTGTGATGTTACTCAGGGTGCAAAAGGAACGCCTCGGAAAAGAACTGGCGAACTTTGACGCCACCAGTTACCACGAACAATTTGGCTTAACTAAGGAGCGCTACCAAACGATGAGGGATAACGCCATCATCATGCACCCCGCTCCCGTCAACCGGGGAATTGAGATTGATTCCGACCTCGTTGAAGCTGACAAGTCGCGAATCTTTAAACAGATGACGAACGGGATGTACATGCGCATGGCCATTTTGACCGACGTCCTCGTTAATAAGGGCATTGTGAATAAAGCAGATATTGAGGGAATTGACGAACGATGAAAATTTTAATTCAAAACGGGCAAGTATTTCAAAATCAAGCGCTCAAACGGTGTGATTTACTGTTAGATGATGGTGTTATTAAACAAATCAAACCTCAAATTGAGCCGACGCAGGCCGAGAAGGTCATTAACGCCATGAATAAGGTGGTACTGCCCGGTTTGGTGGACGTGCACGTTCACTTCAGAGACCCCGGTCAAACAGATAAAGAAACCGTCAAAACCGGTAGTGAAGCGTCCGCTCACGGTGGTTACACGACCGTTTGTGCCATGCCAAACGTCATGCCCGTCCCCAATACTCCTGATAAACTAAAATCAATGATTGAACATAACCTACAACAGGGCGTTGTCAATGTGAAACAGTTCGCCCCCGTGACCTACAACGAACGTGGTGACCAACTCGTAAACTTTGCCGAGATGAAACAGGCTGGAGCCGTAGCCTTCAGTAACGATGGGATTGGGATTCAGAGCGCCCAGACCATGTACGAGGCCATGAAAAAGATCGCTCAAACTGGATTGCCTCTGGCTGCCCACGTCGAAGACCGCTCGTTAATGAACGGCGGCGTCATTAATGAAGGATTAACAGCTAAAAAACTAGGCCTAACGGGTATTTCCGAAGTGACGGAAACCAGTCAACTAGCCCGCGACCTTGAACTCGCACGTGTGAGTGGCGTCCACTACCACGTCTGTCACGTCTCAACAGCGCGCAGCGTGGAACTGATTCGACGGGCTAAAGCGGATGGCGTGCACGTCACCGCTGAGGTCTCTCCCCATCACTTGCTATTAGACGATTCCATGATTACCAGTGACAACCCCATGTACAAGATGAATCCGCCACTGAGAACCAAAAAAGACCGGCAAACGTTACTAGATGGATTGCTTGACGGCACCATCGACATGATTGCGACCGACCACGCTCCTCACACCGTCTCTGACAAGGGGAATTCTTTTAACGATGCGGCTTTCGGGATCACCGGCACCGAAACGGCCTTCCCACTGCTGTACACCAGACTGGTTAAAACCGGCCAGGTGACTCTGAGTCAACTATTAGAATGGATGAGTAGCAAGCCAACCGCCTCCTTCAAGCTCTCAAAAGAAAACCAAATCAAGGTTGGTAATCACGCCAATTTCTCAGTCTGGAATTTAAATGCGCCGCATCAAATTACAACCAAAAACATGAAATCAAAGGGAATTAATTCGCCGTTTATTGGCAAGCAAGTCGACGCGCAGAACCTCATGACCTTTGTTAACGGCCAAATCGTTTACCACCCATAATTAAAAAATGCTTTACGTAATTAAATACGTAAAGCATTTTTACTATTGCTAGTTTAAATTAAGTCTTCGACAATGGCAGCGTTGAACTGATCCAAATCATCCGGTGTTCGACTCGTAATCAAGTGATGATCCTTTACAACCGGTTCATCTTTCACAATGGCACCAGCGTAGTAAATATCAGTTTGAACCGTCTTATAAGCGGTCATGGTACGACCCTTAACTAGTCCAGTTTGCATGAACAATTGGGGACCATGACAAATCGCAAACGTTGGCTTGTCAGCTAACAAGAAACTTCTCGCAAATTTAACAAACCGTGGGTCACCCCGCAGTTGATCTGGTGAAAAGCCACCGGGAACTAGCAAAGCATCAAAACTTTCCGGCATAACATCGGCAATTCCAGCGTCAACCTTGGTCTTGTGTCCGTGTTTACCAGTGATCTCTTCGCCAGCCTTCTTATCGATGATCGTAATATCGTGACCAGCTTTTTTCAATGCTTCGACTGGTGAAGTCAATTCAACATCTTCAACGTCATTAGTTACAAGTACAGCTACTTTAGCCATTTCTTATCACTTCCTTACCTATAATTTTACATGGAATGAAATTTCAGGGAAAATATTTTGCTTAACAATTTATCACAACTTTAGAACCAATGAAACTTAACGGAAATTTGATTTACACTTCTCACGGAAAGCCGCTATAATTAACGTAACTACATTTTCCAGAATTCGAGGGTATTTTATGAACAAGTCCAAACATGACGTCAACCTAGTTTGTGTGACGGTTGCATCCTGCATCATCTTCGTCTTAGTGATCCTGATAGGATGCCTGTTAGTCTCAACTCATCACGCCAAGGCTAAAAACCAACAACTTATGACCAAGATTAGGACAACCCGGCAGGAAACCAATACGTTAAACGCCAAAAAGACCGCGCAAAAAGTTCAAAAGCAGCACCAGACTGGTGTCGACATCACGGCCATTCAGAAAAATAACGACCAGGTCTACCAAAAGGCCATGAAGATGGCATACACGGCCAAATCAAGCAAACAGCGCCAAGCCGTTAGCAAGCAGTTCAAAAAGGATCGTTTCGATCCAGCCTTTACTAAAACGGTTCTAAGTACCAAGGGACACAATAAAAAATACCTAAACCAAAAGATTGAGGACGTCTCCGTCAACAACGCTCGTTACGACAGCCAGTCTCAATCCTACAACTCGATGATCACCATTACCTTTGCCTCAAGGAAGAATAAGAAGCCAAACGTCTTGAATTACGTCGTTAACTACAACGTTAAGAAACGAAAGACGACCCTCGTTGGGACTTCATGGACCAGCACGTTCGTGGCGTTAGGAGGTCAAGAAATCAATGGCTAAAAACAACAAATTTCACCTCAATAAAAACGTCAGTGTTCTAGCAATCATGTTCGTAATCATTGTCGTCTTGCTCCTCGCCATCTTCACCCTGATGATTCATAATGACACCATTAATACTCAGGTTAAAACCAATCAGGCCACTCTTTCTGCCGAGCAGAAAACGTACAACCAACGGTTTAACTCCCTAAACAAGCGTTATAAGAATCGCCTTTTAAACACCGACAATCAAAAGGCCGGCAGTATTCTGCAAAACCAACACATGGCTGACACGACCTACAAGAACCTAAACGAATTCTTCCAGATTTTCTATACCTACGACAACGACGATCAATTTCTGGCACGTCCCCAAGTCCTAAAGGAAGCTGGACTCATCGGACCCAATTACGCCAGCAACCAAAGGGTCTTTGGTAAACAAGGTAACAAACAGACCAAGGATAAGGTCAAAAGCATGGGAGTCAAGAGTAAAATGGTCGGACTACAGATGTACGACAATCCCAACAGTCCCGAAACGATTAAAAAGATTCGCGTCATCGTCACGTACGCAACCAAGTACAACCAAAACGGCGGTGACAACGTCGACAAGCTGGGTGACGTGCTGTATAACACCAAGACCAATCAAGTCTTAAGTTATCAACCAATCGTGACCGTGGGCCACTCGCTAGTGACGAAGTGGGCTCAATGAAAATAGCCTTCAGGAAATTCCTGAAGGCTATTTTTTTGAACTAATTTACTTTAATTAAACAAATTTTTCAAACTTCTCGTATTTAACAATGATACCGAGTTATTTGACCCGATGTTTTAAATCATGAAGTGCCAAAGCCATTGCTGAAACAATAAAGCCAAGACCGATTAACTCGAGAATTAACGAGTCGTTCTCACCAGTTTGTGGCAAGTTCTTGGAATTCTGCTTAGCATTCTTTTCTGAAGAATTGAAAGCCTGATGAATGGCTTGCGTACTTTGCGGTTCGACTACTTGGCTACCGTTCTGCTTCGTTGAAGCTTCTGGTGTACCGGTCTGACTGCCATTATTTGGAACTACCGCAGATCCACCATTGTTAGTTGGTTGACCTGGCATGACAGAATTGCCACTTGGTTGGTTTGGAGTTACCGAACTGCCACCATTACCGTTGCCACCGTTATGACTTGGTGTAATCGGGTTAGTGCCGTTACCACCATTGTTGCTTGGATGGTTCGGGGTTGGTGCATTCTTAGCCAAAACCGTGACCGTTACTACCAATGTGTCCCCGTTTGAAGCGGTAATGATAACTTTGTATTGACCAGGAACTTGGTTATTAACTTTCGAGGTGTCAATGCTTGTGATCGTTGCTTCCGTACCATCAGCGTTAGTTGCTCTAGCACCGTAGGCAGCGGCATTGGTAGGAACTAGATCACCAACGTGAATGGTGATTCCATGACCCTCAAGGGTTGTCTTATCAGCTAAGACGGTCACTGTTACTACCAATTTCTTGCCATTCGATGAAGTAATGACCACTGGATATTGACCCGGCACCTTATTATTAACCTTGGAAGTATCGACGTTAGTGATACTTGCTTCTGTACCGTCTGTGTTAGTGGAACTGGCACCATAAGCTTGTGGGTCAGTTGGAACCTGATCACCAACGTAAATGGTTAATCCGTGTCCCACTAACGTTGCTTCGTCAGGGAGTACTGTAACCGTGACACCCAGTTTTTCACCATTGTTGGCGGTAATCGTTACCGGATAAACGCCAGGAACCTCATTGTTTACTTTGGATACGTCAATGTTTGTGATCTGGGCTGGATTGCCGTCGTAATCAGTTGCTTGAGCATCGTAAGCTGCTGGGTCGGTTGGAACTTTTTGACCAACGTAAATCTTGATGTTGTTAGCACTTAAGCGCGTGTGATTCTTTAAAACAGTAACCGTGACAGTGATACTTTCGCCATTATCTGAAGTGATGGTGACTGGATAATCACCAGGGATTTGGTCATTAACCTTTGAAATGTCAATCTTGGTAATCTTAGCGGGCTTCCCGTTTTTGTAGGTTGCTTTAGCACCATATGCACTTGGCCACGTTGGAACCTGTCTCCCAATTCTGATGCTGGTTCCATGAGCGGCAATGCTAATCCGACTTTTAACGACCGTGACGGTGACACCGAGTGTTTCACCATTATCAGCGTGAATCCAAACTGGATATACTCCAGGGACCTGATTATTTACCTTCGACACATCAATCTTAGTGATTTTAGCCGGATTACCATCATAATCGGTTGCCTTAGCGTCATACGCAGCTGGGTCAGTTGGAACCTGGTCGCCAGTGTAGATAGTCAGGTTATGCGCACTTAAACTCGTGTGGTTAAAGAGTACGTGAACGTAGACCGTCTTGGTTAAACCGTTTGACGCACTGATAACAACCGGATAATCTCCCGCCTTAGTGTTATTGACTTTAGAAGTGTCAATCCCAGTAATCGTTGCTGGACTGCCATCTGGGTTCAGAGCGGTCGCACCATAGGATTTAGCGTCGTCTGGAACGGCTTGCCCAATTCGAATGCTGATATCGTGACCGGTAATCGCGTCAGCGGGAATGGGAACAACGGTGACAGTTCTATTGAGTTGCGGACCATTAGGATCACTAGTACCCATTATTATGACGTGATAAGTTCCTGGCTTGTTGGCATCTACACCACCATAGACACCCCAAATGGCCATGCTAGGCCATGTTGGGTTTCCCATAATTGCGTCATAACTATCTGGATCGGAAAAATCAATATTAGTTGGATTTCCTTGATAGACGACAAGATTATTAGCGGTAAAATTAACCACTTGGACAATTCCAGTGGTCCAAACACTTCCATCAGAAAGGGTAAAACCATACTTGTATGTTCCAGGAACCTCATTATTAACATCTGAAACATCGATGGAAGTAACCGTTAATGGAGTGCCATTTACACTAGCAGTAATACTGTAGTCAGCGGGATCAGTCGGAACCGGCTGACCTTTCATAACATCAATGGCACCCGCCGTTATGTTATAAACCTTATCGCTAAACTGAACGTTTTTAGTTATCTGTTTTGCTTGTTGATTAATTACCGCTGGTTGGTTAGTTTGAGCATTATTGGTGGTTTTCGGTGCTTGCTTTTCTGGAGCAACTACTTGTTTATTAAAATTGGCACCTTGATTATCAGTTTTTTGACTAGCTTGATTAGCGGGTGCTGGGGCAGTCTTTTGGTCAGTTGCGTTTTGTTGGCCGTTATTTGGCTCTGGTTGAGTCGATTGATTTTTGCTTTGCGCATCGTTCTGACTAGCAGTGGCTTGGTTGTTAGTCGGTTGTGAATTTGTTTGAGCTGCTCTTTCGGTTTGACCGTTACCATTCTTTGCTGACGATTGGTCCACCTGCGCAGTGTTAGTCGTCGGTTTAGATGAATCAGTTTGTCCTGGTTGAGCACTGACCATTGGAGCTGTCCCAGTGGTCTGATTAGTATTAGCTTGAGCCGCATTATCCTGCGTTTGAGTTACGGCTGGATTCGACTTACTTTGATTTTCTGGTTGCGATTGAGCAGACGTCGTGACTAGGTCACCCTTTACTGGTTGACTGGACGCTGCCTTTTGAATAATTTGTATATTGTGATTATTATTATTAGATTGACCGTTAGTATCAGCGCTTGCGCCAACCGTCAATCCTCCGACGGTAGCGACGGTCACAATGGCTGCGACCATCCACCGCTTTCCGGCTTTATACATCTTGTAATGTTTCTTGGTATTGTTCTGCATAAGGTTTCCCCTCTCGTTCTAAAATACATCTTGTGAATTATCAGAATATATAGCAAAACTGCTGTTTATATATTCACAATTGACATTGTAAACACGCTGATGTCAGCAATCAACCTTTTAATATGTTTCACAATGTTTGTAAAACGTACTAGCAGAGAGGGTTTATAAAATAATAATTACTACGTAAAAATAGCGTGCGAAATCTAGCAACCCGTAATTTTTATCGAATTTCCGATATTTAAATTTCCTCTTACGAATGATTAGTCAATTTATCATTGATTTGCCGGTAATTATAGCTAATATTGCCAAAAAACGTTTCTTATTTAATTAATTGATTAAAATAACACAAGTCTTATCCAATCGTTCACAATTTATCTACTGTCAATTCTTTTTTTGACCGATTTTGTGTGAGTAAAATTCACAAAAATATTTGCAAAAATTTTTTTATTCCCGCACCAAATTAATTTTAAAAGTTTGATTAAACTCGGCTTTTGTTAAATAACTTTTCATAAATTAGCCATAAAAAAATGGCCAACATCCATTTCATAGATGTCGACCATTCAATTTAAAGCTTATTTGGTTTCTTTTTTATCTTTAAACCATTTCCCTAATCCAAAGATACCAAGAATTGAAAGTAACATAATTCCAATGACACTTAGGAAACTGTTATCTTCTTGACCAGTTTGTGGCAACTCACCCTTCTTATTAGTGTTGGTTGCATTTTCCTTAGCTTCATTAGTCTCATGTTTTTGTGACTTAACATGGGGATTATTTTCTGAAGTAGAGGATTCGGGGGCGGTTGTTTCTGAAGAATTCGAGTTGTTCTTATTTGAACTTCCATTACTTTCAGGAACCGCATTGCCATTGTGATCATTTGGTGTCATTGTACCATTTCCACCATTGTTGTTTGGTGTATTTGGTTCAACGTTGTTCTCACTTTCACCATTGTTTCCATTAGTTGGATTCTCTGGTTCCGTTGGGTTTCCACCATTGTGGTCCTCAGGATGATTTGGTGTTGGGTTAATTTCACCGGTTTGTTCCTTAGAATAAATAACTTCTCTTGAAGTATCATCACCAGCAGCAATGGTCCCACTAACTGAACTTTGAGCAGGCGTCATGTTAGCAACACTTGGTGACTTAACATTGTAAGTGTTGTTATCACTCGTCCAATCGTTCCATGTGACTTCACCCGTTGCCAAATCTTTGGTTCCAGTTCGAGTGAAGTGAGCCGTAATCGTCTTTGATGGTGCTACTTGATTGCCATCTTGGTCCAAGTAGTTAATTGTAACTTGACCAGTTGTTTCATCCGAAACTGCCTCAGTATTATGAGTATAAGTAACGTTAACTGAGTCATTTTCTCCACGAGCAATCGTGCCACTAATCGAGCTTTGGTCAGGCGTCATGTTAGCAATTTTCGGTGAATTGACACTGTAAGTATCATCATCACTAGTCCAATCGTTCCATGTAACTTCGCCAGTTGCCAGATCTTTGGTTCCAGTTCGAGTAAAGTGGGCGGTAATCGTCTTTGATGGTGCTACTTGTTTTCCATCTTGATCAACATAATTAATGGTCTTTTGACCAGTAGCTTCATCTGTTACCGCTTGGGTATTATGCGTGTAAACAACGTTTACTGAATCATTCTCTCCACGCACAATCGTGCCACTAACTGAATTTTGGTCAGGCGTCATGTTGGCAATCTCTGGTGAAGCAATATCGTAGTTAGGATCACTATAGCTGGTCCATGCATCCCAAGTAGTTTCACCAGTCAACATATTCTCAGTTCCATTACGAATGAATAAGACATGAACTTTCTTTGACGGAGCCACTTGTTTTCCATTTTGATCAACGTAGTTAATGACCCTTTGACCAGTTGCGTTCTGAATTACACCTTTCATTTGTGGATAATAAGTAACGTTAATAACATTATTATCAGTTGGTAACAACGTACCACTAACTTCAGTTATATCTGGATACATGTTAGGAATAACAGGTGACTTGATATCAATATGTGTGTCATCAGTTGTGGTCCATTCTCCAAATTTAATAACCTTACCAGTCACTGCATCCTTAGTAATCGTTCGGGTATAGTGAGCCGTAACAGTCTTTGATGGAGCTAATTCCTTTCCACTTTCATCAACATAGTTAACGGTTTGAATTGCATCCGTTGATTCCGTAGTGGTTTCAGTATTATGAGCGTAAACAACGTTTGCCGACTTATTTTCGTCAGGACTAATGGTTCCGCTAACTGACTTTTGATCAGGAGTCATATTGTCAACACTTGGTGATGGAATGTCATAAGTGTTATCGGTACTTGTCCACTTATCCCAGCTAATAACCTGATTTGTCAATGGGTCTCTTTGACCAGTCCGGGTGAAGTGCGCGATAATGACCTTATCTGGTTGGAGGGTATTACCATTTTGATCAACGTAATGAATGGTAAATGTTCCAGTAGTTGAGTCTGTAATTGCTTGACTGAGAACGACCGTGACACTAACCGTCTTATAACTCGTCAATCCTTTCGAATTGGTTGTCTTATAAGTCACGTTATAGACACCAGCTTGCTTGTTAGTAATGGCTTCTCTTAAAGCGGCATCATCGGAGATTTCAACTTTATCGCTGGTTCCGTCTTGAACATCACTTGAACTTACACCTTCTAACAAGTAGCTGTCTAAGTTGTTAATGTTGAAGGTATCAGCATTTAATGACTTATCACTGGCCGTGATGGATGGGAAGAAACCTTGTTGGTCATTAGTTTGGTAAACAAAACCCATGGGAATACTATTATTTCTCGAAGTTCCCTGATCATCATGATAACCAAAGTTAACGGAATATCTGCCACCAGTATTAGGAGCAATAAAATTACCAGTAAACTGTAAGTATTGAATGGTTACCCCATCTGGGAAAGTAATCGATAATCTAGCATGGTTCGCATCAATTTGGTCAACTTGAACCTGAACGCCAGGCAAGACTTGTCTCAACTGGTCTAGCGTAATCCACTGACCAGCATACTGTCCGGCCCATCCAGGTGTATAAGGAGTTCCTGCCTTAGGAATTCCAAACCGAAGTCCGTTTAAATCAAACGAAGCCCCGTCACCCTGAATGTCAACGGTCCAGGTTCTGCCAGTTAGGTTATTTAGATTAGGGTCTGGATCTTGATTGGGATAAAGGATATTAGTAAAGCTAGGTTGATCACCCTTGGCTGGATCATAGATTGCATCACCATAAGTAGGAACTGAAATCGGATTATTAGCAGTAGGTCCATCATAATTTGGACCAACACCAGCAAATCCAACTCCACCTATTCCTGCTCCCAAGTTGGGTGCCTGAACACGGTCAGGTGATGGTTGATTATTATTAGAAGCAACGTATCCATAGTAAAATTTGTTTATCAAATAAGTGGAATTACCCTGCTGAAACTCAGTTGAAAAGTTAACTCCAACTAGTGGAACAGTTGGGTCAGCTTGAAACGGAATGTTCAAAGTAAACGAGAACGAACCCGTTGTGAAAGCAATATTCTTATCGAAAATGTAATAAGCTTGACCCGTGTTAGGATCAAATTCTAAGTGACCATATTCCGATCCACCAGTCATTGTAATTTTATTCCAATCAATAACCTTTTTCATCATGACATCACTACCCGGATCAGTACTGTTGGCAATGTTAAAGACGATTCTGTCACCAGCATTGATGGTAGCGTCAGCATCGGTAATATTAATGTCGGTTCGAACTGACATACTCCCAAACTGGTTAAAGTTAGTATTGTCCGGAGATTCGTCACTTGTGATGTTGATACCTTTTGGTAACGTACTACTGTCACTGGTGGTGTCAGTGTTCATTTGTTGATTATTTCTGGCAACATCAGGATTAGGTTGATTAGCCTTTTTGGTGTCATCGTTTTTAGCCTGATTAGTATCATCTGGTTTGGCTTGGGTATCAGTTCCTTGATTCTTCTGATTATCAGTTTTTGTCTGATCAGTTTGTGAATCGGATTTAGCTGTTGCATCATTTTGGTTTGATGAATCCTGGGTCTGATTTTGATTATCAGAAGTATCACTTGGTTGGTTCTCAGTCTGCTTCTTTACATCACTGGACTGGTCAGTCTTCGATTGATCAGTTTTACTATCTTGTGATGATTGCTCAGTTTTCTGGTCCTGAGTTGCTTGATTAGAATTATTCGTGGATGATTGTGATTCTTGTTTACTATCATCCTGTTTCGACTGGTCATTTTGCGTCTGAGTTTGTGAATCAGTCGCTGGTTGAGTTGCTTGATCCGCCTGCTTTTGCGAATCAGCTGTTTGACTCTGGTTATCCTTTGTCTGACCATCTGTTGCACTGACAGCTTGGTCTGAACTACTTGGATTGACATCATTTTGATTAGATGATGTGGTTCCCCGTTGCGTCGCCGTACTCGTCTGGTCTGCTTTTTGTTCAGACGGAACGGTTCCTGCATTGGCCTGAGTAGCAGTGGTGTCGGCGTTTGCCCCAAGTGTCATTCCACCGATTGTGAAAGTGGTGACAAGGGCGGCAACCATCCACCGTTTCCCAGACTTATACATCTTAAAATGTTTCTTTGAATCCCTAAACATAAATAAACACTCCTTAGTACCCTGGCGGTTACAAAATAATAAATCACAAACTACACTTATTATTCATTATTACGGAGACTTATTATACATAAAAAATACGATAACTCAATCATTCTGTTTATCAAACTCGTCAATTAATTAGGTAATTCAGGTTGTGAATTTTCAAATCTAAATCACCTTATGCTAGTACCAACACGTTTTCAGCAATTTATTTATTTCTTAATAAATTGCTGAATTTTTTAATTATTAAAAATATATAAAAAGGCTAACACCCAAAATGGATGTTAGCCTTTAAACTTATTAATCTCGCATATTTTTAAATCACAAACTTACTTGGTTTCTTTTCGGTCTTTAAACCATTTCCCTAAGCCAAAGAAGCTGAGAAGTGACAGCAGCATGGTTCCAATCAGGCTTAAGAAGCTATCAGAACTTTGACCAGTTTGTGGTAACGTCGTCTTCTTTTCAGACTTTTTAGCTGGCTTAGCTGCTGGAACTTGCTTTGCTTGTGGTTTAGCTGGTTGAGCCGGTGCTTTAGTAGGAGTTTGTGGGGCCTGCTTAGCCTTCGGAGCTTCCGGTTGTGCGGCCGGAACTTCCTTTGGTGCACTTGGCTTAGTTGGTTCCGGTTGTACTGAAGGTTTCTCTGGTTTGTTTGGAGTTACCGGAGTTTCTGGTTCAGCATTCTTCACATAATGAATTGGGGTATCTTTCCCTAAATCATTGTGATCAATCGGATAAGGAGTGCCAGGTACCAACTTGTTCCCGTTCTTATCAACTGGAGTGTATCCAGGAATGTCAGGGATAATTGGGTTACCGGCATCACTTGGGTTGTTTGGATCATTTGGATAAATGATTGGGTTACTGCCCGGAACATCAGGAACTAAGTGACCTAATGCGTAGTAAACGACCGTTACTTCGGAGTCGTTAGAATCGGCGTTAACCGTTTCTTGACCAACTGAAGCAGTGTTAGTGTAGTAACCATTGATAACTGGCGAGTTAACTCCACTCAATACGTCACTCTTAGTCGTCCATGCGCTGTAAGTTACCTTACCAGTAACTTGATCAAACGTTGCCGTTCTAGTAAAGGTAGTTGATTGAACCACATCATCAGCTAACTTGTTACCATTCTTATCAACGTAGTGAATGGTTCTAGTAACGTTCTTAGTGAGATCAGTCTTACTAGTTCCATCAGGATACTTCGGTCCAGTTGGATTGTTTGGATCAACTGGTTGACCTGGAGTTCCTGGATTGTCTGGAGTAACTTCCTTAGTCTTGTGTTTGAGCACAACCGTAAAGGTTGGACCATCAGTATTAAAGGTAAAGCCATCACTTGGGTAACCGTCGGATACTAATTCATATCCTTGAGCTTCTAACTTAGCGATTTCATCTTTCGTACTGTAATCGGCCTTGCTACCAAACTTACCGTTAACGGTATCACTAGTGATAAGGGCATTACCTTTATCCTGGTCAACGTAGTTAATGTGAACAACTTCATCGTTGGCGTTGTAGGTAACCGTGACACTTGAATCTGGCGTGTCAGCCGTGGCAGTTTCTGAACCAACCGTTGCCTTATCAGGGGTGTATCCGGTAATTGTTGGTGAAACAATTGAACCAAATACAGCGTTAGTTGAAGTCCAGTTACTGTAAGTTACCTTGCCAGTAACCTCATCGAAGGTTGCGGTTCTGTTGAACGTAACCGTTTCAATGCGGTCTTCTGAAGCCTTGCTACCATCAGCGTAAACGTAGTGAACCGTTCTCGTAATGGTCTTGGTCAAGTCATTCTTGCTGGTTCCATCAGGATACTTTGGTCCCGTTGGGTTGTTTGGATCAACTGGTTGACCTGGGTTTCCTGGGTTATCAGGTGTAACTTCCTTGGTCTTGTGTTTCAAAACAACCTTGAAAGTTGGGTTATCGGTATTGAAGGTGTAGCCATCACCTGGGAATCCGTCAGATACAAGTTCATATCCTTGGGCCTCTAATTTAGCAATCTCGTCCTTCGTACTGTAGTCCGACTTAGAACCGAATTTCCCGTTTAAACCATCAGTATGAATAACCTCGTTACCATTGTCTTGGTCGATGTACTCAACTTGAGCCTTTTCATCGTTGGCATTGTAGGTAACAGTAACACTTCCGTCTGGTGTGTCAGCAGTGGCAGTTTCGGAACCAACCGTCGCTTTATCAGGAGTATATCCCGTAATGGCTGGTGAATCAATTGAGCTAAAGACAGCATTCTTAGTAGTCCAGTCACCATAACTAATGATCTTGCCAGTTACTTGATCAAAGGTTGCAGTTCGAGTGTAGGTAACTGTCTCAACTTGATCGTCAGCAGCTTTACTACCATCAGCGTAAACGTAGTGGATGGTTCTTGTAATGTTCTTAGTCAGATCATTTACACTAGTTCCATCTGGGTACTTCGGTCCAGTTGGGTTATTTGGATCAACTGGTTGACCTGGTTGTCCCGGATTATCTGGCGTAACCGTCTTCATCTTGTGTTTCAAAACAACGGTAAAGGTTGGATTGTCAGTGTTGAAAGTAAAGCCATCCGCAGGGTATCCGTCGGATACTAGCTCGTAGCCCTGAGCTTCTAGTTTAGCAATTTCGTCCTTCGTAGTGTAACCAGACTTACTACCAAACTTACCAGTTAAAGCATCGCTATAAATAAGCTTGTTACCTTCGTCTTGGTCGACGTAGTTAACTTGTGCTTTTTCTTCGTTAGCGTTGTAAGTAACGGTAACACTTCCGTCAGGTGTATCAGCGGTGGCAGTTTCAGAACTAACACTAGCTTTATCAGGGGTGTAGCCCGTAATGGCTGGTGAATCAATTGAGCTAAAGACCGCATTCTTAGTAGTCCAGTCGCCGTAGCTGATAATCTTGCCAGTAACTTGGTCGAAAGTTGCCGTTCTTGTAAACGTAACCGTTTCAACTTTGTCATCGGAAGCTTTGCTGCCATCAGCATAGACGTAGTGAATCGTTCTGGTAATGTTCTTAGTCAGGTCATTTACACCAGTTCCATTAGGATAATGAGGTCCATCTGGATTATTTGGATCCACTGGTTGTCCTGGGTTGCCAGGGTTGTCCGGCGTAACCGTCTTGGTCTTATGCTTAAAGATAACTTTGAAAGTTGGGTTGTCGGTATTAAATTCATACCCATTTGGATAACCGTCAGTGACTAATTCGTAACCTTGAGCTTCTAGTTTAGAGATTTCATCTTTCGTACTGTAGTCTGACTTAGAACCAAATTTACCAGTTAAGTTATCAGTCTTAATAACCCTATTGCCATCATCTTGGTCAATATACTGAACGTGAGCCTGTTCATCGTTAGCAGTGTAGGTAACCGTATCAGTTGAATTCTCTGAATTAGGGGAAGTGGTGAGTGAACCAACAGTTGCTTTATCAGGAGTAAATCCCGTAATTTCAGGAGAATCAATTGAGCTAAAGACCGCATTCTTAGTAGTCCAGTCGCCGTAACTGATAATCTTGCCGGTAACCTGGTCAAAGGTTGCGGTCCGAGTGTAGGTAACAGTCTCAACTTGATCGTTAGCGGCCTTACTACCGTCAGCGTAAACGTAGTGAACTGTTCTGGTAATGTTCTTAGTCAAGTCATTTACACCAGTTCCGTCTGGGTACTTTGGTCCTGTTGGGTTATCTGGATCAACTGGTTGTCCCGGTTGTCCCGGATTATCTGGCGTAACCGTCTTGATCTTGTGTTTAAAGATAACTTTGAAAGTTGGGTTGTCGGTATTAAATTCGTAGCCATTTGGATAACCGTCAGTGACTAACTCGTAACCCTGACTTTCTAAATCAGCAATTTCAGCCTTAGTAGAGTAATCCGACTTAGAACCAAATTTACCGTTTAAGCTATCAGTTTTAATAACTCGGTTGTTGTCATCTTGATCAATGTACTGAACACGAGCCTGTTCTTCATTGGCATTGTAGGTAACGGTTACAGATCCGTCTGGCGTGTCGGCTGTGGCAGTTTCGGAACCAACACTTGCTTTATCTGGAGTGTAGCCCGTGATTGCTGGAGAATCAACTTGTCCAAAGACAGCGTTAGTTGAAGTCCAGTCACTGTAAGTTAACTTACCAGTTACTTCGTCAAAGGTGGCCGTTCTTGTAAACGTAACCGTTTCAACTTGATCATCAGCTGCTTTACTACCATCAGCGTAAACGTAGTGAACGGTTCTTGTAATGTTCTTAGTCAGATCATTTACACTAGTTCCATCTGGGTACTTCGGTCCAGTTGGGTTATTTGGATCAACTGGTTGACCTGGTTGTCCCGGATTATCTGGCGTAACCGTCTTCATCTTGTGTTTCAAAACAACGGTAAAGGTTGGATTGTCAGTGTTGAAAGTAAAGCCATCAGCAGGGTATCCGTCGGATACCAACTCGTAGCCCTTAGCTTCTAAAGTGGCAATTTCATTTTTGGTTGAGTAACCAGATTTACTACCAAACTTACCAGTTAAGTCATCAGTATGAAGAACGGCATCACCGTTATCTTCGTCAACATAGTTAACTACTGCTTTTTGTTCGTTTGCATTGTACGTAACGGTAACACTTCCGTCAGGTGTATCAGCAGTGGCAGTTTCGGAACCAACACTTGCTTTATCTGGAGTGTAGCCCGTGATTGCTGGAGAATCAACTTGTCCAAAGACAGCGTTAGTTGAAGTCCAGTTACTGTAAGTTAACTTGCCAGTTACTTCGTCAAAGGTTGCCGTTCTGGTGAAAGTAACGGTTTCTACTTGATCATCAGCTGCTTTACTACCATCAGCGTAAACGTAGTGGATAGTTCTCGTAATTGACTTGGTTAAGTTATCTTTACTAGTTCCATCAGGATATTTTGGTCCAGTTGGGTTATTTGGATCAATTGGTTCACCTGGGTTTCCTGGATTGTCAGGGGTAACCGTCTTCATCTTGTGTTTCAAGACAACCTTGAAGGTTGGATTATCGGTATTAAATTCATACCCATTTGGATAGCCGTCAGTGACTAATTCGTAACCTTGGGCCTCTAAGCTGGCAATTTCGTTCTTTGTACTGTAATCAGACTTAGAACC